>NZ_CP043727.1:314010-628020 GCF_009831415.1 Yersinia canariae | reverse complement strand
TATTTCCCGTCAATTGTGGTGGGGTCACCGCATTCCGGCCTGGTATGACGAAGACGGCAAAGTGTATGTTGGCCGTGATGAAGCTGAAGTACGCCGCGAAAATAACCTGGGCGCAGATGTGGCCTTGCGTCAGGATGAAGACGTGCTGGATACCTGGTTCTCATCCGGCCTGTGGACTTTCTCCACATTGGGCTGGCCTGAGCAGACCGAAGCACTAAAAACCTTCCACCCGACCAGTGTCGTGGTCAGCGGCTTTGACATTATTTTCTTCTGGATTGCCCGCATGATCATGCTGACCATGCACTTTATGAAAGATGAAAATGGTAAGCCGCAAGTGCCGTTTAAAACCGTGTACATGACCGGTCTTATCCGCGATGACGAAGGGCAAAAAATGTCCAAGTCCAAAGGCAATGTTATTGACCCGCTGGATATGGTCGATGGTATCTCGCTGGAAGAGCTGCTGGAAAAACGTACCGGTAATATGATGCAGCCGCAGTTGGCCGAGAAAATCCGCAAGCGCACCGAGAAGCAATTCCCGAACGGCATTGAGCCGCACGGCACTGATGCCCTGCGCTTTACATTAGCTGCATTGGCCTCGACTGGCCGTGATATCAACTGGGATATGAAGCGCCTGGAAGGTTATCGCAACTTCTGTAACAAGCTGTGGAACGCCAGCCGTTTCGTGCTGATGAATACCGAAGGGCAAGATTGCGGGCAGAACGGCGGCGAAATGGTGCTGTCACTGGCTGACCGCTGGATTTTGGCTGAATTTAATCAGACCATCAAAGCCTACCGCGAAGCAATGGACACTTATCGCTTCGATCTCGCGGCCAGTATTCTGTATGAATTTACCTGGAACCAGTTCTGTGATTGGTATTTGGAATTGACAAAGCCCGTCATGAACAGCGGCTCAGAAGCTGAATTACGCGGGACTCGCCATACCTTGATTGAAGTGTTGGAAGCCCTGTTGCGTCTGGCGCACCCAATCATTCCTTACATCACTGAGACTATTTGGCAGCGGGTCAAAACGCTGAAAGGCATCACTGCGGACACCATTATGTTGCAGCCTTTCCCAGAATATGATGCCAATCAGGTCGATGAGAAAGCCCTGAGTGATTTGGAGTGGATCAAGCAGACCATTATTGCCGTGCGTAATATTCGGGCGGAAATGAACATCGCGCCGGGTAAACCACTGGACGTTATGCTGCGGGGTGCCAGTGCTGATGCTCAGCGCCGCATGCTGGAAAACCAGAGTTTCATCCAGTCACTGGCGCGCTTGTCTTCTCTCACCCTGTTAGCTGACGGTGATAAAGGCCCGGTATCCGTGACCAAACTGGTGGAAGGTGCTGAAGTATTGATTCCAATGGCCGGTCTGATTGATAAAGCCACTGAATTGGATCGCTTGGCAAAAGAAGTCGCCAAGCTGGAAGCCGAGATTGAGCGCATCGAAGGTAAATTGAGTAACGAAGGTTTTGTGGCGCGCGCGCCAGAAGCCGTAGTTGCCAAAGAGCGCGAAAGAATGGCGACCTGTGCTGAAGCTAAGCAAAAGTTAATTGAACAGCAGGCGACTATCGCTGCTCTGTAAATTAATCAGACATACAGTATGTCTGACGGGGGCTATGATAATTGTTCGCTATCATGGCCCCTACTTTTTGCCATTGCACCCTGGCACCATTCAATGGTATTACAGATTATTACTAAGTTATTACCATTCGATTTATAGAGTAATACGCCATGACCACAGCTACACCTATCCGCCTGCCGGTGCGCGCCATTACCTTAGCAGACAACTTCGCTATCGCTAATGTCATCCGAGAAGTTTCGGCTGAGTTCGGTTTAACTGCCGACAAAGGCTACACCGTGTCTGATCCTAATTTGGATCACTTATATGAGCTGTACAGCCAACCACGCAGTGCTTACTGGGTGATTGAAGTGGACGGCAATATTGCCGGCGGTGGCGGCGTAGCACCTTTGTCTGGTGGTGAAGCTGACCTCTGCGAATTACAGAAAATGTATTTCCTGCCGGTATTGCGCGGTAAAGGGCTGGCAAAAAAATTGGCGTTACAAGCGCTGGAGTTTGCCCGTCAACAGGGGTTTAAGCGCTGTTATCTGGAAACCACGGCCAGTTTGACCAGTGCTGTTGGCTTATATGAAAGATTGGGGTTTGAGCATATCAATGGCCCGATGGGAAATACTGGCCATGTCGATTGCGAAGTGACGATGCTGAAAACACTGTAATTACTCTATATTTCCGCCACTCAGAGCATATTTTCATATGCTCTTTTTTTATATTAAATTTATTTAAATAAATTTAATATAATGATAAATACAATTAATGAAATTATTTAATAATTAACAACCAACAATAACAATGAATAATAAACAAAAAAAACATCACTTATACTTATTGTTCTATTTAATATTTAGGCGATGATAATGACTGTGCAAAGCTATGATAAATGGGCCGGGCCAGCGCCTGGTTATGTTTTTTCTGATTACCGCTATGGGGCTAATGGCCCTTGGCCGATGATAAATACCCTTGCCACCGAGTTACCTCCAGTTATTAAAAATGTGCCAAAAGATCAATTAGATGATTTTAGAATCAATGTTGTTTCTCACTATAGTAAAATGTTGAAATCTGGCAGGGTAAAAATAATTCTAAAAATGCTGGCGGGTGATTGGCAACTAAAACCAGCCAGTGATGAAAATTTTTCTTATCAAATATTTTTCGGTATATTTAGCAAATTATTAACTGATTACATCACTGAGCAAGAAACTATAGATTTTGCTGATGTCATAGATATTAACAACCTAAAAAATGAAAATGGGGAACCTAACTATTTAAAAATAGATACATTAAGTATGAATAAAGTTCTGCCTTTACATGGAATTTACTCCACCCCAACGGTGACAATATTCAAACGAGTAAATAAAACCACCGGAATTCCACTGGCAATAAAAATTAATAATCTCGTCCTGACACCAAATGATGGTGATGCATGGGAATTAGCAAAATATTTTGTATTACAAGGTATATTGACTACATGTACATTATCTGTGCACCCAAAGCTTCATTTCCCTATGGATGCTATCAGTGCCATTACATTAAGTAGTTTACCAACTGAACATCTCCTGTATAAATTATTATCTCCCCACACTCGAATTCAGTTGGCCATCAATCAGGCTGTAACCCTTATCCCCTATTCTGTTGGCCATAATAACCAATACTTACCTTACACTGCCTATCCTGGATGGGGAAATATCCCGGTAATTCATAAAGATATGGGGTGGCCCGGTCAGTTAAAAGATGCTTTTTGCGGTATAAGTGGGAACGCCAGTTATCCAGAATATAAATATCCCCTGCATCCTGAAAAAATATGGTCTGACCTTGAGGATTTCTTACTGGCTTATTATGCCGCGATATTCGAATTTGTCAGTGGCGTAGTACGGCATATATCCCCAACAGACCCAATAGTTGCTTATTGGAGCAATGCCATTGCTGCTTGGGTACCCGGTTTCCCCAATGCCCAAGACATAACACAGGGCAATATTTTCGCCCGAGCATTGACGACCTTTATCTGGGATGTCTCCGTAGCTCATTCTGCCGATCATGGTGCCATGGGCCAGTATCAGCAAAATATTTTCCCATTACGTCTGCGAGTACCGCCACCAGCCAGTAAATCCATTCCGCCACTCAATCGTCGGCAATTAGTTAATTTCGACGATACATTACGTAATAGACTCTGTTTCTCCATGTATTTTGGTCCGCCGCAAAGTGTCGAACACCTGTATGATACTTGGTATGGTTTTGATCACCCGACGCTAGATAAACTCAATAGTTTATTCTTGCAACAACTTGTGGAAACCGATAAAAACCTCACCTGCCGACGTTTTATAAAACTGAAAGATATCGCCCGCAGTATTAATTTCTAACCGCTAATAAGCTCTCTTGAGCGCACAAAAAAGCCCACGCTTTTACTGCATGGGCTTAGTCGCGATAAAGCTAACGATCAAAACATCAAATTAGTGGCGCTTGCCGTCGTCGTCTTCATCAATCAACTCTTCGTCGTCTAACTCGCCGTCTTCATCATCTTCGCCATTAGGATCTTCGTAGTAAGTGCCCCAGCCGTCGTAATTCACGCCACATGTCTCAGCCAATGCAATTAGCTGTTCAACCTGCGCATCAATAATTTCGGCATTCAGCGCAACTTCGCTAATCACGTCACAGCACATCACTACAGAGCCATCTTCAACTTCCAGTTCTTCTGCATCTGTGACTTCATAACCCAACTTGAATGCTTCAACGGCAGCCTTTTCCAGCACTTCGAACTTCTCGGCGGAAAGGTGATGTTCAATGGTGTATAGCGCATCCGGATCACTGCCATCGTCCAGCAGTTCTTCGATGATCAGGCGGGTCTCGTCACGTTGTTCGTCTAGCATTTCGCGGTTTGCCATGCCTTTATCCTCAGTCAATGGGCTTAGTATGGCACTATTTTCCCACACCCACGCAGTTGCCTCCACTATAAACGAGAAAGATTTATTCATTTGGGTTGTAATTGAATATTTATACGTATAAATTGAATTTAAATTCAACTGAACTATTCAGGATGCAAAGATGAATACTATGAGTCAGTTCTATAAACGTCATTTTCTAAGGTTACTGGATTTTACCCCCATCGAGATTACAGCTCTGCTGGATTTGGCTGCGCAATTGAAGCAGGCCAAGAAATCCGGCTGTGAGCAACAAAAACTGGTAGGTAAGAATATCGCGCTCATCTTCGAAAAAGACTCGACCCGTACTCGATGCTCTTTCGAAGTTGCCGCATATGATCAAGGTGCGCGTGTGACTTACCTCGGCCCAGGAGGGAGCCAAATTGGGCATAAAGAATCAATTAAAGATACCGCCAGAGTATTGGGCCGCATGTATGACGGTATTCAATATCGTGGCCACGGCCAAAAGGTGGTTGAAACACTGGCAGAATTTGCAGGCGTACCGGTATGGAATGGCCTGACAAATGAATTCCATCCCACCCAATTGCTGGCCGACTTGTTGACCATGCAGGAACACTTGCCGAGTAAGCCATTGAGTGAAATGAAGTTTGCTTACCTCGGGGATGCGCGCAATAACATGGGTAACACGATGTTAGAAGCCGCCGCGCTGGTTGGGATGGATTTACGTCTGGTCGCGCCAAAAGCATGCTGGCCAGAAGCCGAATTGGTGGCAGCGTGTCAGGCGCAGGCCAAAAAGACTGGCGGTAAAATCACCCTAACAGAAGATATTGCCGAAGGTGTCAAAGGAACTGATTTCTTGTATACCGATGTTTGGGTCTCAATGGGGGAGCCGAAAGAAGTCTGGCAGGAGCGTGTTGCGCTGTTGAAACCTTATCAAGTCAATATGAATGTGGTGAAACTGACCGGCAACCCGCAGGTCAAATTCCTGCACTGCCTGCCAGCATTCCACGATGACCAAACCACTGTTGGCAAGCAAATGGCCGAGCTTTATGACTTACTGGGCGGCATGGAAGTGACCGAAGAAGTGTTTGAATCCGCACATAGCATCGTGTTTGATCAAGCAGAAAACCGCCTGCACACCATTAAGGCCGTGATGGTCGCGACATTGGGCCAAGAATAATCATGCAAGGGCCGATCACCTGACCGGCCTTTTCTTTATAAATCAGTTACTTTAATGTATTGATATCAATTTTTACGACTGCTTTGCGCACATTTGCAGGCTCGCCCACTGCACATAATGGCTTGTGTACTTCACCAGGATAGAACACCACAAAATCACCAGTTTGCATCACAAACTGCTTCTCATCAGAACCCGCCGGTAAAAAAGCAATATCTTTATCTGCTAACCAATCAGTATCAGGTTTGCCAGCGGGCAGGTTACTGAAAGTCATCCCTTCAACACCTGCTAGGACTATCTGGATATCCAGATATTTAGCATGATATTCCGCCCGGCGATTTTCCAGATAGCCAGTGCTGTCATTGGAAATCAACACAAACATATTATTGCCATCAATATCATATTTGCCCAATGGGGTTTCTGCCGTGATGTGACTTTTCACATATTCAATCGCTTCTTTTAATTGTACTGGCAGATAAGGCAATAATTCCAAATGATGAATGTTTCCGGTGATCATGATTTTCCCTTTCCTATAAATAAAATGAAATAACGTTCCATTATAACCAGTTCGTCCTTCATTTAGTGGGAAGTCTCTAACATTTATTCATGCCAATCTAGAGCCACACATTTCTTGTTCAGCCCTGGGTACTTTCTTTTCTATCGCCTCAGAATCATTACTTTTTTGCAATGTGTTCTTATCACTAATTGTTATAACAAATAACTGTTGAGACTTTGACCACAGACAGCAAAGCTACTATCGTGAGAAACTGAGATTAAATAGTCGAAAAAACAATAATTTCCCATTGGTGTAACTATTTACCCCCCAACAAATATATATTAAAAACATAATGGTTTAATCCATTTCAGGGAGTTCTTCAATGAAAGCTAAAATTCTGTCATTATTGGTTTTTGCAGCACTATCTGGCAGTACTTTGGCAGCAACACCTCCAGATACTCTAATAGTTGTACAATCCCTGGATGATATCGTTAGTCTTGATCCGGCTGAAAGTAATGAGTTGTCTAGCATTCAGACCGTTCCAAGCCTCTATCAACGACTGGTACAAGCCGATCGTGATAACCCGGCGAAAGTCGTTCCGGTTCTAGCGGAAAGCTGGCAAGGCGACGCGGCAGCAAAAACCCTCACAGTGAAATTGCGGCCAAAAGCGGTATTTGCATCGGGTAATCCAGTGCAAGCCGATGACGTGATTTTTTCCTTTGATCGCGCGGTTAAAATGAACCGTTCACCGGCCTTTATTCTTAATGTTTTGGGTTGGGATGCGAGCAATATTGAACAGCATTTGAAGAAGATTGATGATAATACTGTGCAACTGAGCTGGAGCGCAGATGTCAGCCCAGCAGTGGCGCTGAATATTTTATCAACACCGATTGCCTCAATCGTCGATAAAAAAGCCGTCACCGCGAATATTAAAGAAAATGACTATGGCAACGCCTGGCTGAAAATGCATTCAGCTGGTAGTGGCCCATTCAAAATGCGTGTTTATCAGCCGCATCAGGCCATTGTATTGGATGCCAACCCAACATCACCTGGCGGTAAGCCATTAATTAATAATGTTATTATTAAAAACGTTCCAGACCCAAGTGCCCGCCGCTTGCTTATCCAGCAAGGTGATGCTGATATCGCCCGTGAATTAGGCCCAGACCAAACTGCGGCGCTGAAAACCCAAGCGGGTATTAAAGTTGTCGAGATTCCATCAGCCGAACAAAACTATTTGGTCTTTAACACGGCCAATCCGGCGAATCCATTACTGCGCAAACCTGAGTTCTGGCAAGCTGCTCGTTATTTGGTTGATTATCAAGGAATTACCAAAGACTTGCTGAAAGACCAGTATTTTGTCCATCAAAGTTTCCTGCCCGTCGGTTTACCCGGTGCGCTGGAAAGTAACCCGTTCACCTTTGATCCCGCTAAAGCCAAAGAAATTCTGACAAAAGCTGGCATTAAAGACGCCACACTGACTCTGGATGTTGAGAATAAAGCCCCATTCATTACTATTGCTCAGTCCTTGCAAGCCAGCTTTGCACAGGGCGGTGTGAAACTGGTGTTACTGCCAGCTGCGGGTAGCCAAGTGTATGGTCGCGTGCGGGCTAAGCAGCATCAGTCTGCTATCCGCCTGTGGATCCCGGATTACTTTGATGCGCACTCTAATGCCAGCGCCTTTGCTTATAACGACGGTAAGAGCAGCACTGTTGCGGGTTTGAACGGCTGGGTTATTCCTGAGCTGAATAAACAAACACTGGCAGCAGTCGCCGAGGCCGACCCGGCCAAACGCACCGCGCTCTACACCCAGTTGCAGGAAGAGCTGCAAAAGAACTCGCCTTATATCTTTATAGATCAAGCCAAAGCACAAGTTGTGCTGCGAGATAATGTAAAAGGCTACCAACAAGGTCTGAATGCAGATATGGTCTATTATGACCGTGTCAGCAAATAACGCTGACTTATTGATAAACATATTTAATTCAGGCAGCTTAATGTCTTTAGCACTAAATAAAACGCCGGGAACCCTATCCCGGCGTCGTCTTTGGGGGTTTTTACAGGGATTATTGACCCTGGCCCTGACCTTATTCGGTCTGCTGGTTATCACTTTTTTTCTGTCGGCGTTATCGCCGGTGGACAGAGTGTTGCAAATCGTGGGCGACCACGCCAGTGAGGCCACTTATCAGCAAGTTAAACAACAGCTTGGGTTAGATAAACCCTTGCCAGTTCAGTTCTGGCATTATCTGGAGCGGTTAGCTCATGGTGATCTCGGGACCGCCAGCGCCAGCGGCCAACCGGTATTGCAAGACTTGCTCACGGTCTTCCCTGCCTCATTGGAATTAGCAACATTATCACTGGTGATTGGCGCAGCACTGGGGGTTATCCTCGGCTTGTTGTGCGCCCGTTGGGCAGGTAGCAAGCTGGATGCCACTATCCGTTTTGTTACGTTGCTGGGGAATTCCGTCCCCATCTTCTGGCTTGGCCTGCTAATGCTGTTGCTGTTTTACGCCCGGCTGCAATGGAGCCCCGGCCCCGGCCGCCTCGATGATATTTACCAATATACCGTGGAAGCAAAAACCGGTTTTGCCCTGATAGACACTTGGCGCTCTGGTGATACGGGTGCCTTTGGCAATGCCATCGCCCATTTAATTTTGCCGGTCTCCCTGCTCTCTTACTACGCCTTAGCCAGTATTACTCGCCTGACTCGCTCGGCCTGCCTGAGTGAGTTGAATAAAGAGTACATTACGTTGGCACGAGCTAAAGGCGCGGGTGAAATGCGGATTTTACTGATGCACGTGCTACCGAATATCCGCGGCACCTTGCTGACTGTCATTGCGTTGGCCTATACCAGCATGTTGGAAGGCGCAGTATTGACTGAAACTGTTTTTGCCTGGCCGGGCATTGGCCGCTATCTCACTAGCGCGCTGTTTGCCGGAGATACCACCGCGATTATGGGTGGAACATTGCTGCTCGGCATGTGTTTTATTTTGATTAACAATGTGACGGATCTGCTGGTCCGCCTGCTAGACCCGAGAACGCGCTGATATGCCAATGACAAAATTCTTCCATGCGCTGAAGCGTTCGCCCTCCACCAGCATCGGGCTATTTATCCTCTCCTTATTGGTGATAATTGCAATTTTCGCCCCGTGGCTGGCCCCCTTTGATCCCAACTGGCAAAACTCGGCTGACCGCTTGCTGCCGCCGGGTTCGGGGCACTGGTTAGGAACTGACAGCTATGGTCGCGATATGCTGTCGCGACTGATTTACGGCACGCGGCCAACCTTAGGGCTGGTCCTGCTGGTGACAGTGATAACTTTGCCGTTAGGTTTGCTGGTCGGGGTACTTTCCGGTTATTACGGCGGCTGGCTCGAACGCATTCTGATGCGCATCACTGATGTGGTGATGTCGATGCCACGGCTGATTCTGGCTTTTGCTTTTGTTGCCATGCTTGGCCCCGGTTTAATTAACGGCGCACTGGCGCTGGCGCTGACGACCTGGCCGGCCTATGCCCGTCAGGCCAGAGCCGAGATTCAATTATTGCGTAAAAGTGATTATCTGGCTGCTGCTGAAATGATGGGAATCAAAGGGTTGCGTTTGCTGTGGGGCCATATTTTACCCATGTGTCTCCCTTCAGCGGTGGTGCGTTTGGCCTTAGATTTAGCGGGAATCATCTTAGCCGCGGCAGGTCTTGGTTTCCTCGGGTTAGGTGCCCGCCCGCCGATGTCCGAATGGGGTTCCATGGTCGCCGACGGTATGCAGGTTATCTTTGACCAATGGTGGATTGCCGCCATTCCGGGCTGCGCTATCTTACTCAGCAGTATGGCATTTAACCTGTTAGGCGATGGCTTACGCGATATTCTGGATCCTCACCATGACTGATAAAATTATTGTCGTCGACAATCTATCTGTCGATTTTCAACAGCAGCGGGTGGTGGATAACATTTCTTTCCACCTCGGCCGCGAGCGGGTCGCGCTGGTGGGGGAATCCGGCTCCGGTAAATCTATTACTGCCAGAGCATTGATGGGGTTAGTTCGATCGCCGGGAAAAGTCAGTGCTAAAAAGCTGAGTTATTATGCTGATAACACCGACCAACAGGGTAATTCTGGCCAGGTTATCGAGCACAATCTATTGCAGTTGAAAGCCAAACAATGGGGTGCATTACGTGGCAGTGAAATTGCCATGGTGCTGCAAGACCCCCGCTATGCCCTGAATCCAGTACGCAGTGTGGGGAAACAAATTGAGGAATCCCTGCTACTGCATAATGCCCTTTCTGGCGCAGATGCCCATGAGCGGGTATTGAATGCACTGGCATCGGTCGGGCTCAATGAAAGCGCCTACCACAGCTACCCCGGCCAACTTTCCGGCGGCATGGGCCAACGGGCGATGTTGGCCATTGCTTTGGTGAATAATCCACGAGTATTGATTGCCGATGAGCCGACCTCGGCGTTGGATGCCAAATTGCGTAATCAAATACTGGAGTTGATTGTCGAGCAAACTGAGCAGCGCAATATGAGTTTGTTGCTGATCAGCCACGATTTGCCGTTAGTTGCCGAACATTGCCACCGAGTTTTAGTGATGTATCAGGGAAAATTAGTAGATCAAGGCGCAGCTGCTGACCTGCCCCATTCAACTCACCCTTATACCCATACGCTATGGGCTTGCCGTCCGAATGCCAGCACCTATGGCACTGATTTACCGGTATTAGATCGCAGCGCCGATTTCTCTGGAGGTCCTCGTGGCACTGATTGAAGTCAAAAATCTACAGGTCAGTTTTGCCCAGAAAAATCAGGTAAAAACGGCGGTTGAGTCAGTCAGTTTTGCCGTTGAAGAGGGGGAAACTTTCAGCTTGATTGGTGCCTCTGGCTGTGGGAAATCCACAGTATTACGGACTCTGGCGGGTTTGCAGCGAGACTGGCAAGGTGAGATTACCTTGCTGGGCCAACCCTTACAGCCAGGAAAACGTTTTGTTGGCCAATTGCGTAAAGATGTACAAATGGTATTCCAAGATCCTTATGCTTCACTTCATCCGCAGCATAATATTCAGCGCACACTGGGCGAGCCGCTAAAGATTCACGGCGAGCAAAATATTCAGCAGCGGATTGATCAGGCTTTAGCGCAAGTGGGTTTACCGGCTTCTGCGGCACAGCGCTATCCTCATCAATTCTCCGGCGGTCAGCGCCAGCGCATTGCTATTGCCCGCGCCCTGTTATTACGGCCAAAACTGTTGCTACTGGATGAACCGACGTCAGCATTAGATATGTCGGTACAGGCGGAAATTCTCAATTTGCTCAACCACTTGAAACACGAACACGGCATGACATATTTATTGGTCAGTCACGACAGTGATGTGGTGGCACACATGTCCGAGCGCGCAGCAATGATGGAAAACGGCAAGATTGTGAGAGAGTTCTCGCGGCGAGATTTGGAACTTGCCGAGCATTTTATGGGGTGATAGGCGTCATTCTGCGCCCGGCAAAACCGGGTGCAGAATGCTATCGGCACATTATGCACCCGGCTAAAAACGCTTAATCAGCGCCACCACACCGCGCACATAACTCTCCAGAGTATCCTCCTCCATCGCATTGGCCCCTTGCACCAAGAATGGCGGCAGGAAATCCATACCAGTCATATTTGCCATTGCGTGGAATGGCAATAACAAATCCAATGCCGGATAACGATTATATCCCTGTGGACTATAGGCCTGCTCATTACCACCGGTCGATACCACCAGTTGTAATGGCTTGCCCCGCAATTTGTCGCCGTGATGGCCATAAGCAAAGCCATAGGTTAAAACCGCATCTTGCCACTCACTTAAAATAGCCGGTGAGCTATACCAGTAAAATGGAAACATCATCACAATCAGGTCATGGGCTTCCAACAACTCTTGTTCACGCGCAACATCAATTTGGAAGTCAGGATATTCGCGAATAAGCTCATGCACGGTGACATGGGGTAATGGTCGAATGGCCTCTATTAATCTATGATTGATACGAGATTCATCCGGTTTACGATGGGCAGTTAATACTAAAATCCGGGACATAACACACTCTCCGACAGGTTTAATGATGCTATTTTTTCATTTTCAACGCCGTCAGTGTAGACTGTCATCAGTCATATTAATTTCAACTCAAGGTATCAACCACAGTGTCACTGCCTGTTGATATTCACCGTTTATTGCCAGCATTCCTCAGCGCCGCCCAAAGCGAGAATTTTTCTGTGGCGGCTCGCCAATTGGGGGTAACCCCGGCCGCTGTCAGTAAAAACATCCGCGTGTTAGAAGAAAAGTTGGCGCTGCGCCTGTTTCAGCGCAATACCCATAGCGTGGTGTTGACGGATGAAGGCAAAGCCTTATTAGCGCGGGTAGCGCCCCTTTGGCAGGCGCTGTCGCATACTCTGGACACCGCACGTAATGATGAGCAGCATCCCAGCGGTACGGTTCGGGTCAGTTTAATCCCCGGTTTTGGCCGACAACTCTTAATGCCGCTGATTCCAGATTTTATGGCGCGCTATCCACTGATTGATTTGGATCTTTCTCTGGAGGCCAGAGTGGTTAATTTGGTCGGGGAAGGATTTGATGTTGGGATTGGCACACACATTGATCCCGATAGCCGTTTGATTGCTCGCCAGTTTTACCCGATGCAAATGGTGTTAGCTGCCAGCCCCGCTTATCTGGCACGTTCTGGCGCCCCCACCTATCCGCAAGATCTCTATCAACACCAGTGCTTGTTACATCGCAATCCATCAACTGGACGAATAGTGAAATGGCGACTGCAACATAATAATGAAGTGCAATCCCTCGAACTTTCAGGCCGTTTGGTCATGTCACAACCCGAAGTATTAATGAATGCCGCACTGGCTGATATGGGAATCACCTATGTGGCACAGTGGCATGCAGAACCTCATTTTGCAGACGGGAGTCTGGTTCCTGTGTTAGCTCAGCACTGGCCCGTGCCGGTTCCATTGTGGCTCTATTATGCTTCCGCCAATTTGCCGTCGCGGGTACGCGTTTGGGTCGATTTTTTACTAGAACATTTCCGCCCGCATAATCCCTAGCCCATGTCATTGGTGTAAAAAATCGGCATAAAAATATTCATTTTGTGACGCACTGAACAGGGAGTTAACCTAAATCCGATTTCCTTGTTCTAGGTCAATTATGTTGGCTGTCACTTCTGCCATTACCCATATATAGTGTTTATAGGAATTAAGACACCTATATGTAGTAGTTATCCACAAAATCATCCACACCCCCTCGCAGCCCTTATGTGCTGCGGGTTGCCTTGTGGATAAGATTGTATTGTGGGTAATCCTACGCGGCAGGATACAGGAGCGACATTGTGAAAACAGTAGTGATTAAACGGGACGGTTGTCAGGTACCTTTTGATGAGGTACGAATCAAGGAAGCTGTCGAGCGCGCAGCGCTGGCGGTTGGCGTTGTAGACGCAGATTATTGTGCAACTGTTGCCCGAGTGGTCGCTCAGACGATGGAGAACCAGCCGAAAGTTGATATCCGCGACATCCAAACTGCGGTAGAAAACCAACTGATGGCCGGTCAATACAAGCAGCTCGCCCGAGCTTATATCGAGTATCGCCATGACAGGGATATTTCACGGGAGTTGCGTGGTCGCCTGAATCAGGAAATCCGGGGTTTGGTAGAGCAAAGTAACAAAGCGCTACTGAATGAAAACGCCAATAAAGACAGCAAAGTTATTCCGACTCAGCGCGATCTGCTGGCCGGGATTGTGGCTAAACACTACGCCAAACAACATATTCTGCCACGGGACGTGGTTTTGGCTCATGAGCGCGGTGAGATTCACTACCATGATCTGGATTACGCGCCGTTTTTCCCGATGTTCAACTGCATGCTCATCGACCTTGATGGCATGTTGACCCAAGGTTTTAAAATGGGTAATGCGGAAATCGAGCCGCCAAAATCCATTTCTACCGCCACCGCCGTCACCGCACAGATTATCGCGCAGGTCGCCAGCCATATTTATGGCGGCACAACCATTAACCGCATTGATGAAATTCTGGCCCCATTTGTCACCGAAAGTTTTAACAAACATAAGGCCGTGGCCGAAGAGTGGCAGATTTCTGATGCCGCCGATTATGCCATGTCGCGTACCGAAAAAGAGTGTTACGACGCGTTCCAATCACTGGAATATGAAGTCAACACCCTGCATACCGCTAATGGTCAGACCCCATTTGTTACTTTCGGTTTCGGGCTGGGCACTAGCTGGCAATCGCGCATGATTCAGCAAGCTATTCTGCGCAACCGCATTGCTGGCTTGGGTAAAAACCGCAAAACTGCGGTGTTCCCGAAACTGGTTTTTGCTATCCGTGATGGTCTGAATCATAAATTTGGCGATGCCAATTATGATATTAAACAGCTGGCACTGGAGTGCGCAACAAAGCGCATGTATCCCGACATTCTTAATTATGATCAAGTGGTTAAAGTCACTGGTTCCTTTAAAACCCCAATGGGCTGCCGCAGTTTCCTCGGTGTCTATGAGGAAGATGGCCAGCAGATCCACGATGGCCGCAACAATCTGGGGGTTATCAGCCTCAACCTGCCGCGCGTCGCCCTGGAAGCCCAAGGCAATGAAGAGAAATTCTGGCAATTACTGGATGAGCGCTTGCTGTTAGCCAAGAAAGCCTTGATGACCCGTATTGCGCGCCTGGAGGGAATCAAAGCCCGCGTGGCACCTATCTTGTATATGGAAGGTGCTTGTGGTGTGCGCTTGCAAGCGGATGACAATATCTCTGAGATCTTTAAAAATGGCCGCGCCTCCATCTCACTGGGCTTTATTGGTATCCATGAAACGGTTAATGCCCTGTTTGGCAATCAAGCCCATGTCTTTGATGACGAAAAATTACGTGAAAAAGGCGTGGCTATCGTCGAACACATGAGACAAGCAACAGATAGCTGGAAAGATGAAACCGGCTACGCCTTTAGCTTGTACAGCACCCCAAGTGAGAACCTGTGCGACCGCTTCTGCCGCCTTGATACCGCTGAATTTGGTGTAGTAGAAGGCGTCACTGACAAAGGCTATTACACCAACAGCTTCCATCTTGATGTCGAAAAGAAAGTTAATCCATACGACAAACTGGATTTCGAAGCACCTTACCCTCCATTGGCGAATGGTGGTTTTATCTGTTACGGCGAATACCCGAACTTACAGCACAACCTCAGGGCGCTGGAAGATGTGTGGGATTACAGCTACAGCCGAGTTCCTTATTACGGCACTAACACGCCCATTGATGAATGCTACGAGTGCGGCTTTACCGGTGAATTCTCCTGTACCAGCAAGGGTTTCACCTGCCCGAAATGTGGTAATCATGAGCCCTCGAAAGTGTCAGTCACCCGTCGGGTATGTGGTTATTTAGGTAGCCCGGATGCACGGCCATTTAACGCCGGTAAACAAGAAGAAGTAAAACGGCGCGTAAAACATCTGGCTAATGGACAGTTGGGCTGATTGACCTATCTCCGCGACACAAGAGGAGATAGATATAACCAAAGTTTTACCCAAAGTAATTGGTGTTGCAGGTAAGCGGCATGCAACTCATTCCGATGAACTGACGCCAGTCAGTGATTCGGATGAGTGAGCGTGTCCAACTCACGGCAGCGCCAAGTACAAAGGGAGGCACCGATTATGAATTACCATCAATACTACCCGGTCGACGTCATCAACGGCCCCGGCACCCGCTGCACGCTGTTTGTCTCCGGCTGCGTACACGAATGTGTGGGTTGTTATAACAAAAGTACCTGGCGACTGAATTCGGGTAAGCCGTTTACCCAAGAAATGGAAGACAGGATTATTGCGGATCTGAATGATCTCCGTATCCATCGACAAGGGCTATCCCTCTCCGGCGGCGATCCGCTACATCCGCAAAATCTGTCTGCGATTTTGCAATTGGTAAAACGCATACGCCATGAGTGCGACGACAAAGATATTTGGGTCTGGACCGGCTATACGCTGGCTGAACTGACGGACGAACAACAGCAAGTGGTTGATTTAATCAACGTGCTGGTCGATGGCAAATTCGTGCAAGACCTAAAAGATCCCTCGCTTATCTGGCGTGGCAGCGGTAATCAGGTTATCCATCACCTGCGTTAATTATTTCCGCCATTCTGCGCACTGTTCAGGTCGAGAATGGCGAGTCATTTCCCCTCCAGAATTCGGTTCGCCAAAATAGTATCGCTCTACGTAAAATTTCATCGTTCCGCCATCTCAGCTTAACCCTACTGTCATTAAAAACCGCCAGCATAGCGATGAGATCACTTACTGGTTATCGCCATGACAATCTGCTATCAGCCCATCTATACACTGACTTTTATTGCTTCACTGTGGATGGCCGTCAGGGGTGATGATGCACACAGAGGGTATATCTGCCATGCACTTATCTAGACCACCGACCAGTTATCCCACCCGCTATCAACAAATTGCGGCTCAGTTAGAGCAGGAATTGCGCGGCGCTTATCGCTGCGGGGATTATCTGCCCTCCGAACAACAACTGGCTGAGCGCTATCAGGTGAACCGCCATACCTTGCGCCGAGCCGTCGACGAGCTGGTCGAGCGCGGCTGGCTGCAACGCCGGCAAGGTATCGGCATTCTGGTATTAATGCGCCCTTATGACTATCCGCTGCATGCCAATGCACGCTTTAGCCAGAACTTATTGGATCAGGGCAGTGACCCCACCAGTGAGCGCTTACTTGCAGTCTTACGCCCCTGTATCGAGCATGTCGCCAAAGCGCTATCAGTGGATGAAGGGACGAGCGTAATCCATTTGAGAACCTTGCGGCGAGTCAACGGTGTACCTGTCTGCGTTATCGATCACTACCTGCCGGACCTCAATTGGTGGCCCGCGCTACAACAGTTTAATTCCGGCTCACTGCATCAATTCATCTCACAACAACTGCAACAGCCGTTAAGTCGTAGCCAAACGCGTATCAGTGCGCGCCGAGCCCAGGCAAAAGAGAGCCGCTTACTGGAAATTGCCACCCATGCCCCACTGCTCTGCGTGCGGACCTTAAATATCCGTGTTGATAGCCAGCAGGTGGCGGAGTACTCCGTCAGCCTGACTCGGGCCGACATGATTGAACTGACCATGGAGCACTAAATGGAAAGTACGACTACCGCCCGGCAAGGTTGGATGTCGGTGTTGGCCCACAGCCAACCGGCTGACTTGCTTGCTCACTGGCAGCCCTTGAATCTGTCACCGCGCTATCAGGTCATTCGCGCCCCCGAGATTGGCTTAAACCAATTGCAGGCGCGAATGGGAGGCACTGGCCGCCGGTTTATTCTTGGCGATATGACTATCACTCGCGCAGTTATCAAACTCAATGACAGTGCGGATACCTACGGCTACAGCTACATTGCCGGGCGCAATAAACCCCATGCAGAGCTTTGCGCCCTACTGGATGCCTTGCTGCAACTGTCTACTGTCAGCCGAAATCCAGCGACCACCCCCGGTACACCCGCGGGACTAAACGAATTACTGCTCAACACCGTCATTCACCCACTGGCAGCGATTCAGCAGGAACGGCGGGAATTACGTGCCCGAGCTATCGCAACCAGTAAAGTTGATTTCTTCACATTAGTGCGGGGAGAGGATTAATGAGTTTATTCGCCCACTTCGACCGGCCGGTTGATGATGCGCAGCACGCTTTTCGCCGTATTCTCAAGGCGTTAAGCGAGCCCGGCGTATTAGTGTCACTCCCCCACGCCAGCGGCTGGTTGCCACTGAATCCCGCAACAACCAGCATTCTGTTAACTCTGGTAGACCAGGAAACACCGCTCTATTTGGATGAAGAGTTCAACAGCGACGCACTACAACAGAATGTGCGCTTTCATACCGGAGCCCCCCTGACAGCAAACATCAGTGCATCCTGTTTTGCCTTATTGGGCCATGAGATTACAGCGCAACAACTGGCTAACTGCCCTGAGGGCAACGAACTGTCACCGGAACACTCCACTACGGTCATTATTCAGGCCGATAATCTGCATCGGGGTGTGCCTTTACGCCTGCGCGGGCCGGGAATTGAGCACCACCGCACAATCGCGCCGCAACTGCCGGCCGCCGTGTTGAACTATCTGCTTAGCCGCCCAGCGGTCTTCCCTGCGGGTCTAGATTTCCTGTTGACCTGCGGCGAGAACCTGATGGCTATCCCACGAACCACCCATGTGGAGGTGTGCTGATATGTACGTTGCAGTCAAAGGGGGCGAAAAAGCCATTGCGGCAGCTCATAAATTGCTGGAACACCAGCGCCGTGGTGATACACAGATCCCAGCGGTCGATTGCGAGCAAATTGAGCAACAGTTGGGTTTGGCCGTTGATCGGGTAATGACCGAGGGCGGTATTTATGATCGCGAGCTGGCGGCATTGGCCATCAAACAAGCCAGCGGTGATCTGGTGGAAGCGATTTTCCTGCTGCGCGCCTACCGCACCACCTTACCGCGTCTGGCGGTCAGCCAACCATTGGCAACTAACAATATGCGGCTGGAGCGGCGTATTTCCGCTATTTATAAAGACTTGCCCGGTGGACAAGTGCTTGGCCCCACTTACGATTACACCCATCGATTGCTGGATTTTACACTGCTGGCCGAAGGTGAAGTGCCACAAGCCCTCAATGACAGCAGAGCATTACCAGATGACCCATTGCGTAATCATTGCGCCCATGTATTTGATTTATTAGCTCAAGAGCAATTAGCCCCTGTTGAGCAAGATGATGACACCCAGCCGGAAGATATCACCCGAAATCCGCCGGTTTACCCCTGTAATCGCTCAGCACGGCTGCAACAACTGGTGCGCGGGGATGAAGGCTTTTTGCTGGCACTGGGTTATTCCACCCAGCGCGGTTATGGCCGCACTCACCCATTCGCCGCAGAGATCCGTACCGGCTACCTGACTATTTCTATAGAGCCGGAAGAGTTGGGATTTGCTATCGACATCGGCGAGATACTACTGACCGAATGCGAAATGGTGAATGGTTTTGTCAGCCCAGAGTCAGAACCGCCGCACTTTACCCGAGGTTATGGTCTGGTGTTTGGTCGTGGAGAGCGCAAAGCCATGTCGATGGCCCTGATGGATCGCGCCCTGCAAAGCCGGGAATATGACGAAAATGTCACCAGCCCAGCGCAAGATGAAGAATTTGTACTTTCCCATGCCGATAACGTCGAAGCCGCTGGTTTTGTCTCTCATCTTAAATTGCCACACTACGTGGATTTTCAGGCCGAACTAGAGTTACTAAAACGCCTACGTCGTGAGCACTTATCTTCTCAGCCACTCGCTTCACAAGGACAGGAGCCGCGCCATGACTGAAGTTCTCGCGGGTTACAATCTGGGTTATCTGGACGAGCAAACCAAAAGAACCTTGCGCCGCGCACTCCTGAAAGCCGTGGCTATTCCCGGTTATCAGGTGCCATTCGGTGGCCGTGAGATGCCCATGCCGTATGGCTGGGGCACCGGTGGAATCCAGCTAACCGCTTGTTTGATTGGCCGCTACGATGTGCTGAAAGTAATAGATCAAGGGGCCGATGACACCACCAATGCGGTCTCGATCCGCCGCTTCTTCCAGCGGGTCAGTGGCGTTGCCACCACGGAAAAAACCACTGACGCCACATTAATCCAGACCCGGCATCGCATCCCGGAAATACCGCTGACTGAAGATCAGATCCTTATCTATCAAGTACCTATCCCTGAGCCACTGCGCTTTATTGAGCCGCGCGAAACGGAAACCCGCAAAATGCATGCATTAGAGGAATACGGCGTGATGCAGGTGAAGCTGTATGAAGATATTGCCCGCTACGGCCATATCGCCACCACCTATGCCTATCCGGTCAAAGTGAATGACCGTTACGTGATGGACCCTTCGCCAATCCCGAAATTTGATAATCCCAAAATGCACATGATGCCCGCACTGCAACTGTTCGGCGCTGGCCGCGAAAAACGCCTCTATGCCCTGCCACCTTTTACCAAGGTGGAAAGTCTGGATTTCGACGATCACCCGTTTACCGTGCAGCAATGGGATGAGCCTTGCGCCCTGTGCGGCTCGCGCCACAGTTATCTCGATGAGGTGGTGATGGACGATAAAGGCAGCCGAATGTTTGTGTGCTCAGACACTGATTTCTGCCAGCAGCAACTGTCTCAAGCCGTCGCACAAGAGGTCAATATTCAATGATTGCTGAACAGATTATTTCACAACCTATTGCCCCCCATCCGCTGCTGTCGGTGGAGAATCTCACTCATTTGTATGCACCGGGTAAAGGATTCAGCAATGTCTCTTTCCAGTTGTATCCCGGTGAAGTTCTGGGAATTGTCGGCGAATCTGGCTCGGGAAAAACCACCTTATTGAAATCCATTTCAGCGCGTCTTGCACCGCAACATGGGCAGATTTTTTATCGCCCGGAGACGCAACAAGCGGTTGATTTATATCAGATGGCGGAAAGCCAACGCCGCCGTTTATTGCGCACCGAATGGGGGGTAGTTCATCAACATCCACTGGATGGGCTGCGGCCACAAGTCTCAGCAGGCGGCAATATTGGCGAGCGGTTAATGGCTATCGGCCAGCGCCATTATGGTGAAATCCGCCAACAAGCGGGCCGCTGGCTGGAAGATGTCGAGATTCCATTGTCCCGCCTGGATGATATGCCAACTACTTTCTCAGGTGGCATGCAGCAGCGATTGCAAATTGCCCGCAATCTGGTGACCCATCCGAGACTGGTGTTTATGGACGAACCGACCGGTGGTCTGGACGTGTCGGTGCAAGCACGGTTATTGGATTTACTGCGTAATTTGGTGGTGGAAATGCAATTGGCGGTGGTGATTGTCACCCATGACCTCGGGGTTGCCCGCTTATTGGCTAACCGCCTGTTGGTGATGAAAGAGGGCCAGGTTATTGAAAGCGGCCTGACTGACAGGGTACTGGACGACCCTCATCACCCTTATACCCAGCTACTGGTTTCATCAGTATTACAAAACTGAGTGAGAGCTTACTATGACCCCACTACAGCTTAGAGTTGAAAATCTCAGTAAAACCTTTGTGTTACACCACCAGCACGGTATTCGCCTGCCCGTGTTGCATCAAACCTCACTGGAAGTCGGCAGCGGAGAATGTGTGGTGCTACATGGCCATTCCGGCAGCGGAAAATCCACATTGCTGCGCTCCTTATATGCCAATTACTTACCCGATAGCGGCCATATCTGGGTGAAGCATCAGGGAGAATGGCTGGATATGGTGAGCGCCGAAGCCCGGCAAATTATGGCGGTCCGCCGCCATACGGTGGGTTGGGTCAGTCAATTTTTGCGAGTGATCCCGCGGATCAGTGCATTAAATGTGGTCATGCAGCCCTTGCTGGAGTTGGGTGTTGACAAAAGCCTGTGCCAGCAGCGCGCGCAAGATTTGTTGACGCGGCTTAATGTGCCGCCACGACTATGGGATCTGGCTCCCTCCACTTTTTCCGGCGGCGAACAACAGCGGGTAAATATTGCGCGCGGTTTTATTGTGGATTACCCCATTTTGTTGCTGGATGAGCCAACAGCATCCCTCGATAGCACCAACAGCGCAGCCGTCGTCAGTCTGATTGATGAAGCTAAACAGCGGGGAGCCGCTATTGTCGGCATTTTTCATGATGAAAGTGTGCGTAACCATGTCAGTGACCGTTTACTGGTCATGACACCGCCGCCCTCTCATATCAGCACGGAAACTCCATCATGATCCTCAACAACGTTAATCTTATTCTTGAAGAAAGTGTGGTCAGCGGATCACTGGAAATCCAAAATGGCGTGATCCGCAGCTATAGCGATCACCCCACTCAGCTTTCAGCGGCCATTGATGGGCAAAATAGCTGGTTGTTACCAGGATTGATCGAGTTGCATACCGATAATCTGGACAAGTTTTTTACTCCCCGGCCCAATGTGGATTGGCCTGCGCATTCGGCGATGAGCAGCCATGATGCCTTAATGGTTGCCAGCGGGATCACCACGGTGCTGGATGCCGTTGCTGTCGGTGATGTACGAGACGGAGGCCATCGGCTGGATAACCTGCAAAAAATGATCCACGCCGTGGTGGAAAGTCAGCGCTCAGGATTAAATCGAGCTGAACATCGGATTCATTTGCGTTGTGAATTACCCCATGACAGTACCCTGCCACTATTTGAAGAGCTGATGATGCAGCCTGAGCTTTCACTGGTGTCGCTGATGGATCATTCGCCGGGGCAGCGCCAATTCGCGTCTCGGGCCAAGTACCGCGAATATTATCAGGGTAAATATCACCTCAACGACCAGCAAATGGCGGAGTTTGAAGAAGAGCAAATCAGCCTTTCTGCGCGCTGGTCGGGGCAAAACCGGCAAGCGATTGCCGCTCATTGCCGCAATCGCGGGATTGCCTTAGCCAGCCATGATGATGCTACCGCCGAACATGTGGCAGAGTCGCAGGCTCTGGGCAGTGTGATTGCCGAGTTCCCCACCACCGAAGTGGCGGCCAGAGCCTCACATCAGCATGGGTTACAGGTATTGATGGGCGCGCCCAATATTGTCCGTGGAGGCTCCCATTCAGGCAATGTTGCCGCGCACCAACTGGCATCACTGGGAGTATTAGATATTTTATCCTCCGATTATTACCCTGCCAGTTTGCTGGATGCCGCATTCCGTATCGCGCGCGATGCAACAAACAGCTTCACCTTGCCGCAAGCGGTCAATCTGGTAACACGTAACCCTGCCAGAGCCTTGGGGCTAGAGGATCGCGGTGTCATTGCAGAGGGCAAACGCGCTGATTTGATATTGGCACGTGCTCATGACGGTTCACAGGGCCAGCATGTTTATGTGCAAAAAGTCTGGCGTCAGGGAATACAGGTGTTCTGATGGCGCGCTTAATCTATCTGATGGGCGCTTCCGGCGCGGGCAAGGATTACCTGCTGTCTGCGCTGCGGGCGGCCATGCCCACCAATATGATGGTGGCACACCGCTATATCACCCGCGAGGCCAATGCAGGTGCTGAAAATCATGTTGCGTTGAGCGAGCAGGAGTTTTTATGGCGAGCCAAACAGGGGGTATTTGCCCTGTTTTGGCAGGCTCACGGCCACCATTATGGCGTGGGTGTTGAAATAGATATCTGGCTACAGCGGGGATGGGACGTGATAGTAAATGGCTCCAGAGCCTATTTGCCCGAGGCGCTGCAGCGCTATCACAGTCAATTACTGCCGCTGTGTCTGACTGTCTCACCGGCTATTTTAGCGCAGCGATTACAGCAACGTGGGCGTGAAAATAGTGAGCAAATCAGCGCGCGTTTACAGCGAGCACAGCATTATCAGCAACAACTTCCCGTTAACTGCCTGCAACTTTGCAATGATGGCGAACTGCGCCATACGCTGGGGCAATTTCAACAAATATTGGCAACGAGTCTCTCACCAGACAGCGCCAGGGAGGATAAAACATGGAACTGACATTGTTAGGAACCGGATGCGCCCAGCAGATACCAGTGTTTGGTTGTGATTGTGTTGTTTGTGCCAAAGCCAGAGAGCAGCCCGCACTACGCCGTAAACCTTGCAGTGCCATGTTGTGTTATCAGGGGGAAACGAGTTTGATTGATGCGGGGTTGCCAACACTGGATCAACAGTTTGCCGCAGGGGAAATTCAGCGTTTTTTGCTTACACATTACCACATGGATCACGTTCAGGGGTTATTTCCGTTGCGCTGGGGGTGTGGAAATGCAATTCCGGTGTATGGCCCGCCAGACGCCCAGGGGTGCGATGATCTGTATAAACACCCGGGAATACTGGCTTTTCAGCCGCCTCTGCGGGCATTTCATCCAATCCAATTTGGTGATTTACGGGTAACGCCCGTCCCCTTAAATCATTCAAAAATCACCTTCGGCTACCTGTTGCAAAGCTCAAATCGGGCTATTGCCTATCTGACAGATACGATTGGCTTACCGGCGGATAGCGCACTGTTTTTAGCCAGCAAAAATATTGATTTGCTGGTACAAGATTGCAGCCATCCGCCACACGACCCATCGTCATACAATCCGCCGCCACGCAATCACAATGATGTGACAATGGCACTCGCCATCAGTGAATTATTGAAACCAAAGGCAACTGTGTTGACACATATCAGCCATCAGATGGATGCATGGGCGCTCGACAATACACTGCCCGTCGGAGTCACTATTGCCCAAGATAATCAGAAGATTAACTTGCTCTAATTAGCTTTGCATCTGGGCGGATGAAAGAATTGTCACGCCCTCTTTCGGCGGAGCAAAAGCTTGGTCTAGCAGCGCCTGTGCCACATCTTTGGCTTTAATTAACCGCCATTTATCCGGTAATAAGGCAAACAAAGGTGCGCTGAGGCTCTCCATCAAGCGAGGGTTAGCGCGTTGGCCGGCCAGCATGGAGGGGCGCGCAAAAGTGAGTTGTGGCCAGCCCTGAGTGCGTAAATCCCGCTCAGCCTCGCCTTTGGTGCGGTTATAAAATAGCCACGATTTCGGGTTAGCCCCCATCGCACTCACCAGCAGGAAATGTCGTGCGCCAAGCCGCAAACCGGTTTCACCCGCTGCCAGTACCAGCCGATAATCCACCTGTCGAAATGCCGCCTGACTGCCCGCTTGCTTGCGAGTGGTGCCCAGACAACAAAAGACCAAATCCACCGGGTCGTTTAAGGTTTTCAGCAGCTCGCCGATATTTTCACCTTGCGGGTTAATCAGTTTATTCATAGCAGGCAATGGCTTACGGGTTGGTGCAATAATAGATGTCACGCGGGCATCCAAACGTAGCAAGCGCAGTAATTCGCCCCCTACCAAACCACTTGCCCCCAGTAATAGTACCTTCGCCATCTGATATCCTGCCTCTTGGTATTGATGCTAACGCCGCGAAAAAACGCGGAGATAATCATCGAGTCAATTGTTATGAATAATACATACCAGAAACACTATTACATAGCACCGAAAAACAGCCACTATGACCAAAGTCATTGGAATTACAGGAAGGCGGCGGTTATTGAACTCATCCCGATGAGTTTACGCAGTCAAGTGATTCGGGGCGTGAATGAAGCTAACCCCCCTGTAATTTCAGGGACGAGGGGCATGCCAATACAATTTTTTGCCAAAGCCCAAGGTATTGTTAGTCATCTTGATTTCCAGCAGATTGAGCTGCCAGAGGGGAGTAGATACAACTTTGGCCACCGGGAAACGGCGGCAATAGCGCTGACGGGCAATGTGTTCGGCATCACCTTTTAATTCAGTTATTTCACCGCGATATTGAATGCCTTTTATCAATGCCACCGTGCGCGGCTGTGTCGCTATCGTCCCGACAACCTGCGGATTCATCTGCATCAGTTCCCCATGGCGAGTGTGTTTCTCTGTCATCAGATAAAGCGCCATTTTCACTTCATCAAAAACATAAAAACAGTTGGCACACCACATGTCTATACCGCTACCAGCGCACAGTGTCAGGACATGTTGCTGGCGCAGGAAGCGGGTTATGAAGGCTAAGTCATCAGGATTATTCACGTCACTCATTAATCACGTCATTTTCCAGCTAAGAACAGCTTTCAGTGTACATCAACTTTGCCTCTATGAGCTTTTACCTCAATTAACTCTGCCACAACAGACGATCTCGCGATGTCAGGGTATCTGCGGGCAAAGTCGCGAGTACCGCCTGATAGCGTTTGGCATCTTTTGGATACCCCCGGGCAGCCTGCAATAACAGTCGCAAAGCACTGTCATAGTCAATGCCGCGTAAATCACGGTAAGGCCACAATTCAGGTTCCGCAATAAACGGCAGCAAATAATCAATACCTTGCTGCACATTGCGACCATCCTGCACCCAATCCCAGCGATCAATTTCAACATGTTCGCCGTAGCGGCACAGCAGCAAATGCGCCTCCATATTGAATAGGGAGTAATGGAAAGGCACGGTGCGCTCCAGTTCCATCCACTGTTTGCCGTCTTGCGCTATTTGCGCCGCCAGCCGTTGGGTAATCCCTTGGCGGATAATGGTGGAAACCAGCCCACGATCGCCATAAAACATAGCATTTGCGGCGCGCTGGACGTCATACCAGGTGCCGTGGTTGTTGTGCCAAACATATTCAGAATGGCCCACTTCGCTGTGGAACATCCAGTGATTAAAATCGCGGAACCACTGCTGCAATACCGCCGTATCCTCAGTATCGAGTAGCTTGGCAGGTAATATTAACCCTATGGTATCAATCACCATCCACATCAGTCGGGTATCAATTAACCCTGTTCCACGGCCAGAGACAATGCCGGGGATCGCCTGACCATAATTTAGGTGCGGATTCATGCGGGTTTTGGCATCTAAAAACCAACAGCGGATCTGTTCTGCCGCCACCTGAGCATAACGGCTATTACCGGTAAAATAGTAAGCCAGCCCCAGAGTTAGGCAGCGGTCACACATCCGTATAATGCGCTGAGTGTCAGTATCATCATTCTGGCTCTGCGGATTGGTATGCCCATCGCGGCGTACATAGGGCAAGCCATTGGGCTTGCGCGGATTCGGCCACCAATAAGTACCAAAACTGTAGTAATCGTGAATATCGCCACTCACCGGCAACAGCGTTTTGTGCGTTACACTTTCCGGCGGCTGATCCCGCAAAGCATCGGCTTCACTTAATAACCGGCGTAACGCCGGCTGCAAAGGTGAAAATGGCTGCTGCAACACCGCTTTTGCCTTGATAAGGCAATCCACATCTAGCGTGTAGAGTTTCATTGGCGTCACGGACGTTTTCATTGGCGTCATGGGTGTTTCCTTTATGCGGCCTGACAGGCAACCCGCGCGCCCGTGGCGGCATCAAAAATGTGGATACCGGCAAGCTTAGGTTGCAGATACACCGTTTCCCCTTCATTAACCGCCAGGCGCTGTTTAAACACCGAGGTAAAGCGCCCCCCGCCGGTGCGGCAAAATAGCTGCATATCCGAGCCGGTATTTTCAATCGCCGTAATCGTCGCTTTCAGTGCGCTAGCACTGTGGGTTTCATCCACCACATTGACCTGTTCCGGGCGAATGGCGTACACCACATTTTGCCCGTCAGTGACTTGCAAACCCGCAGGCAGTGTCAGTAAGGAGTTGTCTTCCAGCCGCAGCAGGAATTCCCCGTCCTGTTGCACCACAGTGCCTTTCAACTGATTGATCTCCGGTGATCCGATAAATCCGGCCACAAACAGATTGGCGGGCCGATCGTAAAGATCCAACGGCGAGCCCACTTGTTCAATACGCCCTTCGCGCAACACCACGATCATCTGCCCCATGGTCATCGCTTCAATCTGATCATGGGTAACATAGACTGAGGTGGTTTTCAGCCGCTGATGCAATTCGCGGATCTCACCGCGCACTTGAGTTCGCAATTTGGCATCCAGGTTCGACAACGGCTCATCGAACAAGAACACCTGCGGGTTACGCACAATGGCGCGACCCATGGCCACCCGTTGGCGCTGGCCGCCGGATAAATCTTTCGGCAGTCGCTCTAACAAAGCTTGTAAGCCCAATAACTCCGCCGTGGATTCCACTTTTTTATTGATATCGGATTTGGACATTTTGGCCATTTTCAGCGCAAAACCCATGTTTTCGCGCACCGTCATCTGCGGATAAAGGGCATAACTTTGGAACACCATCGCAATATCGCGCATCTTGGGTTCGACATCAGTGACATCTTTATCATTGATGCCGACAGTGCCGCCAGAGATCTCCTCCAGCCCGGCAATCATGCGCAATAAAGTGGATTTTCCGCAGCCACTTGGGCCGACCAACACACAGAACTCACCATCAGGGATTTCCAGCGATACATCGCGGATCACATGGGTGTCACCGTAAGATTTACACACGTTTTTAAGTACAACCGATCCCATTTTGTTTCTCCCTAGCCTTTAACCGCGCCAGACATGATCCCGCGATTGAAATGTTTTTGCAGACCCAGATACACGATGATGCTTGGCAACATCGCCAACAGAGTGATGGCAATAAAGATATTTGGTGTGATGGTCTCATCAGTACGTAATGTGCCGAGGATCACCGGAATAGTGTTCAAACTGTCCTGATTCACCACAATCAATGGCAACAGGTATTGGTCCCAAATCATGATAAAGCCGAAGGTCACCACCGTGCCTAATGCCGGTTTAACCAGTGGCAGGATGACATGGAAGAAGATTTGCCATTCGCTGGCACCATCAATCCGCGCCGCCTCTTCCAACTCTTTCGGAATAGCCGCCATAAATTCAGTCAGCACGAAGATAGAGAAAGCCCAGCCGACGACCGGCAGGATCATGCCCAGATAGCTGTTGTACAGCGAGGCATCAATCACCGGCAGCCGCCAGTTGATTATCATATACAGCGGGATGGCGATGACTTCTTCCGGCAGCATCATGGTCGACAGAATAATCAAGCTGGTCAGGGAAACGCCGACAAACTTTTTACGGGCCAGCGCATATGCCGCCAGCGCACTGACTGACACCTGTAAAACAGTGCCGAAGAACACCACGACGATAGAGTTGAGCAGATATTGCCAGACGCCAATATCCATCCAGGCGAAGATAAAGTTATCCCACGAGAACTGATTGGGCCAGGCCAGCAGCTCCCCGGGTTTTACCGGTGCACCGCTGAATGCGGTGGCGATAATGCCCCAATATGGGCCGACAAATACCACCAGCAACAGACCATAAATTACCCAGCGGCCGATACTGTTCCAACTTTTACTTTTCATTACCAGTCTCCGGCTCGGGTTAGTAACGGGCGATGCGCTTTTTCAATGTGAGATGACAAATGGTCAGCACCACAGTGAAGGCGAATAACAGGAAGGACACCGCTGACGCATAACCATAATCAAACTGTTCAAAGCCCAGCTTGTAGATATGGGTCATGATCATTTCTGTCGCATTAGACGGGCCGCCGCCAGTGGTAGCATAGACTTCAGCAAACACCCGGAAGCCACGGATAAACGACAGCATCAGCACCACAGAAAGCGCGGGGATCATGCCCGGCAAAGTGACGTAACGCAGACGATTCCACCAGTTAGCGCCGTCCACATTCGAGGCGTCATACAAATCGCGGCTAATCCCCACCAGACCCGCAATGAAGATAACCATGTTGTAAGGCACGGCTTTCCAGATATGCAACAGCATCACGGTCCAAAGCGCCTGGTCGGTATCGGCCAGAAAGCCCTGCGCCTCAATACTGAACCACGACAAAATGTGATTCACCACACCATTACTGGTCGGATTAAACAGAATTCGCCACATTTCGGCGACGATCGCCGCACTCGTCACCGCTGGCAAGAAGATTGCGGTACGAATAAAACGTAAATGCCGCGCTGGCCCTTCCAATAGCATGGCTAAGAAGAAGGCGATAAAAGCGGCCACCACCATGGTGACCACCACATATAACAAGGTGTTGAAAACAGCCGAGTGCAACGCTTCATCACCTACCGCGCGGGAAAAGTTGTCAAACCCGACCCACTCATTTGGCTGGTTAAAGTTAACCTTGTAAAAACTCATCACCAACCCTTGCAGCATCGGGATGAATTTAAACCAGGTGAAGATGACCAGTGCCGGGGCCAGAAACAGCCACGGAACCAGATTACGTTTTAGTCGGGGGGTTAGCGTTATCATGATTCACTCACTGCCCTAAGACATTCTGTTTAGCCAATTCACCATTCACTTTCTGATTCACTGCTTTTAATTCAGCAGGAATATCACTTTCACAGTTAGCTAAGATGCGGTTGAAACCCTCAGCAGCCACCTGACGAATTGGCGTCCAGTTAGGCACTTGTGGGATATAGCGGCCATGTTCGGCATACAAATCAGCAAACATTGCCCAGCGCGGGTCGTTATAAACCGCTTTGGTATCAACCTGTTTGTTAATTGATAAGCGCACGACCGGCATATTGTTACTGCCCATTCCCATGCCGATTTGCTGCCCTTCAGGTGAAATCATGAATTCTATGAATTTCTGAGCCGCTTCTTTTTTCTCACTGCTTTTCATCATAAATACCGTGGTACCTTCAGCCAGTGTTGTCTGCCCTTTTGGCCCTGCTGGTGGTGGGATGACTTCAAAAACGTCTTTGCCGGGATCTTTATCAAATAGAGCAATATGGTATGGGCCGGTGACAAACATGCCGCTTTGCCCGGAACGGAAAGAGGGAATCGCATCAGCCGTAGTGGCATTAATCGCCCCTGGTTGGACAGTTTTGTCACACACCATGCCGCGAATGAAACTCAGTGTTTCAACGGCTGCGGGTTCTTCCAGTGACCCTTTAAATTTACCCTCTCCGGCGGGGCGAATAAAATCTCCCCCGGCTTGCCACAAATAGGAACTGATAAACCAACTGGCGTAACCACGAGTGGTGGATGCGGGTAAAATGAAACCGTAAGTGTCATTTTTGCCATTGCCATCAGGGTCATTAAAGGTAAAAGCTTTCGCCAGGGTACTGATGTCCTCCCAGCTTTTCGGTTGTTCTAACCCCAGTTTTTCCCGCCAGTCTTTACGGATAAACAAAGCAAAGGTTTGAGCTGAGGTTGGCACGCCATAATATTTGCCATCAATATATTGGGCACTCTTCCAGGCGGTATCTAAGATGTCTTCCCCGCCAATAATATTTTTAGGCTCAATCGGCTCAACAATTCCGAGTTGGACAAACTGCCCGATGGCCGCTGCATCATTAAAAATCAAGTCCGGCAGTGCATTACCGGCTGCGGCTCGTGCCAGGCGTTGCTCAAAATCGGTTGTTGCATTGAAATATTCAATTTTGATACCAGTTTTCTTCTCAAAAGTGTCAGCTTCCGCTTTATAAATATTTTTAGAATCATTACTGGCGCGTATCCATACCTGCAATGTTTCAGCGGCGTGGAGAGAAGGAACCCCCATGGCTAAATAAGTTAACAACAGCAAAGATTTTATTTTTACTTTTGACATTATCATTTTTGTCTTCATCTTAGCGCCCTCGTTGAAATCTAATTTTTATGAATTTACCCAGAAGTTTAAATAACAGAATAAAATCACGAAACACTCGACAACATTAGAACTCAGAGGAAAACAAAAAACTACACCACAAAAAATAAAACTTAATTCCATTTTGAATTTTCTGCTTAAGATCACACTTGAAAAATCAGTAAAAATAGAAGTAAAACAAAATTATCCTTTAAAAACATAGTAATAAAATCTTCATTTTAAAACTTAAAATAAACATATAATTATTTAAATTGCCTAAAAAACGTCTAAAACAGAGATTTAATTTGATATCAATCACAACTTAAATCATTTATTCACAGATAATTTATAAGATGGATCTAGATCACAAAAGTCCCAAAACTTTACCCTAGAATTCAAATCCATCTGAAATGGAACAGTGTTCTTTTTTTATTTAAATAGTACCAATACAGTTAATAACCTTGTTCTTACTAGGTGGAAAATCTATTTAATAAAAATAAATGAATTAATTAAATTAACCAAAGACACTTTATTTTTAATCATGTAAATCATAAAAAATAAGGAAAGTGATGATGAAAACGTTGAGTAAAAAAAACTTATTACTGGCTATTCTTCTGGGATCTTCACCCTTTATTTATGCTGCGGAAAGCCATCCATTATTATTAAAAATGGATGATATAAACTATAGCATTGACCAAGTTAAGCAAAACAACCCGTTATATGAAAAATCCTATAAAAATCTGATAACTAAGGCGGACAAGGCCCTGAAAAAACCACTCTATTCGGTCATGGATAAAAGCCTGTTGGCCGCCAGTGGTGATAAACATGACTATTACAGCTTCCCGCCTTATTGGTGGCCGGACCCAAGCAAGAAAGACGGCATGCCTTATTTGCGCAAAGACGGGGAAACAAATCCTGATGCTAACAGTGACGCGACGGATAAAAAGCGCATGAACAACCTCAGTGAAGATGTCTATTATCTGGCATTGGCTTACAGCTTTACCGGCAAGCCCGAGTATGCCGAAAAAGCGCGCGATCAATTGGTTAACTGGTTTGTTAATCCGAATACCCGAATGAATCCGAATCTCCAATATGCTCAAGCAATCCCAGGTATCAATGAGGGACGAGGTATTGGCCTAATCGATAGCCGGGCACTGGTTGACGTAATTGATGCGGTTGAATTGATAAGGCCCGCGAATGTACTCAATGAAGCTGACTATCAAGCTCTCAAACTATGGTACAAAGATTTTTACCAATGGATGATGACTAGCCAGAACGGTTTCGAAGAAGATAATTGGCACAATAACCACGGCACCTACTTCGACATGCAAGCCGCCTCTTTTGCCTTGTTTAGTGACCAAAAATCCGCAGCGCAAAAACGCCTTGAAATCACACAACTTCGTCGAATTCCATCTCATTTTGATATACAAGGCCGACAAAATGCGGAACTGGAACGCACCCGTCCGTGGCATTACAGCAATTTCCATCTGGAAGCCTATAACAAACTGGGCCGACTGGGCGAAGTGGCCGATAAAGATATCTGGAACTTTAGCCTTGACGAACACAGCCTAAAAAAAGGCTATCAATATGTGGCGGGCTTTATCAACACCGACCAAGTCTGGCCCTATAAAGACCTGGATGGAGTGCAAGATAAAAAAGCACTGGTCAATATGATAACAGCCGCCCGTGCCTACCCGGCTGATCCTGATTTCCAACAGAAAGCACAATATCTGATGGCCAAATACCCGGATGCCATTGAAATCCTGCTCTACCCATTAACACAGCCCCTGAACGCAAAAAAATAAGCATCGTCGAGGACATACCAGATATGAAGCAGTTTACGGATCGGCAGATGGCTAAAATTCGCCAGCGCGTTGTGTTACATCAGGGAAATACCGAACGATATCAGGGAAGTACCGAGCAGCAACAGGGAAATAGAGTGCAGCAGCCGGAGATTATTGCCACGCTGATTTCGGGTAATCAGGTGGTTTTGGACTCAGACACACTGGTCCCCGCCACCGGCATCGCCACCTGGAACCATTACTATTATTGCCCCGATCACGGAGTGAAGTTGGAGTGGGATCGCTATTCACCGACGCAACACCGTTGCCCGATAGACTCTCATTCATTTAGGGGAGAACCCTATGATGGTGCCTGGTGGCGGGCGCTTAACGGCTTAAATGCTAAGGCCTGTAATCAGCTCGGTTTGTTGTGGCAACTTACGGGTGAGATACGTTACTTCGAAAAGGTGCGGGATATTCTCATCAATTATGCCCGCTACTATCCTGACTATGCAGTCCATGGAGGCATTCCTTACAACGGGCCGGGCAAGGCCAATGCGCAGACATTGTGTGAGGCGAATTGTCTGCTCGATTTCGCATTGGGTTATGATTTTATTGCCGATGCGCTCAGTCAGGAGCAACGCGACTGTATCGCCGGGCGCTTATTGCGGGAGGGCGCTGATTTCCTGATGCAACACCGCACCCGCCAATTGCATAACCATGAAGTGAAAATCAGCAGCGCTATCGCGGTCATTGGCCTCATTCTTGAAGATGAGCATTATGTCGAGTTTGCGGTGAATGCCGAATATGGCCTGCGTTATCAGCTAGAACATGGGCTGTTCAATGAGGGGCTATGGTTTGAAGGCTCAGTGCATTATCACTTTTATGCACTGCAAGGTTTCTGGTCATTTGAAAAACTGGCCGCCGGTAGCCGCTATAGTTTGCTGTCGCTGCCTTATTACCGGGATATGCTCAGTTTCCCCTTAAAACTGCTGATGCCCGATGGCACATTCCCTCGCATTAATGATTGCACTGCGGGTCAGGAGCAACTCAATCATACCCATGTGTATGAATTTGCTTTTAAAACCTATGGCCATGATGAATATGCTGCTGCCCTGCACCATATTTATCGCCAGAAACCCCGCCTAAATTTAGATGCGCTGCTGTACGGCGTTGAAGAATTACCACCGCAAATAATTGATGTCATTCCAACAGATACGCTGCATGCGCCGGATTGTGGATTGACCATTTTGCGTCAACCGCAGTCTGGCCGTGCTTTGTTGGTAAAACACAGCCCTTATGGGGGTGAGCATGATCATTATGATCGGCTGAATTTAATTCTGTTCGAGCAAGGGCAAGAGATCCTGCCGGATTTAGGCACTACCGGCTATGGTGCTCAACTGCATTATGGCTACTACAAGAACAGTGCGACTCACAATACACTCAGTATTAATCAGGCAAATCAACCACCCGCGGTACCGGTTATCCATAACTGGCATCAATCGGCAAACTTTAGTTGGCTGGATACCGAGGTAGATTGGGGTAAAAAAGCCCCCGAGTTGGATAGCCACACCCGTGTCCAATGGGATAGCGAAGCTTACCGAGATGTAAAATTCCGCCGCCGTATTCTGTGGCTGGAAGACGCCATTATTGATCTCAGTGCTATCGTCAATCCACATCAACAGGAGTGGAATTGGGCACTGCATATCGATGGGATGGCAGTGGGGCCAATGGGAGAAAGTGCCGCCGTCAGCGAAAGTGGCCCGATGCAATATTTACATCACGTCACCGCTCAACCACTTAATGGTGTCATTCAGTGTCATTATCAAACGGCTGCACGCCCACTATCACTCTGGCTGGCAGCAGATGCCACGCTATACCAAGGGTTAGCGCCGGCAAATCCATCCGTGCGTGATATTAGTTATCTGATTTTGCGTCATCATCAACCCGAAGCACTGGTTACCTGCGTATTGGATATGAATAACCGCGACCCGCTATCACAGGTGCAGATAGACAATGATGGCGAGATATTATCTATCAAATTGACCCGTCAACAGCAGGTTATACAGGTAAAAATCCCCTTTACCGACAGTGGCCTACCACTATTCAGTTAATTTTATTTAGGATGGGGCAGCGGCTGCCCCGCTTTCCCCACACTTATCTCTTTCAGTAGAGACATTCCCAGCATATCCTCTCTGATAATAAGGTCTCTGGCGCTAAAATGCCTGATAACGTGATTTAGCTAACATTTACTGCATATGATTAATCTGAATTAATATGCAAAATTTCCGTATAAACTCGGATGTAACAAATAATTTTGGATTAACAAATAAAATACAAATTCTATTAGGAACCCGCTCTCATTGCTCATATCCCATAATAATAGCTCGGCCGATGTATCCGCCGTGTTAAATATAACGCTACTGTTTTGCATAATACCCAGTACAGTTTTGAATAAATACCGACTTTAATGAATTAAAATGATGTTTTATTCATTTTCTAGTCAAAAGGCATTTAAAAATCGAATGAAAACATGACGCGCGTCACAGAATGAATGAGTGTTATGACTAGAATAGCCGCCATCAGTTCGTTTTTCGAAAATATCGTTTAAAACGAAAACCTTGTTTAAAACCAGAAATTTGTTTAAAAAAAACAGAGACCTTACGCAAATGGAAAATAACAACAAGAAAATGGCGCATATAAGGCGGACAACGCATCTCATGATGCCGGCACACCGTAGCTATTTTAGTTTTTCTTATTTCCACTTTAGATAATACCCCCTCTGCGATGACATCCGTTTTTATTGGATAGTCATTGTCTATGCTCAATATTTAACAGATACGAAAAGTGTTTTCTCCCTTTGCGTTATGTTAACTATTGTCTGCTTTCTCCGAAAAGACGAATACTCGTAATGTTTTTACGCCTAATAGATTGTTTCAAACTATGACTCAATTTCTATTGGCTGGTATTTAAAGTCTTTCAGCAGAAACATAGCTATCCCGTAAAAAATTAATGTCACCTCTGTCATCAATGCTTAATGACATGAGGATCACTGCGCCTGAAATTCAGTTAATTTCTTTACATCATGGCAAAGTGTTGCGCAGAAAAGCAGACTGTTTATTAATGAATATTAATTCATTGATACGGGCTGCTATACACAGAATTTATTAAACGACTAAATCCAACTTGAAAGAATGTTGGACGGGTTCATATACCCTAAATAAAATAAGAGAGAAAAATAAATGAAAAAATTAAATATCGCGGCGAGTACGTCAGCCATAACTTGTTTTGAATCACAGCGTGAAGTTGTAGATGTTTTACACACAGACTTTACTGATGTTGCTGCCGTGGTGCTTTCTGTTCAAGACATTAATAATGGTGTCATTGAAAGCATTCATTCATTAGGCCTGGACATTCCTATTTTTGCAGCAGTTTGCTGTGAAGAAGAACTGAATTCTGATGTGTTACCATCTTTAAATGGTGTATTTGAACTGTGCGGTGACAATACTGATTTTTATGGTAAACAACTGGAATCAGCCGCAGATAAATATGAAAAAGAGTTACTACCACCATTCTTCAATACATTAAAAAAATATGTTGAAATGGGGAATTCTACGTTTGCTTGCCCAGGGCACCAAGGTGGTCAATTCTTCCGTAAACATCCAGCGGGTCGTCAATTTTTTGATTTCTACGGCGAAACTATTTTCCGCTCTGACATGTGTAATGCTGACGTCAAATTAGGTGATTTGCTTATTCATGAGGGCGCACCTTGTGATGCTCAAAAACATGCAGCAAAAGTATTTAATGCCGATAAAACCTATTTCGTACTGAACGGGACATCTGCTTCGAATAAAGTCGCAACGAATGCCCTATTAGCGCGTGGTGACCTAGTGCTGTTTGACCGTAATAACCATAAATCCAACCACCATGGTGCGCTGATTCAAGCCGGAGCTACACCCGTATATCTGGAAACTGCCCGTAACCCATTTGGTTTCATTGGTGGTATTGATGCTCACTGTTTTGAAGAAAAATACCTGCGTGAACAGATACGTAGCGTAGCACCTGAACGTGCTAATGAAGCCCGTCCATTCCGTCTGGCGATTATCCAATTAGGGACTTATGACGGCACCATTTATAACGCCCGTCAGGTAGTGGATAAAATTGGTCATCTTTGTGATTATATTCTGTTCGACTCTGCGTGGGTGGGCTACGAGCAATTTATTCCAATGATGAAAGATTGCTCACCATTATTGCTTGAACTGAATGAAAACGACCCAGGCATTATCGTTACTCAGTCAGTACATAAACAACAAGCCGGTTTCTCGCAAACTTCGCAAATTCATAAGAAAGATAAACATATTAAAGGCCAAGACCGTTATTGCAATCATAAACGTTTTAACAATGCCTTTATGTTGCATGCATCTACTAGCCCATTCTATCCATTATTCGCAGCATTAGATGTCAATGCGAAAATGCATGAAGGGAAAAGTGGCCAACGTATGTGGCTCGATTGTGTTAAGACCGGTATTGAAGCACGTAAAATGATCTTGAATACCTGTAGCATGATTAAACCTTTTGTTCCGGTAGACGTGGATGGCAAACTTTGGCAGGAATATGACACCGATGCCATGGCACAAGACTTGCGTTTCTTTAATTTTATTCCCGGCGAAAAATGGCATGCATTTGAAGGTTATGAAGAGTCACAATACTTCGTTGACCCGTGCAAACTATTATTAACCACACCAGGCATTGATACTAATACCGGTGAATATACAGCATCGGGTATTCCAGCAACTATTCTGGCTAATTTCCTGCGTGAAAATGGTATTGTGCCAGAAAAATGTGACCTTAACTCTATTCTATTCTTATTAACACCAGCAGAAGACTTAGCGAAAATGCAACATCTGGTTGCCCAGATTGCGCGCTTTGAACGTTTTATTGAAGAAGATGCTCTGTTATGTGATGTTTTACCGACGGTCTATCGTAATAACGAAACTCGCTATAAAAATTATACTATTGGTAAATTATGTCAGGAAATGCATGACCTTTATGTCAGCTACGATGTGAAACAACTGCAAAAAGAAATGTTCCGTAAACAATATTTCCCTAAAGTCATGATGAATCCTCAGGATGCCAATATTGAATTCGTCCGTGGACATGCTGAATTAGTTCCATTATGTAAAGCAGAAGGTCGAATTGCCGCTGAAGGCGCACTTCCTTACCCACCAGGAGTATTGTGTGTTGTCCCTGGTGAAGTATGGGGCGGGGCAGCTCAACGTTATTTCCTGGCACTTGAAGAGAGCATCAACTTATTGCCTGGCTTTGCACCTGAATTACAAGGTGTTTATTTACAAGTCGATGAAGACAGATGGAACCGCGCATACGGCTATATGATGAAATAATAAAGAAAAAGAGTTTACGCCACAAATTATTTGGTGTTGCAGCAAAGAGAATAACAATGCTGTGATTTCAAATAATAAGGGGATTTATACAACACCAATATTCGCTCAAACCTGCGGGGATTAATGATTCCCGCAGTCTCTGAAATTTAAAAAGAGATAATAAAAATGAGTAAATCCAATAATAAGATGGGAGTAGTACAGCTGACTATTCTGACTGCCGTCAATATGATGGGGTCAGGCATAATTATGCTGCCAACCAAACTCGCCGAAGTAGGGACGATTTCTATCGTTTCATGGTTAGTCACCGCAGTCGGCTCTATGGCGCTAGCTTATGCTTTTGCCCAATGCGGGATGTTCAGCCGTAAATCAGGCGGTATGGGTGGTTATGCAGAATACGCTTTCGGCAAATCCGGCAACTTTATGGCCAACTATACCTATGGGGCATCCCTGTTGATTGCCAATATCGCCATTGCAATATCGGCGGTGGGCTACGGGACGGAATTACTGGGTGCCAGCTTAACCCCACTCGGCATCTGTATCGCCACTATCGGCGTGCTGTGGTTGGCTACCGTGGCTAACTTCGGCGGCGCACGTATTACCGGCCAGATCAGTAGCGTTACTATCTGGGGGGTTATTATCCCCGTGGTGGGTATTTCGATTATTGGTTGGTTCTGGTTTAGTGGCTCAGCTTACATCGCTGCATGGAATCCACATAACGTGCCCGTCTTTGAAGCTGTCGGCTCTTCCATCTCAATGACATTATGGGCCTTCCTTGGTTTGGAATCTGCCTGCGCGAACACCGACGCCGTAGAAAACCCTGAACGTAATGTTCCGATCGCAGTATTGGGTGGGACTTTAGGTGCAGCGGTTATCTATATTATTTCGACTAACGTCATCGCCGGTATTGTTCCTAATATGGATTTGGCCAACTCTACCGCACCGTTTGGTTTAGCATTCGCTTATATGTTCACCCCAGCAGTCGGTAAAATCATCATGGCATTGATGATTATGTCTTGCGTAGGTTCATTACTTGGCTGGCAGTTCACCATCGCTCAGGTGTTCAAATCCTCTGCCGATGAAGGTTTCTTCCCGAAAATCTTCTCTAAAGTAAGTAAAGCAGATGCGCCAATCAAAGGGATGCTGACCATTGTTATCATCCAGAGTGGATTGTCGCTGATGACCATTAGCCCGTCACTGAATAAACAATTCAACGTGCTGGTCAATTTGGCGGTTGTAACCAATATCATCCCTTATATTCTGTCGATGGCAGCCTTGGTGATTATTCAGAAAACCGCCAATGTTGCCCCAGCCAAAGCCCGTAAAGCCAATATCATTGCCTTTATCGGTGCAATGTACAGCTTCTATGCTCTTTACAGTTCCGGTCAGGAAGCGATGACTTGGGGTGCGATTGTGACCTTCCTCGGTTGGACACTTTACGGCTTGGTTTCACCGCGCTTTGAGTTTGCAGCAAAGAATAAATAAGCAGCGGCATTGCTTATATTGAGCAAAATAGGTTTGATTTAGCCCGATTAGGTGCCAGCAGATAAAAAAGTCAGGATGCAATATGGAATTCCGGTAATAATGTTCCGAACCGCTACCCCCGGACTGGAATAAGATTATGTCGGACAGCCTTTGGTATCTCTATCTGCTGCGCACCGCCACCGGCATGCTGTATACCGGAATTACAACAGATGTGGCAAGAAGGCTTTCACAGCATCAAGCAGGAAAAGGCGCTAAAGCACTGCGGGGCAAGGGAGAGTTAGCTCTGGTATTTCACTGTAAAGCAGGGGATCGCTCGACGGCATTGAGGCTGGAATATCGAGTAAAACAACTCAGTAAGCAGCAAAAAGAGAAGCTGGTGATAAGCCAGCCTTCTACATTGAATGCCTTACTTATCGATAAGAAAATCATCGATAAAAAGTCAGCGGTTAAAACCGATTAAAAGGTGCTGAAAATACCACTTCGCCATCCGCATCAGTTAATGCATCTTCCGCTAACGCATAAACCTGAAAAGCGTTTTCAGTGCCAGGCCAACGGCAACTTAATTGATGACGAGCTGCCGGAACAAAGCCAAAGCGCTGATAATAAGCAGGTTCGCCTAACACCACGACAGCGGCATAACCGAACTCATTGAGAGAATCGAGGCCTTCATAGACCAATTTTTCAGCCAGACCTTGCCGACGTAGACTCTCTTCCACTGCCAGCGGAGCCAGCGCGACCCATTGACGGTCTTCACCGCCCACATCTACCGGGCTGAATGCAACATAGCCAACAACACCGCCTTCGTCATCTGTCGCCACAATACCCAGCGTGAGTAAACCGTCTTCGCGCAGTTGCTGCACTAATTCGGCTTCATCATCTCGCTTGAATACCTGGCGTAACAAGGCATCAATCCCCGGGGCATCGACTGGAATTTCAACCCTGATCAACACGATGCTAGTGTACGGGAAGAACTCGCCGTACCCTCTTGCTGACCTGCTTCAATAAATTCAGCCAGTTGTTGCAGGCCAACTCGCAGGAGCATCGGCATAGATTCCAATTCAATGGCATCCATCAGATTTTTCACATACAGGCCCAATTCGGTATCCCCTTCAATTCGCAACCGGCGCTGGAAAAACAGCGTATCCGGATCTTCTTTACGGGCAGCGATCAAAATCAGATCGTTGGCATCACCACTGAAGCTAACATCTGCCTCAGCCTGTTGGCTCACCACCAGCCTACCGTTTTCTACTGTCATAAACCATTGCAATGCAAGATCGCGCACTTCAATTTTTAACCAGCGGGACTCCAAAAACTCTAAATCACCGTCCAGCAGCGCCTGGCGGAATTGCCAACCCAACACCTGCTCCAAAACCTGGCGTTGCAAAGCAAATGGTGTCAGTTTTAACGGGCCCCGCAGCAGCGCCGGCCCTTGACGCACAAGACGTGCTCGTAGTTCTTCCAACACAGGCAGACTCCTCTTAACCCAGATAAAAAGTTAAATACTCAAAGTAATTGGCATCGCAGATAAGCTGCAAGCCCGCATATCCCAATAAGCTTACACCAGTAAGTGATTCGGATAAGTGCGCGCAACGAATATCCTGCGGTTTCAAGTATGAAGGGTATTTTGCCACATTGGCAAAATCGGAAAGTGGGTTATATCAATAAATTTTGCATCAGATCTTTGCTAAACATCAGAAGAATGTCACCAATGCGAAAGAAACTGCCTTAAATCAAGGTCAGTTCACCGCAGGTTAACTAAAATCGCCATTCGCGAAAACACTCATATCATCCTCGGATAGGGAAAATTCTATGGAGCTGCTTTGTCCTGCCGGCAATTTACCCGCATTAAAGGCCGCAATCGATAATGGCGCAGACGCAGTTTATATCGGCTTGAAAGATGATACGAACGCCCGCCATTTTGCCGGACTCAATTTCACCGATAAGAAATTACAAGAAGCGGTCAATTACGTTCACAATCGTAAGCGCAAATTACATATCGCTATTAATACCTTCGCCCATCCTGACGGCTATTCGCGCTGGCAACGGGCGGTGGATATGGCGGCACAACTGGGAGCTGACGCCCTGATTCTGGCGGATTTAGCGATGTTAGAATATGCCGCTGAACGTTACCCAGAAGTTGAACGCCATGTGTCGGTGCAAGCCTCTGCAACCAATGACGAAGCCATCCGTTTCTATCAACGCCACTTTGATGTCGCGCGCGTTGTTTTACCGCGCGTGCTATCCATGCACCAAGTGAAACAGTTGTCGCGCACCAGCCCGGTTCCGCTGGAAGTGTTTGCCTTTGGCAGTTTGTGCATTATGGCTGAAGGCCGATGCTATCTTTCATCTTATTTGACCGGCGAATCCCCAAACACGGTGGGAGCTTGTTCTCCGGCGCGTTTTGTTCGCTGGCAGCAAACTCCTCAAGGAATGGAATCTCGCCTCAATGAGGTGTTAATCGACCGCTATGAGGATAACGAAAATGCCGGTTATCCAACATTGTGCAAAGGGCGATATCTGGTGGATGGCCAGCGCTATCATGCACTGGAAGAGCCGACCAGCCTAAATACCCTTGAGCTGCTGCCCGAATTGTTTGCCGCCAATATTGCTTCAGTAAAAATTGAAGGACGTCAGCGCAGCCCTGCTTATGTCAGTCAAGTTGCCAAAGTCTGGCGACAGGCGATTGACCGCTATCTGGCAAATCCTGCGCAGTTTTCCGCCAAAGAAGAATGGATGGAACAACTGGGCGCAATGTCCGAGGGCACCCAAACTACCCTGGGCGCTTATCATCGTAAGTGGCAGTAGCCGGAGGAAACATGAAGTACGCCTTAGGCGCAGTACTCTATTACTGGCCAAAAACTGATATTGAAGCTTTTTATCAAGCCGCGGCTAACAGTCGCGCCGATATCATTTATCTTGGTGAAAATGTTTGTACCAAACGCCGTGAAATGAAAGTTGGCGACTGGCTAGATTTAGCCAAAGCCGTTGCCGCCAGCGGCAAGCAGGTGGTGATTTCCACACTGGCACTGCTGCAAGCGCCATCAGAACTCAATGAATTGAAGCGCTATGTGGAAAACGGCGAGTTTTTGCTGGAGGCGAATGATTTGGGCGCGGTGAATATGGCGGCTGAACGTGGTTTACCCTTTGTTGCTGGCCATGCTCTCAATTGCTACAACGCCTATACCCTGCGAATTTTACATCGCCAAGGCATGATGCGCTGGTGCATGCCAGTTGAGCTATCTCGCGATTGGCTGGTTAATGTGCTGCAACAGTGCGAAGAGCTGGGGTTCCGCAATCAGTTTGAAGTCGAGGTATTGAGCTACGGCCATTTACCGCTAGCTTATTCCGCTCGCTGTTTCACCGCGCGTTCAGAAGACCGGGCCAAAGACGAATGCGAAACATGCTGCATTAAGTACCCGCAGGGGCGAACGGTGCTATCACAAGAAGGCCAACAGGTGTTCGTCCTCAATGGTATTCAAACCCAGAGCGGCTACTGCTACAACCTGGGAAATGATCTGATGTCCATGAAAGGTTTAGTCGATATTGTTCGTCTTTCACCACAAAGCACAGAAACGCTAAGTGTCATAGAGCAATTTCGCGCCAATGAGTCGGGGTTGAATCCGCTGATTCTGACCGACAAAGCAGATTGTAACGGTTATTGGCGGCGATTGGCTGGGCTGGAATTGGTGTCGTAAACCATACAATAAACAGGGAGAGCAGCACTGCCCTCCCTGTCATTTATGCTGATTAGCACTTAATCACACTGGCACTTTTGGGCCATTATCGCGATGATTTGACTGTCGGTTTGCCGCATTGCGCCGCAGGCCAGTGCGCACAAATTAGCAATCGACTGATCAACATCATCAGCGACTATCCCTTCATTGCCACTAACCCCACTACTGTCCAACGCCATTAACACCGCCTTATACGCCGCACTGACACTGGTGGAAACTTTCATTGCGCAGCTATTAGCAGCACCATCACAGATAATTCCACTGATATCACCGATCATGCTGCCGATAGCCAATGCCACCGGCTCAAAACCTGGCTCAAACAACCAGGCCATTCCCGCCGCGGCCCCCATTGCAGCCGTCGTTGCAGCGCATAATGCAGACAATGTTGGCAGCTGACTGTGAATATAAATCGCCATCAGATGAGAAAGAATGAGCGCTCGCGCCAGTTCTTCTTCACTCGCCCCGACATACTCAGCGACGACCAACACCGGCATGGTGGCAGCAATTCCCTGATTACCGGAGCCGGAATTACTCATGGCCGGCAACAACGCGCCGCCCATACGCGCATCAGATGCCGCGGCTGAACGAATCATAATATCCGACAATAAATCTTTAACCAGCAACCCCCGCCCGCGCTGGCGCATCAACGACGCGCCAATATGCAAACCGTATTTGCCGCTCAACCCCTCCTGCGACAGTGCCCCATTCAATTTAGCGGCCTGCAAAATGAAAGCAATCTGCTCAAATGGCACTTGGGTTGCGAATTGATAAACCTGACGAGCCGTCGCCTGTTTTAAACAATCATGAGCATGGCTCGCCACCTGTGCCGACGAAGTCCCCTGCGCAAGTTCAAACAGAATATTGCCATTGATGACAATCTTCACAACTTGAGTATGCCCGCCAGCAATAGTGACACAAGCCCATTGCTCCCCCTGATATACCGTAGCTTCGGCAAACAGAATTTCATCACTGGAATGCATTTCAACTCGCACATCCCCTTGTTCCAGCATTTTTTTCGCATCTGCCACCTGCTGCTGACTCAAGTTTTTCAACACCTCCAACCCACCAGCCGGATCTCCCCCTAACGCCCCCACTGCGGCGGCGATAGGCAGCCCAACCATACCGGTGCCGGGTACTGTTACCCCCATGCCATTTTTCATCAGATTTGGCGAAACCCGCGCCACAATACGTTCAGCTTTGGCGGGTAAATACGAGGCAGCAATTGCTGACGCCAGTGCCAATGCTATCGGTTCAGTACATCCCACGGCAGGTTGCACATCTCGTTGAACTACACGGATAAACGCCGTCCATAAAGCAGAATCAGTTGTGTTACTCATAATAAATACCTTCAAACATTTACAGCAGGTAATGTCAGATGCCGTTATTTCAAGAGAATGCCAGGAATGGAGAAATACACAGTAAAACACCGGTGATAATAATAATCATCAGAGAAAAACCTTTATATTTATGCAGCGCTGGCACTTTGTAGACTAAATATGCAGGAATCAAACACCCCACCATCCCGAATATTGGGCTGCAAATCGAGGTAAAACTCAACACCGGCGCATTTAATATAATCGCGCCCCATGCTAGTAATACGGCAAAGACCATAATGCCGTTTTGCACCCAGCGCTCATTAATATTTTCTGGTGGCATCATGCGGCGTAGTATATTAAGTACAATACCTTGTGTTGCTTCACGGAAACCTAAATAAACACCAAAGAATGCCGTCATCACTGCAAATATATTTAAAATAACGCTGACGACTGTTGCCCATCCACCGGGGAAGAATTTAGCGGCAATCGCCAGAGCTGAAATATTCTGTTCATAAGCTTTAACAGCTTCATCATGGCCCATTGCCAGCGTAAAGGAAACCGCATAGAAAAAGACCGTACAGAATAAAATACCAAAAGCAATATTCATTGCCCGCAACGCTTTATGCCGAGCAACTTCCAGTGATTTTTCTTTTGCCCGATAGGAGATAACCATTGGGCTGAGTGTTTGAATAAACAAGATAGAGGTCAGTGTAAATGGTAATGTAATTATTGCATTTTTTATCAGCAAGCCCGCGGGTGGCAGCATACCTACATTATATAAATGCCACATTCCCACCATCGAAACACCCAGTGCAGCGACCACTAACAGCTTGGTAATCACCATAAAACTCGACAGTTTAAACAGCAGCTTTTCACCCCGGGAGGAGATAGCCACCAATACGCAAATCAGCACCAGACCATAGAAAGGATTATCTGATAATAGCCCTTCCGTCACACCGAATGTTTGTAAATAGGAAGCGCTGTCATTCGTGATGGCAGTGGAATAAACAAACATCCAGATGACCAACATAATAAAATAGAGCGCACCTAAAATAACACCCCAGTTTTTCCCTAAATATCCACTGATAACACTGGGGTAATCTTTACATTCTGGTGACTCTGCCAGCGTATTAATAAATAATCTCTGGAAAAGATACATGGCAGGATAGCCAATAACAGAAGAAAGCAAAAACACCCATAATCCCATTAACCCAACCTGTACCGGCAAAAATACAATTCCTGCGCCGATAGCCATACCAATACTCATTATTACCCAGCCAAAATCTGTACTATCAAACTTAATTGCTTCCCGCCATTCTCTTTCTGTCATATTGGCATTTTTTGCCGCGGGAGAGTCAATCAAAATGACACTCTCATTAGTTCTTGCCGTTTCCATAATAGATCTCGCCTTAATCACTGGTTAGTAGGTTTTATTGTTATAAAAATGTACAGAGCGAGTTATCTGGTATTTATCCTATTTCTAATAAATACCAGAGGGCAGGTGTTCTTATTTTTTGGCTATATTACGCTGGGAAATAGAGAATGTTTTTTTTACTTCACCCATACAGAGAGACCATAACAGAAAATTATTCTACAAAAAGAGTCTTATACTGAATTTTAATCTCCAAAAATGATCAACATGCAGAATATTGTTTCAAAAAAAAAGCGAGGCAATACTAACTAATTGATAGATATGAGTTATGTGGGAATTACTAGTATATTAGGACTGCTGTGCATCGTTTTATCCGCCGTAAATATGTGATGGCCGTCAACCCATATTAACCATGCGATTTGAAAGGTTAATGTCATATTTGTCGATACAGTCACATCCAATACAGTAAAAAGCGCTTGAAACAGTATAAAATGTTTTATAATTGATTAATAAGTCACTAAATAAGAATAATAAACTGGTATCGGTTTATCGGATGCTCGCGACCCAGAAAGCCAACATTTTATGACTCAACTTACTTTATCGGCAAATGCTCCCATTGCTGTTCGAGTCAAATCTGCATGAATCAAACTGAATTTCGCTTCCAGCGGAACAGTGCTCGTAACCCTGCCCGGCGACGTAATGCACCAACGCTGATACCTCAATGGCTCCCAGCAGCAATAACAGCACCACCATGGCAATCACCACCGCTAACAACAGGGTAAATAACGTTTTCTTCTTCACAGGTTCACTAATTCTTTAATCGCCGCATTTATTACCCCATCAGCAGCGGTTATTTAGCTTATGCTGCTATGAGTAATAGCCTCGCATTATATGTCATTTTCTGTAGGTAAATTAATGCGGTTATAACTGAATAGATCCCCAAAGTCATTGGGGTTGCAGGTAGGCAATACACGACAAACCAGTCTGTACAGCCTTTAGCTAGCCCGCTGGATGAGACCTCAAAGAGGCTCTCTTAACCCCGATAATCTTGCACAAGTAAGTGATTCGGGTCAGAGCGCGCAGCTAACTTCCCGCAACTTCAAGGACAAAGGGAAAGTGCGTTCGCCCTTCAAGCGACTCGACATAAGGTTAAGATGGACGATTCTATGAATGATAATAATGTTTCTATCGCGGGCAGGTCACCAGTACCACTCTCGGTTCTCGATTTATCACCAATAGCACAAGGCAAAACCCCGCGCGATGCTTTTCATGCCTCGCTGGATTTGGCGCAACATGCTGAAAAGTGGGGTTATCAGCGCTACTGGCTGGCTGAGCATCATAATATGACCGGTATTGCCAGTGCCGCAACTTCCGTGTTGATTGGCTACATCGCTGGCGGAACCAGCACGATCCGCGTGGGGTCGGGGGGCGTTATGCTGCCCAACCATTCGCCATTGGTGATAGCTGAGCAGTTTGGCACCCTCGCTTCGCTGTATCCTGACCGCATCGATCTCGGCTTGGGCCGTGCTCCAGGTAGTGATCAGCGCACAATGATAGCACTGCGTCGCCATCTATCCGGTGAAGTCGATAACTTCCCGTCTGATGTGCGCGAATTACAAAACTATTTTGCTGACGTGCAACCAGGACAAGGGGTACAAGCCGTTCCCGGTCAAGGTTTGCATGTCCCTCTGTGGCTGCTGGGTTCCAGCCTGTATAGCGCGCAACTTGCTGCTGCCATGGGGTTACCTTTTGCTTTCGCCTCACATTTTGCGCCGGATATGCTATTTCAAGCGCTTAAATTGTATCGGGAAAACTTCAAACCCTCAGCTCAGTGGCCGAAACCTTATGCAATTGTGTGTGTGAATGTCGTCGCCGCAGATAGCGAGCGTGATGCCCATTTTCTGTTTACCTCGATGCAACAGCAGTTTGTCAATCTGCGCCGTGGTACACCGGGTCAGCTCCCTCCCCCCGTGGAAGATATGGAGAAAATTTGCTCGCCAGCCGAACAGTTTGGTGTCGACCAAGCACTACGCCTGTCTATCATTGGTGACAAGAACAAAGTTCGCCATGGACTTCAGTCATTATTGCGGGAAACACAAGCTGACGAATTGATGGTAAATGGCCAGATATTTGATCACCAAGCGCGATTGTACTCATTTGAAATCGTCGCCAGTTTGCAACAAGACTTGCAGCCAGTCGATCGTCTGTAATCTATTTACAGGTTAAATATTGCAGACATAAAAAAACCAGCCCGAAGGCTGGTTTTTATTTTTAACCATCTGAGATAGCTAAGACTTATGCATCACCGAAACGACGGCGAGCTGGTGCGGCAGGCGCTGCAGCATCATCGCGACGTGGTGCAGCTGAGCGCTGACCATCACGATTACCACGACGTTGTTCACCACCACCGGCTGGAGCACGGTCACTACCGAATGAACGGCGAGGAGGAGCACCAGCAGTTGCATCACGACGTTCGCCACCGAATGAACGGCCACCGCCACGACGCTCACCACCGTTACCACCCGCTGGACGCTCACGGCGTTCATGCGGCTGTGCATCACCCAACAGCTGCATGTTCAACGGCTTGTTCAGGATACGAGTGCGGGTAAAGTGAGATAACATTTCGCCCGGCATGCCTTTTGGTAATTCGATAGTTGAATGGGAAGCAAACAACTTGATGTTACCAATATAACGGCTGCTGATATCGCCTTCATTAGCGATAGCGCCAACGATATGACGAACTTCAACACCATCATCACGGCCCACTTCAATGCGATACAGTTCCATCTCACCCACATCACGACGTTCGCGACGTGCTGGACGCTCGCCACCATCACGGCTGTCAGAGCGAGGCTCACGACGGCTGTCACGACGGCTATCACCACGATCACTACCACGGTCGTCACGAGAATTGAATTCACGCTGTGGACGACGCGGCGCTTCCGGTGGCAAGATCAGAGGACGTTCGCCCTGTGCCATTTTCAGCAGCGCAGCAGCCAGAGTCTCAATATCAAACTCTTCTTCTGGTTGCAGCTTAGCCAACAATGCACGGTACATATCCAAATCACTGCTTTCCAGTTGTTGACTGACTTTCGCCGCAAATTTAGCTAAACGACGTTCGCTCAGCAATTCTGCGTTTGGCAACTGAACTTCTGGAATAGTCAGCTTCATGGTACGTTCGATGTTCTGCAACAGGCGACGTTCACGGTTCTCAACGAACAGTAACGCGCGACCTGCACGACCTGCACGGCCAGTACGACCGATACGGTGAACGTAAGACTCTGAATCCATAGGGATATCATAGTTAACAACCAAGCTGATGCGCTCAACGTCCAGACCACGAGCAGCAACGTCAGTTGCGATCAGAATATCTAAACGGCCATCTTTCAGACGTTCCAGAGTCTGCTCACGCAGTGCCTGGTTCATATCGCCATTCAGTGCAGCGCTGCTATAACCGCTACGCTCCAAGGCTTCTGCAACTTCCAAAGTGGCATTTTTAGTACGAACGAAGATGATCGCGGCATCGAAATCTTCAGCTTCCAGGAAACGTACCAGTGCTTCATTTTTACGGTAACCGCCGCCAACTTTCCAATACACTTGGCTAATGTCAGGGCGAGTCGTCACGCTAGACTGGATACGAACTTCCTGTGGCTCTTTCATAAAGCGACGAGTAATACGGCGAATGGCTTCTGGCATGGTAGCAGAGAACAGCGCGGTCTGATGTTCAGCCGGGATCTGTGCCAGAATATTTTCGACGTCTTCGATAAAGCCCATACGCAGCATTTCATCTGCTTCGTCCAACACTAAACCTTTCAGGCCGGACAGGTTAAGGGTACCGCGTTTCAGGTGGTCTAACAGACGACCTGGGGTACCAACAACAACTTGTGGCCCCTGACGCAAAGCGCGTAATTGGACGTCATAACGTTGGCCACCGTACAAAGCCACAACGTTAACGCCTTTAATATCTTTAGAGAAGCTAGTTAATGCTTCAGCAACCTGAATCGCCAACTCACGGGTTGGAGCCAGTACCAGCACCTGTGGTGCTTTCAGTTCTGGGTCAATGTTGTGCAGCAGCGGAAGTCCGAAAGCAGCAGTTTTACCGCTACCGGTTTGCGCCATGCCAAGAACATCGCGACCGTTCAACAGGTGTGGAATACATTCCAATTGAATTGGAGATGGTTTTTCGTAACCCAAAGCAGTAAGGGCGGAAAGAATAGGAGCAGACAGCCCCAAATCAGCAAAAGAGGTTTCAAGCTCAGTAGTCATGTACACGTGCCTCATTAATAATGGCAGCCAGTCTACATAACTCGTCGAGAAAATTTTCAGTCATTTTCATTGAAAAGTGTGAACCGGCTCAAATTAGATTATAAAACGAACAAAAATGCCATCACCTGTTAGGGTGATTAACGTTGGTAAAAACCAAGGTATATCAGGCTGATAGTTGTTCGTCAGCTATTGCTGGTCCGATTCCGATAGGTCGTCTTGTTCTTGGCCCAAAAGCGCCAATTCCAACAATGCATAGCGGTGCTCAACAAAGTTATGAACGTTGTTAGCTACCGTCAGTTTGAACAGCGCCGAAGCGGTGTCCTTGTCCCCCAGACTTAGGTAATGTTTACCTAAATAGAAGTCAGTTTCACTGAGATGCTCAGCGAGCGAAGTGTTATCCATTGCATCTGCCTTGAGCCGTTCCATCAGCGTTTTTTCGCTGATTGTGCCCAGGTAGAATTCGACAATATTCCATCCCCATTGCCCTCTGTCCGATTTTTCATAGCGCTGTTGTAGCGCTACTGTAGCTGCCTTGGGATCGATCTCTCTTTCCACCAGATACAGCCATAACGAACGGAAGGGATCATTTGGATCGTCTTGATAAAACGCCTGCAGATCATCCTGCGCCAACGGGAGTCGACCGCCATAATACAGAGCGATACCCCGGTTTAAACGCGCGTAATTGTAAGTTGGATCAAGCTCTAGTACAGAATCAAACGCTTCATAGGCAGCATCAAAATTGCCTGCCTGCGTTAAATAAATGCCCAGATAGTTAAAAACTTCTGGCATATCAGGACGAATAGCTAACGCTTGCGAAAAATCATTTCGCGCTAGTGCCCGTAGCCCGAGGCTATCATACAGCACTCCGCGCTCATATAAAAGCTGCGCGCGCTCATCATCCGTAAGTGCCCGACTTGCAAGGATTTGTTCCATGCGCGCCAGAATCACTTCCTGCTGCAACGTAGGTTGCAACGGGATTGCCAATACCTCGTCTTTACGCCAATCATGGTTGCTGCATCCTGCCAGCATGAGTGCTGTCACAACGTAACACCAGCGCAAGAAAGGCTTCATTTCCTACTCCCGAAGACAAACATTGGATAAATATCCTTTCATCCATTTGTTTAACACAAGAGCATCCTGCCCTCGAGATAACACAGCCCCTCACTCATAAGTAAGGAGCTGTGGAATACTAATTACTCTGCTGCTTCTGGTGCCGGTGCTTCTGCGTCAGGAGTCGTAGCTTCTTTGATGCTCAGGCGAATACGGCCCTGGCGATCAACTTCCATTACTTTCACTGGCACTTCTTGGCCCATTTGCAGGTAATCTGTCACTTTCTCTACACGCTTGTCAGCGATTTGAGAAATATGCACCAGACCTTCTTTACCGCCGCCGATTGCTACAAATGCACCGAAATCAACGATACGAGTGACTTTACCCGCATAGATACGGCCCACTTCGATTTCAGCAGTAATTTCTTCAATACGACGGATAGCATGTTTTGCTTTATCGCCGTCAGTTGCTGCAATCTTAATGGTACCATCATCTTCGATTTCAATGGTGGTGCCAGTTTCGTCAGTCAGCGCACGGATAACAGAACCACCTTTACCGATCACATCCTTGATTTTCTCAGGATTGATTTTCATGGTGTAGATACGTGGAGCAAACTCAGAGATATCGCCACGCGGTGTGCTGATAGCCTGTTCCATAACACCCAGAATGTGCAAACGCGCACCCTTAGCCTGGTTCAGAGCCACCTGCATGATTTCGCGGGTGATACCTTCAATTTTAATGTCCATTTGCAGTGCGGTGATACCGTCACGGCTACCAGCTACTTTAAAGTCCATGTCGCCCAAGTGATCTTCGTCACCCAAGATGTCAGACAGAACAACAAAGTTTTCATCTTCTTTAACCAGACCCATTGCGATACCGGCAACAGCGGCTTTAATCGGCACACCTGCATCCATCAGGGCCAGAGAAGCACCACAAACAGAAGCCATTGAGGAAGAACCATTAGACTCAGTGATTTCAGAAACCACACGTATAGTGTAAGGGAACTCGCTCGGGCTTGGCATTACTGCCAACACACCACGTTTCGCCAGACGGCCATGGCCAATCTCACGACGTTTCGGTGAACCCACCATACCTGTCTCACCAACAGAATATGGAGGGAAATTATAGTGTAGCAGGAATGAGTCAGTACGCTCACCCATCAGCTCATCAATATTTTGTGCATCACGTGCGGTACCCAGCGTTGCGGTAACCAGCGCCTGAGTTTCACCACGGGTGAACAACGCAGAACCATGGGTACGCGGCAAGACGCCAGTACGCACATCCAGACCACGGATCATGTCTTTTTCACGACCATCGATACGCGGCTCACCACGCAATACGCGGCTACGAACAACGTCTTTTTCAACGCTGCCCAGGATATCCTGAATTTCCGCAGCATCTAAAGTATCGTCTTGCGCTAACAGCGCTTCAGTCACGTCAGCTTTAATTGCATCAACTTGGGTATAACGCTCTTGTTTCTCGGTGATGCGATATGCGTCACCCAGACGAGCTTCGGCCAGCTCAGCAACGCGCGCACGCAGCGCTTCGTTAACAGCTTCTGGCTGCCAATCCCACTTAGGTTTGCCAGCTTCAGCAACCAAGGCATTGATATTTTCAATCACAACTTGCTGTTGTTCGTGGCCGAAGACGACCGCGCCCAACATTTGATCTTCAGACAAAATGTCTGCTTCTGACTCAACCATTAATACCGCAGCAGCAGTACCGGCAACAACCAAGTCCAGACGGCTCTCTTTCAACTCGTCGGTGGTTGGGTTCAGTACGTACTGGTCGTTGATGAAACCAACGCGAGCAGCACCGATTGGGCCGTTGAATGGAATACCTGACAGGCTCAGCGCAGCTGATGCACCAATCAGTGCCACGATGTCTGGGTTAACTTGTGGATTAACAGAAACCACAGTTGCAATCACCTGAACTTCATTCAGGAAACTGTCTGGGAACAGTGGACGAATCGGGCGGTCAATCAGACGTGAAGTCAGTGTTTCGCCTTCACTTGGGCGGCCTTCACGACGGAAGAAGCTACCTGGGATACGGCCAGCAGCGTAAGTACGCTCCTGATAGTTAACAGTCAGAGGGAAGAAACTCTGGCCTGGTTTTGCTTTCTTTTGGCCAACAACAGTAACGAATACTGCGGTGTCATCCATGCTTACCATAACAGCAGCAGTTGCCTGGCGCGCCATCATGCCTGTTTCAATTGTCACGGTATGTTGGCCGTACTGGAATTTACGAATAATCGGAGTCAGCAAAATAGTATCCTTATACTATGCGGTGCCGGATCGTATTGACGATCTCATCCACCTGTTACTAATACCTTCACACTGCATCCTCGCGACTAATGACAATCCTTAACTCCCATTGAGTTAAAGTCTCTCATTAGCCGCGCGAACCTCTGCACCGGAAGATCCTATGTTCAAAAAATAAAGAACAGCAATATACTAGCGTATTTTATCATTGCTTCTTAGAAAAAAGGGGCCAATTTGGCCCCTTTCTCCCGAAACTCGCAGACTTAGCGACGCAGACCCAGACGCTCGATCAGGGAAGCATAACGCGCTACATCTTCACGCTTCAGGTAGTCCAGCAGCTTACGACGCGTGGATACCATACGCAGCAGACCACGACGACTGTGGTGATCTTTTTTGTGCTCAGAGAAGTGACTTTGCAAATGGTTAATTTGAGCAGTCAACAGAGCAACCTGAACTTCGCTTGAACCGGTGTCATTGGCACCGCGACCGAAGTCAGCAACGATTTTAGCTTTCGCTTCAACACTTAGAGACATGATACAACTCCAAATATATAGATAAATTAAGACAGGCGCCGATCTCTAATTCAGCAACCCAATATGTAAGCCGCACTATTCTACTCTTTGGAATGCGGGATCGCAAGAAAGGCCGCTTAGGCTTACTCCGCGTATTCCACAACCAAACGCTTCGGAGCTACACGGCCATCTTCTGCAATCGTGCCAATACCAATGAAATTACGCTCTGTACCTTCAGTGATACGGACCATTCCTTCATCAGGAGCCCCAGAGACATGTACCGGTTGCCCCTGTTTTACATAGGCGGCTACCGCAGGTAACAGATTGACTTCAGGGAAGTTTAATACTGCGCTGTCCATCGGCAATAGCAGCGAATCCAGTTCGCTGTTTGGCGAACGCTCTTCCGATTGCGCTGTTTCGACCATCGCAGCCAACTGTTCTAACGTCACCATGCGATCACTGGGGTAAGTCGCCACTTGCAACCGACGCAGATAACTGACATGAGCACCGCAACCCAACAATTCGCCCAAATCATCAATAATGGTGCGAATGTAAGTTCCTTTAGAACAATGAATTTCCAGCTCAAGGTCATTACCTTCCCAACGAATAAAGAGCAATTCGTAGACAGTAATGCTGCGCGCTTCACGTTCTACTTCAATCCCCTGACGGGCATATTCGTACAGCGGCTTACCTTGGTGCTTCAGTGCAGAATACATCGACGGCACTTGCTGGCTATCGCCGCGGAAACGGTCCAGCGCGGCATCCATCTGCGCCTGCGTGACATTAACTTCCCGCTCGCTGATTAATGCGCCTTCGGCATCTGAAGTATCAGTGCGTTGGCCTAAACGAGCAACAACCCGATAACGTTTATCTGAATCTAGCAGAAATTGGGAAAACTTGGTCGCTTCCCCTAAGCAGATAGGCAACATACCGGTCGCCAAGGGATCAAGCGCACCAGTATGACCTGCGCGGTTAGCACTAAAGAGACGTTTTACCTTCTGTAAAACATCATTAGAGGAGAGGCCCAGCGGCTTATCCAATAACAGAATGCCGTTAATGTCACGGCCGCGACGACGTGGACGACCCATTACTTCTCCTCGTCGTTTCCTGGATTAACCTGACGCTCTACATCATTTTTGATGACGTTAGTTACCAGGTTAGACATCCGCATCCCTTCAATTAGAGAGTTATCGTAAGCGAAGGTCAGTTCTGGCACGATACGTAAACGCATCGCTTTCCCCAGCAGGGTCCTGATATAACCGGAAGCATCTTGCAGTGCTTTGATGCCATTTTTAACTGTATCCGGGTCAGCATTATCAGTTAACACGTTCAGGAAGGTCACAAAGACTTTAGCGTAAGCCAAATCACGAGACAGTTCGATACCTGACACAGTAGCCATGCCAACACGAGGGTCTTTGATTTCGCGCTGTAAGATGAGTGCGATCTCTTTTTGCATTTCTTGTGAAACACGCTGAGAACGGCTGAATTCTTTTGCCATTGGGATTCTCCAGACAATTTGGGGGGCCAAGGCCCCCCAAATGGATATAAGCAAATCAGAGGTGGTTAAGCGATAGTACGTTTAATTTCGATAATTTCGAAGACTTCGATCACATCGCCAGTACGGACGTCATTATAGTTCTTAACGCCGATACCACATTCCATACCATTACGAACTTCGTTGACGTCATCTTTGAAGCGGCGCAGGGATTCCAGCTCGCCTTCATAGATAACCACGTTGTCGCGCAGAACACGGATTGGATTATTACGCTTAATCACACCTTCAGTGACCATACAACCAGCAATCGCGCCAAATTTCGGTGATTTGAATACGTCACGAACTTCAGCCAAGCCGATAATCTGCTGTTTGTACTCAGGTGCCAGCATACCACTCATCGCCTGCTTAACTTCGTCGATCAAGCTATAAATGACTGAGTAGTAACGCAGATCTAAACCTTCGGTTTCAACAACACGACGCGCTGAAGCATCAGCACGGACGTTGAAGCCAAGGATGATTGCGCCAGAAGCGGCCGCCAGTGTTGCATCAGTTTCGGTGATACCACCCACGCCTGAGCCCACAATGCGGACTTTCACTTCGTCGGTCGACAGTTTTTCCAGCGAATCACAGATAGCTTCACAAGAACCCTGTACGTCAGACTTGATGACGATGTTCAGTTCAGAAACTTCACCTTCGGTCATGTTCGCAAACATGTTTTCCAGTTTAGATTTCTGCTGACGAGCCAGCTTAACTTCACGGAATTTACCCTGACGATACAGTGCAACTTCACGTGCTTTTTTCTCGTCACGAACAACTGTCACTTCGTCACCAGCAGCAGGAACACTGGACAGACCCAGGATTTCTACTGGGATAGACGGGCCCGCTGACGTGATATCACGGCCCAACTCGTCACGCATCGCACGCACACGGCCATACTCAAAGCCACACAGCACGATATCGCCTTTGTTCAGCGTACCTTGTTGAACCAGCACGGTAGCAACTGGGCCACGGCCTTTATCCAAGAAGGATTCGATAACAACACCACTAGCCATGCCAGTACGAACGGCTTTCAGTTCCATGACTTCTGCTTGCAGCAGAATTGCTTGTAGCAAATTATCAATACCAGTACCGACTTTCGCAGATACTTCGATGAATGGAACATCGCCGCCAAAATCTTCAGATATGATACCGTGTTGAATCAATTCAGTTTTAACACGATTTGCATCAGCAGCTGGCTTATCGATTTTGTTCACTGCAACCACAACCGGCACATTCGCCGCTTTGGCATGCTGAATAGCTTCGATAGTCTGTGGCATCACGCCATCGTCGGCTGCAACAACCAGCACCACGATATCAGTCGCCTGAGCACCACGGGCACGCATTGAAGTAAACGCGGCGTGTCCTGGAGTATCCAGGAAGGTGATCATGCCGTTTTCAGTTTCAACGTGATAAGCACCGATGTGCTGAGTAATACCACCGGCTTCACCCGACGCCACTTTCGTGGAGCGGATGTAATCCAGCAGAGAAGTTTTACCGTGGTCAACGTGGCCCATGATGGTCACAACCGGAGCGCGGTGCTCGGCTGCAGCTTCAGCGCCAGTATCACGGTCGCTCATCAGTGCTTCTTCCAGCTCGTTTTCACGACGCAGGATAACTTTGTGGCCCATCTCTTCAGCAACCAGCTGTGCTGTTTCCTGATCGATAACCTGGTTAATGGTTGCCATTGCGCCCAGTTTCATCATCGCTTTGATGACCTGAGAGCCTTTCACAGCCATTTTGTTTGCCAATTCAGCAACAGTTACTGTCTCACCGATAACCACATCGCGGTTAACGGCTACAACAGGCTTGTTGAAGCTCTGCTGCAATGTGCTTGGTTTACGTTTGCCTTTACGGCCAACAGCACGTGCTTCTTCACGATCAGCTTTAGACTCAGAGAGTTTATTGCCTTTCTTCTGTTTAGTTGCTTTACCACCACGAGTGCGGCTACGGCGATCACCTTCAACTTTGGCGTCGTTTTCATCTTCCGCGGCGCGCGCATGTTGTGAAGTGGTTACATGGTAATCGGCAGATTCAGTTTGTTCAGTCACTGGCTCTGGCCATTTACCTTCATTTTCGGCTGCCATTTTACGGGCTTCCTCAGCAACGCGTTTAGCGTCTTCCTCGACCTTACGGCGTGTTTCTTCTTCTACTGAGCGTTTCAGCTCGGCAGCTTCAGCTTCACGACGTGCTTTATCGGTCTGAGCTGGCTTGGTTTTTTCGTCGGTTTGTTGATTCGTCACTTTTTCTTTTTCCGCTGCTTGGCGCTTAGCTTTTTCAGCGGCCTCACGTTTGGCTTGTTCTTCGGCCGCACGTTTAGCTTTTTCTTCAGCGATTTTCTGCGCTGCTGCTTCCGCTTCACGTTGTGCCTGCTCTTCCGCTTCACGCTGTGCCTGCTCTTCCGCTTTCGCTTGTTCAGCTTCCGGCGTATTTACATAAGTGCGTTTCTTGCGGACCTCGATTTGCACCGATTTACTTTTTCCGCCGGTGCTCGGAATATTCAAGGTGCTACGCGTTTTGCGTTGCAGCGTGAGTTTATTAGGCGCACTACCGTGTTCACGGTTTAAGTGCGCCAGCAATGTTTCTTTTTCTTGCTGGGTAACTGAGTCTACTTCAGACTTCTTGATCCCTGCATCAGCAAATTGCTGTACCAGGCGATCAACTGGAGTCTGAATCTCAGCTGCCAGCGATTTTACGGTTACATCTGTCATGCTGTTCCTTCCTGCTACAGTTTATTACGCGTTATCGCCAAACCAACAGATATTACGTGCGGCCATAATCAGCTCGCCGGCTTGTTCATCACTAAGCCCTTCAATATCTGCCAGATCGTCGATACCCTGCTCGGCAAGATCTTCCAGCGTACACACACCGCGCGCAGCCAATTTAAATGCCATGCTACGTTCCAGACCGGCCAGATTCAGCAGGTCATCAGCGGGTTTTTGGTCGCCAAGACTTTCTTCTTGTGCCAGGGCCAGCGTGGTCAATGCAGCTTTGGCGCGGTCACGCAGCGCTTCAACCGTATCTTCGTCAAGACCATCGATTTCCAGAAGTTCTTTCATTGGCACATAAGCCAATTCTTCCAGAGAAGAGAAACCTTCCTCTACCAATACGGTGGCAAAGTCCTCATCGATATCAAGATATTTGGTGAAGGTATCAATAGCGGCATGAGCCTCGGCCTGATGCTTCGCCTGAAGATCGTCCGCCGTCATTACGTTCAGTTCCCAGCCACTCAGCTGTGCCGCTAAACGCACGTTCTGGCCATTACGGCCAATTGCCTGTGCCAGGTTACTGGCTTCAACGGCAACATCCATCGTGTGTTTGTCTTCATCAACCACAATTGACGCAACATCAGCTGGCGCCATGGCATTAATAACAAACTGGGCTGGATTATCATCCCACAATACAATATCAATGCGCTCGCCGCCAAGTTCGCTGGAAACAGCTTGAACACGGGCACCACGCATACCAACACAAGCACCGACTGGATCGATACGTTTGTCGTTGGTTTTAACCGCAATTTTAGCACGCGAGCCCGGATCACGAGCAGCTGCTTTAATTTCGATCAATTCTTCGCCAATCTCTGGCACTTCAATGCGGAACAGTTCAACCAGCATTTCAGGGCGTGAACGGCTAACAAACAGCTGAGCGCCGCGAGCTTCTGGGCGCACATCATATAGCACGCCGCGGATACGGTCGCCTGGACGGAAGTTTTCACGCGGTAGCATGTCTTCACGGCCAATAACCGCTTCAGCATTATTACCCAAATCCAGGGCAATACTGTCGCGGTTAACTTTTTTCACTGTACCGGTAACAATCTCGCCCAAGTATTGGCGGAACTGTTCAACTACCATAGCGCGTTCAGCTTCACGCACTTTTTGTACGATAACTTGCTTGGCAGTTTGGGTGGTAATGCGGTCAAAAGTGACAGATTCAATCTGATCTTCAACGTAATCGCCCAACTGGAGCGAAGGATCTTCAAACTGAGCTGCATCTAATGTGATTTCACGTGTTGGCATCGTGACTTCGTCAACAGCAACCCAACGACGGAAGGTGTCGAAATCACCGGTTTTACGGTCGATGCTGACGCGAACTTCAATTTCTTGTTCGTATTTTTTCTTGGTCGCTGTCGCTAGAGCGGTTTCCAACGCCTCAAAAATCTTCTCGCGCGGAAGGGATTTCTCATTGGAAACTGCTTCTACAACAGCCAGAATCTCTTTGTTCATCCTAGTTGCCTCATCCAAACTTTAAAAGTGGGGTACCAGGTTCGCTTTCTGGATGTTGCTCAGCGCGAACACTTCATCTTTTCCATCCACAGTAACCGTGATCATTTCGCCATCAACGGCTTTAATAATGCCCTGCCATTTACGGCGGTTCTGCATTGCCATACGCAAAACCAGAGTGACTTCTTCACCAAGGTAACGAGTATAGTGCTCAGCAGTGAACATTGGGCGTTCAAGGCCCGGAGAGGAAACTTCTAAGTTGTAAGCGACCGTAATTGGATCTTCTACGTCCAATACAGCGCTGACCTGGTGGCTGACATCAGCACAAGCATCAACAGTGATTCCGTCGTCACTATCAATATAGATTCGTAGCGTCGATTGGCGCCCCCGGATGAACTCGATGCCGACTAATTCATAGCCTAAGGCCTCAACCGGTGCTGAAATTATCTCTGTTAACTTTTGTTCTAATGTGGACAAGCCCACCCCCAAGACATAAAAAAAGGGCCTAATAGCCCAGTGATTCTGCTGTCAAATAACAAAAAACCCCGAAATTCGGGGCTTTATGCAACTGGACCCTGTTTGCCGCAAAGCGGCTTCGGTACAACTTTCTGACAAGTATTTTTTTCAAATTGAAATCGAAAGTATCTGAGGTCTACCGAATACAACATTTGAAAAAAAACACTTTAGGAAAGTGGTTGCGGGGGCCGGATTTGAACCGACGACCTTCGGGTTATGAGCCCGACGAGCTACCAGGCTGCTCCACCCCGCGTCCGAAAACGTGGCAAATATTACGTCGATAACGACAAAAAAGCAAGTTATCTGTCTGATTTGGTACCGAGGACGGGACTTGAACCCGTAAGCCCAATCGGGCACTACCACCTCAAGGTAGCGTGTCTACCAATTCCACCACCCCGGCACTGATTCAAATGGTTGTTTTTACTATTTAAGCCAACACAACCACTTTAAAACTTTCTTTTTGTTTCTTACTATTTACTATTTTTGAAACATTACTGCGGGATATCACTACTCGGCTTAGTCGGTGCTACTGGTGCTGTAGTCTGCTCTGTTTTTGCAGGCTGACCCAGATTTTCCCACTCGCTACCTTTATTGCCCTGGTTGGTGCTCATATTGCCCAAAATCAAGCTAATGACGAAAAATAAAGTCGCCAATACAGCCGTCATGCGGGTCATAAAGTTACCGGAACCATTCGAACCGAACAGAGTTGCAGAAGCACCTGCTCCGAATGAGGCTCCCATATCCGCGCCTTTGCCTTGCTGTAACATGATCAGAGCAACTAGCCCAATCGAAATCAGCAAGAAAATAACCAGAAGAGCTTCGTACATAGTTGTACCTGTATCCTTGCGGGTTCACCGCATGCCAAATGCTTCTCACCCATCAAGCGGGGACTTATTCACCCACTTAAGCGGGTGTGAATACTAACCAAAGCGCCTTATACACGCAAGGGCAATTTCATCACATAAGTTCATTTGCAGAAAAAAACGTCAAGTTATTCAACTTCTGTGGAATTTACGGGGGAGAGTTCGCCTTTCCCCCGCTCAAAAGTCATTAGCCTACCGCTTTCACTGCATCAGCAATCCGGTTCGCCATTTCTGCAATCACTGACTCTGCGTCATCACCCTCAACCATCACTCGAATTAATGGTTCAGTACCTGATTTGCGCAATAGAACCCGGCCACGGTCGCCCAGTTCTTTTTCAACCTGGCGGGTCACTTCTTCAACTGTCTCTGATTTCAGTGGATTATGATCACCTGAGAAGCGCACATTCACCAGAATTTGAGGCAACAATTTCATACCGCTACATAAATCATGCAAGCTCATATGGTTACGTACCATCGCCGTCAGCACCTGCAAACCAGCCACAATGCCATCACCGGTAGTCGTTTTATCCAACAAGATCACATGGCCGGAGTTTTCCGCACCAATCCGCCAGCCTTTTTCCTGCATAGCTTCTAACACGTAGCGGTCGCCTACTTTGGCACGAACAAAAGGAATACCCAGTTCTTTCAATGCCAATTGCAACCCCATATTACTCATCAAAGTCCCGACAGCACCGCCTTTCAACTGGCCCTGGCGCAAACCTTCACGAGCAATAATATAGAGGATTTGGTCACCATCAACCTTGTTACCCAAGTGATCGACCATCATCAACCGGTCGCCGTCACCGTCAAATGCCAAACCAACGTGTGCCTTTTCAGCAAGAACGCGTTCTTGCAGCAAGCGCACATCTGTAGCCCCACATTTTTCGTTAATATTCATCCCATCCGGCTCACAGCCGATGGTTATAACGGTTGCACCCAGCTCACGCAATACGCTCGGGGCGATGTGATAGGTTGCACCGTTAGCGCAGTCGACCACAATTTTCAGCTCGTTCAAACTGAGTTCGCTTGGGAATGTGCCTTTACAGAACTCAATATAACGCCCGGCAGCATCCACAATACGGTTAGCTTTACCCAGTTCAGCGGACTCTACGCACGTTAATGGTTTTTCCATCTCGGCTTCAATGGCCTCTTCCACATCATCAGGCAGCTTAGTGCCATCAATTGAGAAGAACTTGATGCCGTTGTCATAGAAAGGGTTATGAGATGCCGAAATAACGATACCGGCTTCTGCGCGGAAAGTGCGCGTCAAATAAGCAACCGCAGGGGTCGGCATAGGGCCAGTAAATGAGGCGGATAACCCAGCAGCGGCCAAACCAGCTTCAAGTGCTGACTCCAGCATATAGCCAGAAATACGCGTATCCTTACCAATGATAATTTTACGAGAACCATGCCGAGCCAGAACTTTACCGGCAGCCCAGCCAAGCTTTAATACAAAATCTGGCGTAATCGGACTGTCACCCACTTTGCCGCGAATGCCATCTGTACCAAAGTATTTACGGTTGCTCATAATTTTTGTTTATCCCTTCGCTGAAAGTGTTGCCTCGACGATATGCATCGCCTCGACAGTTTCTTTGACATCATGCACTCTGACAATCTGCGCACCTTGCATTGCCGCAATAACAGCGCAAGCGACACTGCCGATAACCCGCTGTTGTGGCGGAACATTCAATAGCTGACCTACCATCGATTTTCGCGACATTCCTACCAATAAAGGCAGTTCAAAATGGTGAAGTTCGGCCAGACGAGCCAGTAGTTGATAATTATGCGCTAGATTTTTACCGAAACCGAAGCCTGGGTCGAGTAACAATTTACTTTTTGCGATGCCGGCCGCAACACAACGGTCAATATGGTGTTTAAAAAACTGATTTATGTCGGCCATCAGATCATCATAATGGGGAGACTGCTGCATATTCTGTGGCTGCCCTTGCATATGCATCAGGCACACCGGCAAACCCGTTATTGCCGCTGCTTCAAGCGCTCCGGGCTCTTGTAATGAGCGAATATCATTGATTAAATGAGCCCCCGCACGAGCTGATTCTGTCATTACCACTGCTTTGGATGTGTCTACAGATAGCCAAACTTCAAAACGCGTCGCCAGCGCTTCGACCACAGGCACCACCCTATCAAGCTCTTCTTGCTCACTAATTTCAGCGGCACCTGGTCGGGTAGATTCACCACCAATATCAATCAGCGTAGCACCTGCTGATAACATCAGTTGAGCATGTTGGAGTGCTTTATCAAGATTATTGTGATGCCCGCCATCCGAAAATGAATCCGGGGTGACATTCAAGATACCCATAACCTGTGGATGAGTGAGATCTAAAATCCGATCTCTGGCAATTAATTTCATGCAATAACGCCTTAAAGTGGCAATTCACTTTGATTCTATACAACAGAAAAAGAAAAACCCCGAGCAAGCTCGGGGTTTATATTAATCACAACGCTTTTAGATGCCAACAGTAGACTTATTTATCGCCCAACTGCTCTGACATAGTATTACCCGGCGTTGGTGTATGAGGTTCATCAACCGGCGTAGGCGCTTTTGGCGTACTATCATTGTCCGTTGACTTAGTCTTGCTCGCATCGTCCCAACCCGCTGGCGGGCGAACTTCTTTGCGATTCATCAAGTCATCAATCTGCGGTGCATCAATAGTTTCGTACTTCATCAGCGCATCTTTCATGGAGTGCAATACATCCATGTTTTCTAACAGCAATTTATGAGCACGCTGGTAGTTACGCTCGATAAGCACTTTAACTTCCTGATCGATAATACGCGCGGTTTCATCGGACATATGCTTAGGTTTCGCCATAGAACGGCCAAGGAACACCTCGCCCTCTTCTTCAGCATACAGCAATGGCCCCAGTTTCTCGGAGAAGCCCCACTGCGTCACCATGTTACGCGCAATAGACGTAGCCACTTTGATATCATTTGATGCGCCGGTAGAGACTTTTTCCGGACCATAAATGATTTCTTCAGCAAGACGACCACCATACAAAGTAGAGATCTGGCTTTCCAGTTTCTGGCGGCTAGCACTGATAGCATCACCTTCCGGCAGGAAGAATGTCACACCCAAAGCACGACCACGAGGAATAATGGTCACTTTATGTACTGGGTCATGCTCAGGCACTAAGCGACCAATAATCGCATGTCCTGCTTCATGGTATGCCGTAGATTCTTTCTGTGCTTCAGTCATTACCATGGAGCGACGTTCCGCACCCATCATAATTTTATCTTTCGCTTTCTCGAACTCAACCATTGAAACGACGCGCTTGTTACCGCGGGCGGCAAACAGTGCGGCTTCGTTGACCAGGTTAGCCAGGTCAGCACCAGAGAACCCTGGTGTACCACGAGCGATAACAGAAGCATCAATATCGATATCTAATGGCACGCGACGCATATGAACTTTCAGAATCTGTTCACGGCCACGGACGTCTGGTAAGCCAACCACAACCTGACGGTCGAAACGGCCTGGACGCAGTAACGCCGGGTCAAGAACATCTGGACGGTTAGTTGCCGCAATCACGATGATGCCTTCATTGCCTTCGAAGCCATCCATCTCAACCAACATTTGGTTCAGAGTCTGTTCACGTTCGTCATGACCACCACCCAGACCTGCGCCACGCTGACGGCCTACCGCATCAATTTCATCAATAAAGATGATACAAGGCGCGGCTTTCTTAGCCTGTTCAAACATGTCACGGACACGGGATGCACCCACACCAACGAACATTTCTACGAAGTCAGAACCAGAAATGGTGAAGAATGGTACTTTAGCTTCACCCGCAATGGCTTTCGCCAGCAAGGTTTTACCTGTCCCCGGAGGGCCAACCATCAATACGCCTTTCGGAATTTTACCGCCCAGTTTCTGGAAACGGCTTGGCTCGCGTAGATATTCAACTAATTCACTGACTTCTTCTTTTGCTTCGTCGCAACCAGCTACATCAGCAAAAGAAGTTTTTATCTGATCTTCTGTCAGCATGCGAGCTTTGCTCTTGCCAAAGGACATCGCCCCTTTGCCGCCGCCGCCCTGCATTTGACGCATAAAGAAGATCCAGACCCCAATCAGCAACAGCATTGGGAACCAAGAAATAAAGATAGAGGCCAGCAAGCTCGGCTCTTCCGGTGGCTCACCAACAACTTTCACATTTTTAGTCAATAAGGTGTCTAACAGCTTTGGATCGTTGACCGGAATGAAAGTCGTATATTTGCTGTTATCTTTCTTACTAACGTTAATTTCACGTCCATTGATACGTGCTTCACGAACCTGATCTTGGGTTACGTCGGACATGAAAGTAGAGTAATCCACTCTACGGCCATTCGATTCGCTGGGTCCAAAGCTCTGGAATACAGACATCAATACGACTGCAATAACTAACCAGAGAATTAGGTTTTTCGCCATGTCACTCAAGGGATTAACCTCATATTACAACTGTGTTAACAAACAGCGTTAGGGTACTACAGTTTCCGCCCTGTCGCTACAATGTACACTTCACGCGATCGCGCACGAGAAGCGTCTGGCTTACGAATCTTAACTTTCGTAAACAGGGAGCGAATTTCCCGTAGGTATTCATCAAAGCCATCTCCCTGGAACACCTTCACCAGGAAACTTCCGCCTGGTGCAAGTACATCTCGACACATTTCCAAAGCTAATTCAACCAGATACATTGATTTAGGTATATCGACTGCCGGAGTACCACTCATATTCGGGGCCATATCAGACATGACCACCTGAACTTTTTTATCCCCAACTCGCTCAAGTAAAGCTTTCAGGACCAGTTCATCACGAAAATCGCCCTGAAGGAAATCGACACCAACGATAGGATCCATTGGTAGAAGATCACATGCGATGATCCGCCCTTTACCGCCAATCTGGGTTACAACATACTGGGACCAACCACCGGGTGCAGCGCCTAAATCGACAACTGTCATACCGGGCTTAAAAAGTTTATCGTTCTGTTGTATTTCATCAAGTTTAAACCAGGCGCGGGAGCGTAGCCCCTTTTTCTGCGCCTGAATGACATATTTATCGCTAAAGTGTTCTTGCAACCAGCGACTGGAGCTACCCGAACGCTTTTTATTAGACATCTATTTTTCCAACTATCTTAATTAAGAGCCCGCGCATCTATTGCTTAGCTCGCGTAAACTCCTCATCGACGTAGACCGATTTGGTGATACACATGAGATGGCGGTAGAATGAACCGTTTTCAATCCCAACTTAAGCAAAAAAGACGATGAATCTGAATAACAAACAAAAACAGCACCTGAAAAGCTTGGCCCATCCGTTAAAACCAGTAGTGATGCTGGGCAACAACGGGTTAACCGAAGGGGTGCTGGCTGAAATCGAACAAACGCTGGAACATCATGAACTTATTAAGGTGAAGATCACTGCAGAAGAGCGTGAAACTAAAGCCCTAATTGCTGATGCCATCGTGCGTGAGACCGGTGCCGTTAACGTACAAATCATCGGTAATATTTTAGTGCTCTATCGCCCGGCAAAAGAGCGCAAAATTATTTTACCGCGTTAATGACGCTTGTTTTAGAGAAAAGGTGCCATGCACTTTGTTCTGATAAAAGGCCGCGAGCGGCCTTTTACTTTTCTTTACAACTTCATTTTTTATAAACAATGCGTACTTACCATTCAGATGAACAAGTATTACACATAATCTACGGTAAGAATTTCATATTCTACTTCGCCACCTGGAGTACGAATAACAACCACGTCATCGACTTCTTTACCAATCAGGCCACGAGCAATAGGTGAGTTAACTGAAATAAGATTTTGTTTAAAATCAGCTTCATCATCACCCACAATCCGGTATTGCTGCTCTTCTTCAGAAACCACATTTAATACACGCACAGTGGCACCAAAAATAACGCGGCCATTGTTTGGCATTTTGGTGATATCAATCACCTGCGCATTAGAAAGCTTGGCTTCTATTTCTTGAATACGGCCTTCACAGAACCCTTGCTGCTCACGGGCTGCATGATATTCCGCATTTTCTTTTAAATCGCCATGTTCACGGGCAGTAGCGATATCGGCAATAATTTTAGGGCGACGAACGCCTTTTAAAAAATCCAGCTCTTCGCGCAGTTTCTCTGCGCCATTTACCGTCATCGGAATCTGTTTCATCTTTTAAATACCTCTAAATCTATCCTGTTCAAAAAACCGTCATCCTAACGTTTTCGAATGAAAATGCGGTTAGCCAGACACCCTATCCGCCTCCAGGCGATAAACAAAAAAAATCACCCCCGGAGCCAAAACCCCAAGTCAGGATCAATTTTGCATTTTGATATGCATTTTAACGTAGAGTTCCTTTAGGGTCATCGTTTACTTTCGCCCTCGTTGCACCGTAGTATGGCAGCACGTTATTCAGCAGTTATACCGAAATTATGCATTTTTCACGAATTGTCAGTGGATTGGCCAGCGCTATTGCGATCAGTATCAGCATATCTAACGCCAATGCGGCTCAGGTCGAAAATTACACACAATATCTGCCTGATGGGGCAAATCTTGCGTTAGTCGTACAAAAAATTGGGGCCACTACCCCGGCAATAGACTATCACGCTCAGCAGATGGCATTACCTGCCAGTACGCAAAAAGTCCTGACCGCGTTGGCGGCATTATTACAGCTTGGGCCAGATTTTCGCTTCAATACTACATTGGAAAGTCACGCCACGATCACGGATGGTGTTTTACGCGGCGATTTAATTGCACGTTTTGATGGTGATCCCACCTTAACACGCCAACAGTTGCGTAATATGGTGGCGACGCTCAGAAAATCGGGTGTAAAACAAGTTGCGGGTGATTTGATTATCGATACGTCGGTTTTTGCCAGCCATGACAAAGCACCAGGTTGGCCATGGAATGACATGACACAATGCTTTAGTGCGCCGCCCGCAGCCGCCATTGTTGATAGAAACTGCTTTTCTGTATCCCTTTATAGCGCGCCGAACCCAGGTGACATGGCATTTATCCGAGTAGCGTCTTATTACCCGGTGCAAATGTTCAGTGAAGTTCGCACCTTAGCCAAAGGTTCGCCTGATGCGCAATATTGTGAATTAGATGTCGTGCCAGGAGAGTTAAACCGGTTCACACTCACAGGTTGTCTGACACAACGTAGCGAACCTTTACCTCTGGCATTTGCGGTACAAAACGGCGCGAGCTATGCCGGTGCTATTTTGAAAGATGAATTAAAGAAAGCTGATATCCAAATTGATGGCAATTTGCGCCGACAAACTACACCAAACTCCGCCGGAAATGTGCTGGCCCAAGCGCAATCCGCGCCATTACATGACCTACTGAAAATCATGTTGAAAAAGTCTGACAATATGATTGCGGATACTGTTTTCAGAACTATTGGTCACCAGCGCTTTGGGGTGCCCGGGACATGGCGTGCCGGGGCTGATGCTGTTCGTCAGGTATTGCGCCAAAAAGCGGGTGTGGACTTGGGGAACAGTATTGTCGTGGATGGTTCAGGTTTATCACGCCATAACCTTATTTCGCCAGCAACAATGATGCAGGCTTTGCAATATATTGCTCAGCATGATCAAGAACTTAACTTTATCTCAATGCTGCCATTATCAGGCTATGACGGCACATTGCGTTATCGTGGTGGGCTGCACGAAGCGGGTGTTGACGGCAAGGTGTCGGCTAAAACGGGGGCATTACAAGGCGTATACAATCTGGCCGGATTTATTACCACCGCAAGTGGGCAACGTATGGCTTTTGTCCAATTCTTGTCTGGCTACGCAGTGCCACCCGAAGATCAAAAAAATCGTCGAGCGCCGTTGGTTCGTTTCGAAAGTCGCTTGTATAAAGATATTTATCAGAATAACTGAGACTCTTTTTAGAATAGCTAAAAACGATGAAACTACTGATTGTTGAAGATGATGAGTTGCTACAACGAGGGATAGCCATGGCGCTGACCAGCGAGGGCTATGCCTGTGACTGCACTGGCACCGCAGCACAAGCGCATAGTTTGTTACTCACCAGTCAGTACAGTATGATTATTCTCGATCTCGGTTTACCGGATCAAGACGGTAGCGTATTGCTCCGCCAATGGCGACGCCAGCACATCACATTACCGGTACTTATCCTGACCGCTCGCGATGCTCTCGAAGATAGAGTTGACGGGCTGGATGCCGGTGCTGACGATTACCTGATAAAACCTTTCGCACTCGCAGAATTACTGGCCCGTGTTAGAGCGCTAATCCGCCGCTACCAAGGGCAAAGTGACAATCTGGTACAGCAAGATAACCTGAGCCTTAATTTAACCACCCAACAAGTGTGTTTGCAGGATCAGCCGCTGGAAGTCACCCCTAAAGAATTTGCGATTCTCTCGCGTTTAATCATGCGAGCCGGACAAACTGTTAATCGTGAGTTATTACAACAGGATCTGTATACCTGGAATGATGATCTCGGTTCCAATACGCTGGAAGTCCATATCCATAATCTGCGGCGCAAATTGGGTAAAGATCGTATTCGGACGGTACGGGGTATAGGTTACCGACTGGAAGCACAATGATGATCAGTATGCGGCGTCGTCTCATCTTGATGTTGGCGTTAATATTATTGGTGACCCAACTGATCAGCGCATTTTGGTTATGGCATGAAAGCCAAGAACAAATTAGCTTTTTGGTCGATGAAACACTGAGTGCCAAGGTGCGTAATGAGCGGGTTGATACAGAAATAGCCGAGGCAATAGCATCACTGCTTGCGCCGTCGCTCATTATGATGGCTATCACTCTTTTACTCTCTTTCTGGGCAATCAGTTGGATTATTCGGCCACTGGGCCAATTGCAGCAGAAACTGGCTGAGCGCTCCGCGGATAATCTCACACCCGTCGTGGTGAACAGCGACATGCAAGAAATTGTCTCGGTAACATCTACCCTTAATCAACTGCTATCCCGGCTGTCCAATACCATTGCACAGGAGCGCCTGTTCACCGCTGATGCGGCACACGAGTTACGCACACCTCTTGCCGGTATTCGGCTGCATCTGGAATTGATGGGGCAACAAGGCATTGCAGAAAGCAAACCGCTTATTAGCCGAATTGATTTATTGATACATACCATTGAACAATTGTTGATGCTGTCGCGGGCCGGGCAGAATTTTGCCAGTGGCCTCTATCAGACACTCGACTGGATAGAAAATGTTGTGCGGCCATTGAAAGAAGAATTGGAAGAAATGTGTGCCCAACGGCAGCAGACCTTACGATGGGAACTCCCTGCTGTTGCCCAGACTCAGGGCGATGCCACATTACTGCGTTTGATGCTGCGCAATCTGGTCGAGAATGCACATCGCTATAGCCCAGTAGACAGCCAAATCTCAGTCAAGTTATCTACAGAAGCTCAAGGCACTCTGTTGCAAGTCATTGATGAAGGCCCTGGAATAAAGCAAGAACAGGCGGGTGAATTGACTCAGGCATTTCGCCGTATGGACCAACGCTATGGCGGCAGTGGCTTAGGGCTGAATATTGTTATCCGGATTGCGCAACTGCACCAAGGCAAATTAACACTCGAAAACCGCACTGAATGCTCCGGGTTAAAAGCGCAATGCTGGATACCGGCGACCACTCATCGCTAAAATCCATCATTCAAATACAGTCTTTCAGTTATGAGTTTTCCAAATAAAAGGGCTACCACGAATGGCAGCCCTGTTTTAAATCAATCTGATTCACGAACAACTATTGGGAACTTAACGTTCGTAAATAAACTCTACGCCGTCATCGTCTTCTTCATCCCAATCATCGTCATCTTCTGATTCAGCTTCTGCTTCCACTTCAGCCAGCTGCTCACGGTGGTAATCATCCCACATGAATTCAACTTTTTCTGGTGTACTTTCAGCAATGGCCATGGCTTTGGGCTGTGTGTTCAGGAAGTTCATGACATCCCAGCATAAGGCGTTCACATTGTCGCGATTCGCAGCCGAGATCATATAATACTTACCTTCCCATCCCAGAGCCTCTGCGATAGCCTTAGCGCGTACTTCAGCTTCCTCAGGGTCTAGCAGGTCAATCTTATTGAACACCAGCCAGCGAGGCTTCTCAGCAAGATTTTCGCTGTATTGCTGTAGCTCATTAATAATGATTTTGGCATTTTCAACCGGATCAGACTCATCAATTGGCGCTAAATCCACTAAATGCAACAGTACGCGGCAACGTTCCAAATGCTTGAGGAAACGAATACCTAAACCTGCGCCGTCGGATGCGCCTTCAATCAGACCTGGAATATCGGCAACCACAAAACTTTGCTCGTGATCCATACGAACCACACCCAGACTTGGGATCAGAGTTGTAAATGGATAATCAGCGACTTTGGGTTTAGCAGCAGAGACTGCGCGGATAAAGGTTGATTTACCGGCATTAGGTAAGCCCAACATGCCCACATCCGCCAGTAACAACAGCTCCAGCATCAGCTCACGAGTTTCGCCTTCAGTCCCCATGGTTTTCTGGCGAGGAGCACGGTTTACCGAGGATTTGAAACGGGTATTACCCAATCCGTGGAAACCGCCTTTTGCGACCATCAAGCGCTGACCATGGCGAGTCATATCACCAACAATCTCACCCGTCCCTTGATCCAGTACACGGGTACCAACAGGCACTTTAATGGTGATATCTTTGCCGCGTTTACCGGTACAGTCGCGGCTCTGACCATTTTCACCACGTTCAGCACGGAAAGATTTCACAAAACGGTAGTCAATCAGCGTGTTGAGGTTTTCATCGGCCAGCAGGTAAATATCACCGCCATCACCACCATCACCACCGTCAGGACCACCATTAGGAATATATTTTTCGCGACGGAAACTGACACAACCGTTACCACCGTCACCGGCTACAACCAGAATTGTAGCTTCATCTACAAACTTCATTTACTTTCTCCGTAACTCATTCACCGGGCTGCTATTTTAGCGGAGCAACCTGATTTATTTCTGTCCGACGTGGCCACCAACGGTGCCCAATTGCGGAAAACATTGCACCTGCCACCACCACGAATGCGCCGACGTATCCCACAAAGTTGAGAGAAGGTGCGGTGAACATATCTGGCCAGGCCAGCGCCAATAAAATTGAAAAAAACAAGGTAAACAGCGGCGTCAATGTGACGAGTGCGCTTACCTGCGCTGCCTGCCAGCGCGCCATGGCCTCAGCCAAGGCACCATAACCAACCAGGGTATTAACCCCGCAAAAAAGCAAACAGGCAAACTGCCACCCATTTAGCTGAAAAATAACGGCTGGTTTTGCTAATGGGAATAATGCAACTGCACATAAAGTGTACAACAACAATAAGATTTGTTGCGATGCCATACGCCTTAATAGCACTTTCTGGGCGACACCATAACTGACCCAGACAACCGCTGCACAGACCCCCAATGCCACCCCAAGAGTGTAATCAGTCAGGCGGGTAAAGATTTCATGCAAGCTCGTGTTAAAAAATAACAGCAGGCCACAAATCAGCATACCCGCACCAATAACTTGGGTGATGCGCATCCGCTCTTTTAAAATCAGTACACTGGCAACCATCATCCCGACAGGTGAAAGTTGCCCGATGACTTGAGACGTCGTCGGACTGAGATATTGTAATGATGAGCTGAAGAAGATGAAATTCCCCAGCAAGCCACAGGTCGCAATGATCAGTAATATTAACCAGCGACGTTGGCGAAAAAGTTTAAGGGAGGGCAACTGACGACGCGAAGCCAAAATAATCCCCAAGCCGATAGCCGCCATCATAAAGCGATACCAGACAATGGTATAAGGCTCCATGACCTCGAGCACTTGCTTCATTGCAATCGGCAAGGCACCCCAGAATACCGCAGTGGTCAGTGCCAAAAAAATACCTAAACCAGCCTGCTGCTTCGTATCCATTTTTTACCAGTGGGGTTAACCCATAAATGTAAAAAGCCCCGCAACGAAATTGCAGGGCTTACATCTATTTACAGGACGCGAAAAACTTATTCAGCTTCGATGCTGATAAATTTACGGTTTTTCGGGCCTTTAACTTCGAACTTGACTTTACCGTCAGCCAAAGCAAACAGAGTATGGTCTTTGCCGCAACCTACGTTGATGCCTGCGTGGAACTTAGTGCCACGCTGACGAACGATGATACTGCCTGCCAAAACTGCTTCGCCGCCAAAACGTTTTACGCCAAGACGTTTACTTTCGGAGTCACGACCGTTACGAGTCGAGCCACCAGCCTTTTTATGTGCCATTTATCCGCTCTCCTAAATCTTAAGCGCTGATGCCGGTGATTTTAACATCAGTGAACCACTGACGATGACCTTGTTGCTTACGGTAATGCTTACGACGACGGAATTTAACAATCTTAATCTTCTCGCCACGACCGTGAGCAACTACTTCAGCCTTGATCTTGCCACCATCGACTAAAGGAGCGCCGATATTGATTTCTTCACCGTTAGCAATCATCAGAACTTGGTCAAACTCAACAGTTTCACCAGTTGCGATGTCCAGCTTTTCCAGGCGAATGGTCTGACCTTCGCTTACTCGGTGTTGTTTACCACCACTTTGGAAAACCGCGTACATATAAAACTCCGCTTTCCGTGCACTCCACTTTTGTAGTCCAGAGCGCACTATAAATATTCACAATAGGGCGCGAATTCTACGCAAAAATGTAGTGAATGACAAGTATATAATCAGTCCAAGAGAAGAAAAAAAGCACAGTTTCTTACATCTCGTTTATTTGATGAATTTTTCAAGTACAATCATAGTCTCAGGGAACGTCATGTAATAATGTGGGCGGTAATCTCATCGTAGTTAAAGAGAAAAACAGCTGAATATAACAATGAACCTAGAAAAGATTATCGACTTAACCGCGCCAGATATGGCGGCTGTAAACACAACAATTCTCGACCAATTGAACTCTGATGTTGTTCTTATCAATCAATTGGGCCATTACATTATCGGTGGCGGTGGGAAACGTATCCGACCAATGATTGCTGTTTTGGTGGCTCGGGCATTGGGCTATCAGGGCACTAAACACATCACGGTCGCAGCATTGATTGAATTCATCCATACAGCAACGCTGCTGCATGATGATGTGGTCGATGAATCAGACATGCGCCGTGGCAAGGCGACGGCCAATGCCGCTTTTGGTAATGCTGCCAGCGTATTGGTGGGTGATTACATCTATACACGCTCATTCCAAATGATGACAAGCCTTGAATCATTACGTGTCCTTACACTGATGTCAGCCGCAACGAATGTGATTGCTGAAGGTGAAGTATTGCAGTTAATGAACTGCAATAATCCTGACATCACTGAAGAAAATTATATGCAGGTCATCTATAGCAAGACAGCCCGCTTGTTTGAAGCTGCTTCACAGTCTGCTGCGATATTATCCGATGCAACTGAAGAGCAAGAGCTTGCATTGCAAAATTATGGCCGCTATCTGGGCACGGCTTTCCAGCTTATTGATGATCTGTTGGATTACAGTTCCGATGGTGCCACTTTGGGTAAAAATACCGGTGATGACCTGAATGAAGGCAAACCAACACTGCCTTTATTGCATGCAATGAATAATGGGACACCAGAACAAGCCGCTATGATTCGACAAGCCATTGAAGAAGGAAATGGCCGCCATTTACTGGAACCCGTATTAGTTGCAATGCAGCAATGTGGCTCACTGGATTATACCCGCCAGCGCGCCGAAGACGAGGCTGATAAAGCTATTGCTGCTTTGCAGGTTCTCCCTGATAGCGAATATCGTCAGGCTCTGGAAGGATTGGCGCATATTGCTGTACAACGCGCATTTTAAGAAACCATTAGGAAACTCTGGCGCAATTGCCGGAGTTTTTCTATTAGCAACAAGCTCGGCACTCACCAATACAGTAATGCATTAATATTACAGAAATTTATGGACTGTATGCACTATATTTTATTAATGACCAAAACCGGCAACTCACCTACCCTAATCTGTAGTCAACTTTTCTATTAAGCTTTTAGCGCCCTCACGAAAAATAAACGTAATGACCTGCTCACGTTCAGCCTCGGTAAAACGATAATACGCTTCAATCCACAGTGCCAGCGGGTCCTGTCGCGTCGCCGTGTATTTGGCGGGTTCCTCCCTTAACTGCAATGAATTCAATATGGTGACAGGCAAGCTCTCAATGTGATATTCGACAGCCTTTCCTTGAACACCACGGCGGCGGCGCTGTTCCCATCCCTCACGTTTAGCCATGAGGTTTACTCCCTGTGGTGATGACGGTAAGCCATCAAGACCTGCCAACTCCTTAGCGGCAAACCACTCTTTTTTCATGGTGTTGCTTCCTAATATGCGTTATGACACAAAAAAGGAATATTTAGAAAACATTTAAAATCTTTCAGAAAATAAATGTTAGTATACTTCTAAATGATTACTTTCTGTTCACCGTACGATTAACAATGTACCGTTATTTATATCACTAACACGTCAGCAGCTTAGAAAAAAAAAGGATTAAAGATGATTTTAAGGAAATCTGATTGGCACCCAGCCGACATCATTGCTGCACTACGCAAGAAAGACACCACTCTGGCGGCGCTCTCTCGAAAAGCAGGTTTAAGCTCATCCACACTTGCTAATGCGCTAACTCGCCCGTGGCCGAAGGGGGAATGGTTGATTGCACAATGCCTGGATATTCATCCTTCTGAAATTTGGCCAACACGCTATTTTGACTCAAAAACCGGTGATCTTCTGGACCGAAAAGTGAGGATACGACAACCTATTATCCAGGCATAAAAAAACCGCCGATAAACTGCTTCGGCGGTTAATGGTGTGATTTCAGGGGCTGCTTTAGCCCCTGCTACACTGATTTATTTTACAAACTGCTCGCCTAACTCAATATCTTTGTGCAACACATCCAGCATGCTTTCAAGGGCTTGTTGCTCAAATGCACTCAGTTTGCCGATATCTTTACGCTCTGCAACGCCGTCTTTACCCAATAGAATTGGTTGAGCGAAGAAACGGGCATACTTGCCATCGCCTTCAACGTAAGAACATTCCACAACATTGCTCTCGCCTTGCAGAGCGCGAACCAAAGAAAGGCCAAAGCGTGCAGCAGCTTGCCCCATAGACAGAGTCGCAGACCCGCCACCGGCTTTTGCTTCAACAACTTCAGTACCTGCATTCTGGATACGCTTAGTCAGATCAATAACTTCTTGCTCTGTGAAACTGATACCTGGAATTTGTGAAAGCAATGGCAGGATAGTCACACCTGAGTGACCGCCAATAACCGGCACTTCGATATCCTGAGGTTGCTTACCTTTCAGCTCAGCAACAAAGGTATTCGAACGAATGGTATCCAGTGTAGTAATACCGAATAATTTATTTTTGTCGTAAACACCGGCTTTTTTCAGCACTTCTGCCGCAATAGCAACCGTGGTATTAACAGGGTTAGTAATAATACCGATTAATGCTTTCGGGCAAGTGCGCGCGATTTGCTCAACCAGATTACGAACAATACCCGCGTTCACATTGAACAGGTCTGAACGATCCATTCCGGGTTTGCGTGCAACCCCCGCAGAGATCAGAACAATATCTGCCCCTTGCAGGGCCGGGGTAGCATCTTCACCGCTGAAGCCTTTAATATTAACAGCAGTTGGGATATGGCTCAGATCAACCGCAACACCAGGAGTGACTGGCGCGATATCATATAATGAGAGGTCTGAACCTGAAGGAAGCTGGGTCTTGAGTAGAAGAGCGAGGGCCTGGCCGATACCACCAGCGGCACCGAGAACTGCAACTTTCATCCTATACTCCTTATTATATTTAATTTAAATTTGCCGTGAATTCATCTATTTACGAACCTTAATTTATTGCGATTTTAAACACAATCTATTAACAGTCAGATTGAGATATCACGCATCAAAAAGGCGCATAAGGTTTGTCTATTTTAGATTAAATCGCTTATTCATTAATGATATAGCGCACATTATTCTAAAATTATCTGGCGTATTCATGACAGGTTAATCGGCGGTTACATTACACCCTTCCTTTACATCAAAACAACATCATTTTAATAACATTTTAGCTACTCAATACAAATGTTAAAAAAAGCTGATTTAGCATAATCGTAACAGTAAGAGAGTGTTAGAATTTCAGCACACCTTGATATCACGGCTTTTATCACCAATACTCCATAGTCATGTTGAATAAAAATTCATTTATATGCATAATAATCCTATTCACTATTGACTGTCAGGGCATAAAAAATGCGTAACCCCGCCAAACAAGAAGATCTTATCAAGGCGTTTAAAGCGTTATTGAAAGAAGAGAAATTCAGTTCTCAAGGTGAAATCGTTTTGGCCTTGCAGGAAGAAGGCTTTGAAAATATTAACCAGTCCAAAGTATCGCGCATGTTGACAAAATTTGGTGCGGTCAGAACGCGTAATGCAAAAATGGAGATGGTTTATTGTTTACCGGCTGAATTAGGGGTTCCGACCACCAGCAGCCCGCTCAAGAATCTGGTATTAGATGTTGATTATAATGATTCAGTCGTTGTGATTAACACCAGCCCAGGAGCAGCCCAATTGATCGCCCGACTGCTGGACTCATTAGGTAAAGCGGAAGGCATTCTCGGCAGCATCGCAGGTGATGACACTATTTTCACCACACCTGCCAGAGGTTTCACCGTCGAACAGTTACATGAAGCTATCCTCCGTTTGTTCGAACAAGAGCTTTAATTCACTACCAATATTAAGATGCGGCCTGATATGCCGCATTTTCTCGTTTGGTACATGTCGACCTTATTAGTCCAAACATTTCGCGATAAACAGGGCATCTGACTGCCTCATCTACTTAAAACCACTCAATCCCCCTGCTTTTACTTCATTTATGGTCAGAGTCGCCGTACTCTTCCGCACTTTTAGTCAAAAATACTTATCATATTGAAAAGACTCTATTTTCTCTGAAAAGTGCTGTTTTTTAATCAATTTTTATTCCTTTTCGTTCTTAAAAAGTAATAACGCACGATAAAGTGACGTTAAATATTATTAGCGGGCTATTAATATTCTCAGTTACTAGATGTATACTCATTTTCGTGACGTAAATCACACTTCCTTTGAAGTGATAAAAGAATAAATAGAGGCAATAATATGAAAGTTAAAACTACTATCGCAACCATGAGCATTCTATCTGCACTGTCATTTGGTGTTTTTGCAGCTGATTCCATCAGTGAAAATCAAGCTGCTAATTTGCAACCGATGGGGACTATTACCGTCAGTGGCCTGAATGGTGCGCCTTCTGATATTCGTCAGGCGCTGTCTGATAAAGCCGATGCCATGGGCGCTAAAGCTTATAAAGTGATTGAAGCGCGCGAAGAGAACAACTGGCATGCGACTGCCACTATCTACCAATAATTGTAGAGTTGGCCGTCATTTGTCATAGCGACATAAAGAATGGCGGCAAGGTCATAATTGAGATTTAAGTTGAATCAACAGTAAAACCAACAAGCCCAAAACACCAAAAATCTATGATAAGCACTTTTGGATTGTCGGTTCATATTTAGGAGATAATCATGAAAATCAAAACAACCCTGACGGCCCTTAGCTTACTTTCTGTTGTTGCTTTCGGCGCATCAGCAGCGCAATCAATTGATGCGGCTCAAGCCAGCAAAATGACTGATTTAGGTGCAATTAGTGTTAGCGGTATTACTGGCGCGCCTTCTGATATTGAGCAGGCAATCGCGAATAAAGCAGACAGCAAAGGCGCTACGGCCTACAAAATCATTGGTATTAATGATGATAATGGTTGGCACGCAACAGCTAAGATTTACAAATAAGATTCAGCGCCCAGAATGAAAGTAAATGCCCCACTCAAAGGGGCATACTTTCGAGCATGATGGTTTATTCAATCTGTTGAAAGATTCATTTTCAGCATATTGAATAGAATATTCATTAAAATAAATTTGTAAGCTTAATCAGCATAACAACAGAATAATCCCTCGTCGTCTATCCGACGAACCCTTTTACCCCCGCTATGCGGGGGCTTTTTTTATCCGTCTTACTCCTGAGATTCAGCCTCTTGTTCTGCTTTTTTATCTAAGGCACTCAACAGCTTGTCATGAATACCACCAAAACCACCATTACTCATCACCAGAATGTGATCCCCTGGTTGGGCGGTTTTGACAACCATATCAACTAGCGTATCAATATCAGCACTCCAATGCGCCGGCTGAATACAAGCTTCGGCGACTTCAACGACTTGCCAAGGAATATGCTGCGGCTGGAATAAGAACACTTCATCAGCACGTCCCAATGAAGGGGCCAATTCGTTTTTACACATACCTAACTTCATGGTGTTAGAACGCGGCTCCAGCACAGCTAAAATTCGTGCAGTGCCACCGACTTTGCTGCGTAATGCCGCCAATGTTGCGAGAATGGCAGTTGGGTGATGAGCAAAATCATCATAAACCGTGACCCCATGAGCTTCACCGCGCAATTCCAAGCGGCGACGCGCATTAATAAAATCACCCAATACCCGGCAAGCATCTGCGGGTAATACCCCCACATGACGGGCCGCGGCTATGGCCATCAAACCGTTATGCATATTATGCTCGCCCACCAATGACCAACTGACCTCGCCGACTAATTCATTGTCGAGGAACACTTCATAGACACTGGCATCAACTGCGACTTTACGTGCAAACCAACTGCCGGTTTCACCCACCAGCTCTTGTTCACTCCAACATCCCATCGCCATCACTTGTTTTAGATGAGTGTCATTATCCGGAACAATGATTTTGCCTTTGCCTGGCACTAAGCGCACCAAATGGTGGAATTGCTTTTGGATCGCCTTCAGATCATCAAAGATATCAGCATGATCGAATTCAAGGTTATTCATGACCAAGGTTCTTGGGCTGTAATGAACAAATTTAGAGCGCTTATCAAAGAAGGCGCAATCATATTCATCGGCTTCGATGACAAAGAAAGGGCTATTGCCTAAACGAGCTGAAACATCGAAATTCCCGGGCACGCCACCAATCACAAAACCCGGTTCATAACCGCAAGCTTCCAGTATCCAGGCCACCATTCCGGCAGTTGTAGTCTTGCCATGGGTACCCGCGATTGCCAACACCCAGCGCTCAGGTAACACATGGTCATGCAACCATTGTGGGCCGGAAACATAAGGAATACCTTGTTCTAACACGGCCTCAACGCACGGGTTACCACGGGTCATGGCATTACCGATGATGACTAAATCCGGTGTTGGATTCAGTTGAGCGGGATCATATCCTTGGATCAAGTCGATCCCTTGATTCTCCAGCAATGTGCTCATCGGCGGATACACGTTAGCATCCGATCCCGTCACTTCATGACCTAATGAACGAGCAAGCATTGCCAGGCCGCCCATAAAAGTGCCGCAGATACCTAATATGTGAATGCGCATAAATTTTCCGTATTAATAAGCTTAGAGTTTGTTGCCATTCTACCGCTCAGAATCAAAGAGAAGAAATGGAATTGCCTATGAATCATTCTCACCTTTGGGCTACACTGCTGCCATTAAGTGAGTTGTTCGTTAATAAATCGATATTTAACCGTAGATTCAGGGATTGTGTCATGAAAACGTTAGGCGAATTCATCGTTGAGAAACAGTTAGACTTCTCTCACGCCACTGGCGAATTAACTGCATTACTTTCAGCAATCAAACTCGGCGCAAAAATCATTCATCGCGACATCAACAAAGCAGGTCTGGTTGATATTTTAGGCGCGAGCGGAGTTTCAAATATTCAAGGTGAAGACCAGATGAAACTGGATCTGTTTGCCAATGAAAAATTGAAAGCTGCCCTAAAAGCACGTGGCGAAGTTGCCGGTATCGCCTCCGAAGAAGAAGACGATATTGTTATCTTTGATGGTGGTCGAGCAGAAAATGCCAAATATGTGGTTCTGATGGATCCGCTGGATGGCTCTTCAAATATTGACGTGAATGTGTCCGTCGGTACTATTTTCTCCATCTATCGTCGTATCACGCCATTTGGTACACCTATTACTGAAGCAGACTTCCTGCAACCGGGCACCAAGCAAGTTGCGGCAGGTTATGTGGTGTACGGCTCGTCAACCATGTTGGTGTATACCACTGGCTACGGCGTCCATACTTTCACTTATGATCCGTCGCTGGGTGTTTTCTGTTTATCCGGCGAAAAAGTGCGTTATCCCGCAACCGGTTGCATGTATTCCATCAACGAAGGGAACTACATTAAATTCCCACTGGGTGTGAAGAAATACATCAAATATTGCCAAGAGCAGGATGAGGCCACTCATCGCCCATACACTTCGCGCTATATTGGCTCACTGGTTGCCGATTTCCATCGTAACCTGTTGAAAGGTGGGATTTATATTTACCCAAGCACTGCCAGCCATCCACAGGGTAAATTGCGCCTGCTGTATGAGTGCAATCCAATGGCATTCCTGGCAGAACAAGCCGGGGGGAAAGCCACTGATGGGGTTAATCGCATTCTGGATATCGTGCCGGAGAAACTGCACCAGCGCGCACCTTTCTTCGTTGGAACCAAGTCCATGGTTGAAGATGCAGAAGGCTTTATCGCTAAATTCCCAGATGAAGAAGTGAAATAATTAGCGTTAATACCCTAAACAGCCACCTATTTGGTGGCTTGATGTTTAAGGGATGAAGAACAGCGGCCATTCGATCCGCTGTTTTTTTATGCAACAACAGCGAGTTCATCGCCCGGTAATTTAAATATCGCCATACTGGCTGACAATGCATCAGCTTGTTCCTCTAATGAACACGTCGCTGCGGCAGCCTGTTCAACTAATGCGGCGTTTTGTTGCGCGACTTGATCCATTTGAGCAATCGCCACATTAACCTGCTCAATTCCGCTGCTTTGCTCATAAGAAGCCGCTGAAATTTCGCGCATCAATGCTGTCACCCGACCGACTTCATTAGCAATCTCATGCATGGTTTTCCCTGCGGATTCAGCCATATCTGCACCTTCCCGCACCCGACTTTGTGATTCAATAATCAAGTCTTTAATTTCTTTTGCTGACTGCGCGCTGCGCTGTGCCAGGTTACGAACTTCGCCCGCGACCACAGCAAAACCGCGCCCTTGCTCACCCGCTCTGGCCGCTTCAACCGCCGCATTAAGCGCCAGTATATTAGTTTGAAACGCGATACCATCAATGACGGCAATAATATCGGAAATTCGGCGTGAACTGGTGGTAATTGCCTGCATTTTATCCACCACATGGCTAACAACTTTACTGCCTTTATTGGCAATGTCCGACACACTCATGGCCAGGCGATTTGCCTGATCTGAGTTTTCCGCATTCATTTTTACGGTCGACGTTAGCTGCTCCATACTGGCCGCGGTTTGCTCTAATGAAGACGCCGATTCTTCAGTTCGTTCAGCCAAATGGCTATTACCCGCAGCTAATTCCCGCGAACCAATGCCAATTTGCCCACCAACATCCCGCACATTACTGACAGAAATCACCAGCGATTGCTGCATAGTTTCCAGTGCTTTTGCCAGTCGGGCTAATTCCGTATTGCCCTCACTGTTAATACTGTGGGTCAAATCACCATCGGCTATATATTCCAACTGATGAATTGATTGCTCTAACGGCTGTAAAATAATGTATTTAAGTGCAAACCACGCCAGTACCGCAGAGAGCAAAGTGACCAATCCCGCAGCGACAATGATTGCCAATTTAATTTTGGCGGCCTGATTAGCTTTAGCGATTTGCAATTGGCCAGCATCCAGTGCATAACTGCGAAAAGCCGCGACATCATTATTAAAAGCTTTGCTGATATCCGTAATATTCTTTTCCAGTACTTCATAATATTCATCAGCATAGCCCGCTTTGATTGCGGTCAACATGGGTATGACACCCTTATCAATATAATTTTTATAACTTTTTTGGATATTAGTCGCCAGCTCCTGCCCGTCTCCCCGGTCAGTTACCGCACTGACAAAACGCGCCATTTCGTTTTGTGATAATGCCAATAAAGCCTCAGCCTCCTTTGCTGTTTGTAGCGATTCATCAATCAAGCCTATTTCTAATTGATGGATGGCCAAGGCCGCTTCAGTTCTGGCACTTAATGTGGCATTAAAACTATTTGATAGCGATCCTAACTCCTCCCCTTGGATTTGATTGATGACCTGTAATGCACCTGAACTTTCCTGGATTGAATTAATACCAATGAGACTGACAATCAGTAAAATCAATGACATAAAGCTTAGCTGAGCAATAAGCCCATTTTTAATGGTAATCTTTTTTAACATCGGTTTTTTCCGGTTATGTGCAAATGGTTAAGATTACAAAGCGTTAGCAGTACAGTGGACTGTCTTATTGTTTGATTAAGTTATCGGCTGTAAGAAAGTCGTCTTGAACCATCACCAGAAAAACAGCTTAAAATAGATACATTTAGATAATGACAGTATTTTATCTCAATAGAATGGCCTTGATTCAGGCAATCTCACCGTCATCAAACAGTGAAAAGGACAGGAATTCAGATAAGACTTGGCTATAATAGCCGGCACTCCATTTCTGGTTTGATAAAAGGAAACCGACATGAGCTTGAACCAAGTACCCGCAGGTAAAGACCTGCCAGAAGATATCTATGTTGTGATCGAAATCCCTGCGAATGCAGATCCTATCAAATATGAAATTGATAAAGAGACTGGCTCTTTGTTTGTAGACCGCTTCATGTCTACCGCCATGTTTTATCCGTGCAACTACGGTTACATCAACAACACCTTGTCATTAGATGGCGACCCGGTTGATGTACTGGTCCCAACGCCATATCCGTTGCAGCCAGGTTCTGTCATTCGTTGCCGTCCAGTTGGTGTGCTGAAAATGACTGACGAAGCGGGCGAAGATGCCAAGCTGGTTGCGGTTCCACACAGCAAACTGACCAAAGAATATGACCACGTTAAAGATGTGCAAGACCTGCCAGAGCTGCTGAAAGCTCAGATCAAACATTTCTTTGAGCATTACAAGGATCTGGAAACAGGCAAGTGGGTGAAAGTTGATGGTTGGGAAGATGCCGCAGCAGCTAAAGCTGAAATCCTGTCTTCTTTCGAGCGCGCGAAGAAGTAATTCTCTGTTGCACATAACAAAAAAGCACTTCTTCGAGAAGTGCCTTTTTGAGTGAACAGCAAAAACACCGCCACTGCGCGGTGTTTTTTATTTATATCTGTCTAGCTTTGCGGCTTATCATTTTCTTCATGGCGCTTGAGCCAATCACCACTGTAAATGCGGGGTAATCCTTCAACCGGTAAACGGTAAAGGTATATCCAGGCACTGCCGTAAGGCGTCTGGATCAACTCGCGCCGATAATCCTTAGTATTACTCTTAAGTTCATCTAACTCGTTCATAATAGATGAGTTAATCCGATAAACTTCACAATGCACAGTGCCATCTCCGGGGACAACTGCCGGATAATGACCTAAGTTGTACATATCAAAGCCTTCCAGGTCATGTTCGCCCAATAACTGGGCGTCCGTCATCCAGTGACTATTACCTTGCTTGCGCCGTAAACTGCCGTAGACAATAATTCGCATTGTTAGAACTCAAACTGATAAAGCACATCTAATGCCTGATCAATACCAGACACCGCTTCCAGATACAACCTGGGCATCAACCGATAACGTAATGTTAACGTAGCCAGCGAATCAAATATACCCACACCGTATTTTACTTGCAGATCTTTGGTGACATAACCGCTCACGACCACTTGTGAGCTATCACCCACCCCCTGAGTATCCAGTGCCAGGTTACTGACGCCAAATGCCTCGCCGATTTTACCGACCAGTTTGCCGCTTTGCGCAACGCCCATCCCCACCAGCATTGAGGTCATCAGGCCGCTGTCTGCACCTGAATTACCTAACCCTTGGCCACGTAACAAATAGGATAATGCTTCTTGTTGCGACATCGACGGGTCTGAGAATATTTCCAGCCGTGGTGAATCCACCATGCCGGTCACCCGCACACCGGCAGTCACTCCGTCGGCGGTCGCATCAGGATTTCGGATAGCCTCAATATTAAGCAGCGGCTGATCCGGTGGCCCTGAGAACAACAATATTCCTTTGTTAACAATCAGATCCTGACCATACGCACGGAAACTACCGGACGGAATATTAATTTGCCCATTTAAGCCCAAGCCCCGCTGGTCTTGTACCATTTTCAAATCGCCCTGTAAGCGCGCTTTCAGGCCAAATGCATTCAGGCGAACATCATTACCAATCCGAATCACCAGATTACTGTTAATCGGAATACTGGTTGAGCGAGGTGAGATAGGCTTCAAATCATTATTGAGCATGACTTCATCAGGCGAGACACCGACGGCACTTTCCGGGACTTCCTGCACGGTAATCCGCGCCCAAGGGATATCGACCGAACCATTCAGAGTAAACAGTTGTGGCGTGGCTTCAAAAACAATATCCGGCGAAACATCAATCCGCACCATCGGCGGGACGGTGACCCGCAGTTTATTACCTTTGGCGGCAATTCGGGCGCGCCAGGCATTGATATCACGCCAGTCGGCATCCCCGGAAAGATTAAGTTGCCCCTGAGAGGTGCGAATCAACCCTTCCAGTGTTGAGGTCATACCGTCAAAATTCATCACCAGACGCCCTTCGGTGATATCAAATGGCATCCAACTGCCATCGACATCCACATTGTCTAGCGCCAGACGCCCAAAGACTAGCGGGCTTTTCGCATTACCGCCTAAACGGAGGTTTGCATTTAATGAGCCAGAGGCCTTTTCTCCATCACTCAGAATAGGGTTAATCATTGCCAGCGAGAAATTACTGATAGCAATATTACCGGAGAGATTGCGCCGCCCCTCAGGATCAGCAACCTGCACCTGCCCAGAGAATTGACCATTATTCACCAGCTTAATTAACCAGTCAGCCTGCACCTGCCCATTTGCTAGGCCGCCATTCAGGTTCAAGGTTTCAAAAGCAATTGGCAGTGGATTGCCCTGCACCATTTGCTGCACTTTGACGCCGTTGCCACTGAGTGATACCCGCACATCTGGCAAGCTTCCACCGGCTTTCCAACTCACATCAGCGCGCCCTGTGAACACACCGCTCATCGTGGTATCTGGGCCAAGGAATGGTTTTATCATCGCTAAATCAAAACGATTGAGTACCACACTCGCCTGCCCACTTGGGCCGGCTTCTATAGCACGCGGCACACACAGTTCCGCATTCGGATTTACCCAACAATGTGGCCCGATGGTGACCCGTTCGAGTGTGTTTTGGTAATCCAAAGCAATGGCGCGGCTTAAGCGCCATTCACCGACGGGTGTATCAAAACGAGTGTTATTAAGAGTACCGCGCCAACGCGCCTGTTGGCGGTCAAAACTGCCTTCCAGCGCCAATTGGCCGGAAACCGGCTCGCCCTGCATATTCAGCCGTAATTGATGCTGTTTTTCACTGCCACGGGCATCCAACGTCAATAGGCTGACCACAAAATCAGCTTGTTTGAGCTGCTCAACCCTGATGGCCAACTGACCCTGAATTTGGTCAGTAGAGCGAACATCGCCATCAATTTTAACCCGATTAATCGTCAATTCTTGCCATTGCAGGCGGCTGGCGGTGAGATCCGCCAGCAATTGTGGCGCTTTAAGATTCCCGCGTAACTTCAGAGTCCCTTTCACTACGCCGCCTAACCCCGGCAATGCACCATCGAGCTGCGGTGCATCAACATTGGCATCGAGCAACCAGTTGTCATTCAAGTCGCCTTTTACATCCAGCGTATTACGCCCTAATGCCAGATTGATGCCGGGAATATGCCACTGACCTGCTGCATTACCGGTCAATGAGCCGCGAGCGGTGACGCGATTTTGTTTCACATTCCCGTCGAGTGTCAGCTCCGGCACCTGTAATTGCCAACTGCCACCATGGACACTGCCACGGGTAACAATCTTGCCGTCCAGTTTTGCCGGCCACTCAGGCCACTGTTTGGCCGTATTAATGCCCGACAAGGTTAATACTGAGTTCCAACTGATCGCCTTGCTCCAATCCACCACACCGGTCAGGTCGGTATTACCTTGCAGTGCCGCCAGACGCAAACGCGTCAGATTGAATTGCTCAACATTCCCTTTGCCATCCAAGGTGAATACCGCTGGCGGTAAGTCAGTTCCTTTAAAATCCGAGCGCACGGACAGCGCGTAGTCTGTCGCCTGCCCATTGAAGCGCATTCTGAGATTATCGAGTTGGAACTGCGGCTCACCACTTAATGGCCAGCGCAGTTGCTTACTTTGCAGGGTCAGTGCCAAAGGCAGCCCCGCTTGCGCTAATGCCGCTTCGGCCTCCAGTTGTGCGCTGACAGGGCCAGACAGATTAAGAGCGACGTTGAGTTGCTCACGTAAAGCGCCCGCCACCGTCAGCTTCACTTTCTCGCCCTTCAGCGGTTCAATGTTCAACGCGCTGTTGACGGTCATACTCAGCGGCCACTTATCCGCCAGCGTCGCCTCACCATGAGCTGATAACCCACCCTGTGGCGATTTGATGTCCAGCGTGTCCAGTGTTATGCGGTTTTCTTGGGTACTGGCTTGCAGTAGAACCTGAGTAATAAGCACATCAGTATCACCCGTCAGCCGCAGTTGTTGCCCTGATAGCTCTTTGATCTGCACATCCAGTGGTAAACGAAAATCCGGTAAGTCTGGCAATAACGGCTTGGCAAATAACGCTTTTAAGGTTTCACCCAGTGGAGTTTCTGGTTCTACGGGAGCTGCCGCCTGTTGCTCAACCGCCTCTTTGACGGCGATAGCGGTTTCAACCGCAGGTTTAGCCGCATCAGGGACGATAGTGGGCACCGTTTTCGGCAATGCTATCAATAACCCACTGATTTTAGTCGGCATCAAGTTCAATGCGCGCTGCTGCCAATGCGCACCTGTACGGAATTCATCCAGCGAAATCGCGGTGTCATCAATGGCCACTTTGACATTATTTAATGACAGCAAACGTAAGATTATGGGGTACGGGGTACTCAGCTCGCCCATGGGTTCAGTGCTGGCAGGTGCCGGAGCCGCTGGCGCCATAGCTTTGGTATCCACCACCACATCCACATCTTGGGCGGTCAGCGCATTGATGCACAGCTCACTGCGTTTTAAGCAGGAGAGCTGTAATGACAGATGAAATTGCCCCGCTTTCACAGTGACACCCGGCATGTGGTACTGAATGCCTTTTAAGGTGAGATCACGCCAGCCACCGCTGACACTGGCAATATCCAGGCCGGGCACCCAGCGCACGGCGCTGTTGATGACAAAATGCAAACCACTGGTGGTGCCGAGCAAGCCCGCCAGAGCCCCGACCAGCAGCAGGATAATGAGCAGAAATGCAATACTGAGTCTCTTTATCCACCTCCGTCCCTTGAGCAAAATCATAGTTCAGGCCCCAAACCGATGTAAAATTGCACGCCATGTGCTTCGTTGTCACCAATAGGTTTCGCGATATCCAGTTTAATTGGGCCAACGGGAGAAGCCCAACGCACGCCAAACCCGGCACCGGTTTTTAAATCACTTTTGCGAATATCATTTACAGCTTCACCCGTATCGACGAATACCGCACCCCACCATCGGCCGGTGACGTTATATTGATATTCCAAAGAGCCGGTGGCCAATTTAGAGGCCCCGGTTAACTTACCTTCGCTGTCGCGCGGGGAAACATCACGGAATTTATAGCCACGAATGCTGCGGTCACCACCGGCGAAGAAGCGCAATGACGGCGGCACACGGTTAAAGTCATTGGTTTCAATCCAGCCTAAATTGCCACGCGCCACAAAGCGATTTTTCTCGCCCAAGGTGCGAATCCACACGTTTTGCGCTTGGAAAATGCCGAAATCAACATCAGATCCCCAGGTAGTATCAGACACATCAATAGAATAACGTTGGCTATCACCCCAGACTGGCATTGCACCACCACGCTGGCGGGTGCGGTTAATGCTCACCCCCGGATACAACAGCATAGTGGTGTCAGTGACACTGCCCTGAGTAAAGTGATCCAAACTCCAGCGCAGGTTTATCGCGCGCTGCCAACCACTGGATAAATCCCAGAAGCGGGCAACATTGAGCGTCGTGGTATCTGATTTGGTATCATTCAGATCAGTACGTTTAAACCCGCCCTGCAACAGGTAATACTGCTCAAGGGGATTTTTTAACAATGGGATCCGATAGCTGAAATCCAGTGTCTGTTCAGGAGCCGAAAGTGTGGTACTGGTGGTCAGGCTGTGCCCATAGGAGTTCACCCAGGGTTTACGCCAACTGGCCGTCAGACGCGGGCCGACATCCGTGGCATAACCGCCCCCCAGCTCAACAGTGTTTTCTGTTCGTGGCGTCACAACCGCATCAAGCGGCAAAGTTTTGGTTTTCTTCGCATCGCGGAAGTCCGGCGAGACGACCACGGAGTTAAACCAATTGGTGGCAGACAGTCGGCGGTTCAATTCGGCCAAATCATCAGCCGAATACAGCTGCCCCTCATGAAAAGGCACTAAATTTTGCAGATAATCTTCGCGGATTTGCGAGCCTTGGAAAATAACTTTACCAAAGCGATAGCGCTGACCACTGTCAAAATCAATATCCCAAAAAGCTTTGCGCAGTTCAGCAGCGACACCTAACTGGCTTTTGAGCATATTGGCATCGAAATAACCACGGCGTAATGCCAAGCCAGTCAGCGAACTTTTGAAACTATCAAAATCGCCATGATTGAGAACTGAGCCAATCTTGGGGGTATCTCGGCGGACCAGCGCCAGGTAATCGGGGTCGGTTTTCGCCCCGCCTTGCAGCACGATATCCACCCCAGCAATCAAAACTGGCTCTCCGGGAACCACCTTGGCAATTAAAATCGAACGGGCAGGCGCGGGGCGCTCTTGTAAATCAAAAGTGATGGTTGGGTCGTAATAACCCAAGGCACGCAGCCCCTGACGAATAGCTTCATCGACCCTTGAACGAAAGCGCCCATCGGCGGTGACTTCATCAGTGCCAATTGTTGATAAACGCGCCCTGACATTTCTTTCTAAATCCCCGCTAAGACCCTCGACCTGCAACCGCACATTGGCAGCGTAGGCGATAGGTGTGGCGAGCAATACACACAAAAAACACAGAATAGGGTATCGTGGCACGCGTACTCCTAATGAATTTTATCCCCATCATCTTTCAAGTTGCAGGTGTGTTAGCCGCTTTTGCTTATCACTTTTCTGCACCCTGAAATCTATTAGGTCTACTTTCCTGTAAAAAACGATCTTACGAGTATTTGAAAAAAGTGGCATCACACACACTATCATTTCGCGTACAAAGACCGATTTAAGCCTATTACCCCTAAAACTCCACCTTAAGCCGCTACATTAATGCGGAATGGGTCTTATTGTGTGCAAACTCGCAATCAGATACAACTGTCTGTAGTCATTCACTGTAAACATATTGTTAGTAATTTACTGTAAACTTAGGATTCACTGTAAACATCGGAGTCTATTGTGATGCAAAATTTTGATAAAACTACCGTCATTGAGGCAACAAATGCTTTGCCAGGGCGACTGACACCGATGCCGGTCGCAACTCTCCACGTGGTGAATGGGCATTCCATGACACATATCCCTGAAGGTATGGAAGTTGCCATCTTCGCGATGGGCTGCTTCTGGGGTGTCGAGCGCCTGTTTTGGCAACAACCTGGCGTCTATAGCACCGCTGCGGGCTACAGTGGTGGATACACACCAAACCCAACCTATCATGAAGTATGCAGTGGCCGTACAGGCCATACGGAAGTGGTTCGGGTGGTTTTTGATCCAGACATCATCAGCTATAAGCAACTATTGCAGATTTTCTGGGAAAATCACGATCCCGCACAAGGAATGCGTCAAGGGGGCGATGTTGGAACACAATATCGTTCAGCTATTTACGTGTTAACTCCCGAGCAGGAAGCGCAGGCACAAGAGAGTAAAGCGCTGTTCCAACACGCCATGGAAAAAGCAGGTGACAGCCGGGTGATTACCAGTGAGGTAGCCGTTGCTCTGCCATTTTACTATGCCGAAGATGACCACCAGCAATATTTATACAAAAACCCACATGGATATTGTGGCTTAGGCGGCATCGGCGTTTGTATGCCCCCTAATTTGTAAGACTGCCCGCTCATACTAATTTCTGATTTTAATTCAATGGCCTGAAGTTATGAGCAAGCAGCAAGCTAATGAGTTCCAATGAACTTATTCAGGTAAGTGATTCAAGTAAGTGAACGCAACTAACACCGCTGCAACTTAAAGTAAGACGGGTTATACTATTCGGGCTGTTTACTCAGCCCGATAATGACTTTCTGCCATTATCTAGAAACTAATTGAATTAACCGAAATAACAGTATGGCCCTTCCTTACGATCGCCGGCGCTATCGTCGGTACGACACGGACAGATTATGTTAAACAGTATTTTACTGATTCTATTTTTAATCGCAGTGAGTGCCTTTTTTTCGTTATCCGAGATTTCACTGGCAGCATCGCGAAAAATTAAGCTAAAACTTCTGGCAGACGAAGGCGATATCAACGCCTTACGAGTTCTTAAATTACAAGAGACTCCGGGGATCTTCTTCACCGTGGTCCAGATTGGGCTGAATGCCGTCGCCATTCTCGGTGGTATTGTCGGCGATGCCGCATTTTCCCCGTCTTTCAAGCTGGTATTCGAACGCTTTATGTCACCTGAACTGGCCGATCAAGTCAGCTTCATTTGCTCATTCGTCCTGGTGACCAGCTTATTTATTCTGTTTGCAGATTTAACCCCGAAACGCATCGGTATGATTTCACCTGAAGCGGTCGCCGTCCGGATCGTCAACCCAATGCGCTTCTGTCTGATGATTTGTCGCCCATTAGTTTGGTTCTTCAATGGGATGGCAAATCTGATCTTCCGTCTATTCAAGCTCCCCATGGTCCGCAATGATGACATCACCTCAGATGATATCTACGCCGTCGTGGAGGCTGGCGCATTGGCGGGAGTGTTACGAAAGCAAGAACACGAATTGATTGAAAACGTTTTTGAACTGGAATCCCGTACTGTTCCTTCCTCTATGACATCACGCGAAAGTGTGATTTATTTTGATTTATTGGAAAGTGAAGACAGTATCAAAGAGAAAATTTCGACCCATCCGCATTCAAAATTCCTGGTCTGCGATGGTCATATCGACCAAGTGGTGGGGTATGTTGACTCCAAAGACTTACTAAACAGAGTGTTGGGCAACCAAAGTTTAGTGCTGAGCAGTGGGGTACAAATCCGTTCAGCATTGATTGTGCCAGATACCCTGACACTCTCTGAAGCACTGGAAAGCTTTAAGACAGCCGGTGAAGACTTTGCTGTTATCCTCAACGAGTATGCTTTGGTCGTTGGGATAATTACTCTGAATGACGTAATGACCACCCTGATGGGGGATTTAGTGGGTCAGGGGCAGGAAGAGCAAATTGTGGCCCGTGATGAAAGCTCATGGCTGATTGAGGGCGGCACCCCAATTGAGGATGTCATGCGCGTACTGCATATCGACGAATTCCCACAATCTGGCAATTATGAAACTATCGGCGGTTTTATGATGTATATGTTGCGCAAAATTCCAAAGCGCACCGATTTCGTCAAATATGCCGGTTACAAGTTTGAAGTGGTGGACATCGATAGCTACAAAATCGATCAGCTACTGGTCACCAAACTCAGTGACCAACCCGCGCCAATATTACCGAAAGCTCCGCATGAAAGCAGTGACGCATAACAGGCCTACTAACCAAAATCGTCATTTCTGAAAACATTAGCGGCCCCTAATTAGGGGCCGCGATTAATTCTGTTCGAGGGATGCCACTAAACTTCAGTTTGCAACCGCATCACTTGCCGGTTAACTTCGGACATCACTTCAAAGTGGCGTTTATCCCTAACTTTCGGGATTAAAATTTTGCCCTTATCAAACTCAAAAGCTCCCATATCCTTGATATACAACCGACCGCGAAATAGCGTTTTGACATACATCGCGATTTTTGCCGGATTGTAACGTTGGAAGATCCTCATTGTTTTACTTTCCTCCCATAGCACTAATACGTACCCTCTGGCGCCTTCGCGACCAAGATCACAGGTATCGTAATATAATTGCAGAGTAATAGACCTAGGGTATGAGGTTAAGTTCCCCCAAAACCAGTCGTTGATGCTGAATTTACATAAAATTACAGATGCATTGAGAGAAAATGTGAGATTAAGACAGAATAACCATCTAATAAGTGCCAGAAATAATTATCTTAGACAAACAGGACAGACCTCTGATCTGCACCTATTATTGGGAAACTTGCCTGTATTCAGGAATAAGTCATCTTTCATAAGATCCAAAAGGACACCCCATGATAAAAAATAGCCTGCTTATACTGTCGCTACTCTTTACTCCACTCGTCGCCGGCGCTCACACCATTCAACCAGACCTGCGAGTACCGCCGGTGGGTGTCAGCGATAAGGGCGAATTAAACTACGATAAGGCTACTGATCAGTTTAGCTATAAAAACTGGAATAGCTCACAATTGCCGGGCAAAGTGCGCGTCGTGCAGCATATTGCGGGCCGTACGTCAGCAAAAGAACTGAATGCGCCGTTAGTGGAGGCCATCAAGCACGCTAATTTGCCACATGAAGATTACCAAACGACGACAATCGTCAATACTGATGACGCCATCCTCGGCACTGCAGTGTTTGTGCGTAATAGTATTGAAAGTAATAAGCGGGAATTCCCTTGGTCGCAGTTTGTGGTCGACAGCAACGGAAATGTTAAAAAGGCCTGGGATTTAGCGGAGAAAGGGTCAGCCGTCGTGGTGCTGGATAAGCAAGGAAATGTTAAGTTTGTCAAAGATGGCGCACTGACCGCCGAAGAAGTGCAGCAGGTCATCGCCCTACTGCACCAGCTTGTTAAACAGTAAAACAACTAAAAGATAGACACCCTAAAACCGGGGTTCAGGAACGATTCACGTGGGGTATAAGAAAGCGGTTTACCCTGCCAATCGTGAACTTGCGCCCCGGCAGCGATAGCTACAGCATGCCCGGCCGCAGTATCCCAAACATTAGTTGGCCCAAAACGCGGATATAACTGCGCCTTTCCTTCGGCCACCAGACAAAACTTGAGTGATGAGCCAACTGATATTGTCTGATGCTCGCCCAGTTGTGACAAATAATCTTCCAATTCGGCATCACTGTGGGAGCGGCTGACGACCACCAGCGGCAAAAGCGCATCGCGCACCTGAATCTGCGTACGTCGACCACACTCCTCCTTCCACGCCTCGCCGTTTTCCGCGCTGTACATCACCCCTGTCGCCGGGGCATAGACCACCCCAAGCACTGGTACGCCTTGGTCAATCAGGGCAATATTGACCGTGAACTCGCCATTCTGGTTTAGGAATTCTTTGGTGCCATCCAATGGGTCGACTAACCAATAGCGCTGCCAGTGCTGGCGCACAGCCCAAGTTGGGGGGTCTTCTTCAGATAACAGTGGGATATCTGGGGTCAATGCTACCAGCCCGGCTTTGATAATCTGGTGAGCCGCAAGGTCCGCCGCCGTAACGGGGGAATCATCTTTTTTATGCGCCACATCAAGGGGTTTCTCACCCTGATAGACCGCCATAATCACCACGCCTGCCTCGCGGGCTAACTGGCAAATTTGCTCTAACATCATCCACCCCTTGGTATTATGAGTCATGCCGAATATTGATAGTGGTTCTTAAATCAAGAAGGGTTGCTGAAACTTCTCACTCACTCTACATTCATTTTAGAACGCAAAGCTAAAATAAAAATTAATCATCACAATGCAGAGCTCCTGTTTGGCAGACTAATAATTTTTCAAGCAAATAGCCACTGTTGTCGGATAACCCTCAATAAAATCAGTGGTATTAACCTGCTGCAACTGTGAGCATCTCCGCGTTATCCGAATGCGTTTTCTGCCAAACTTCACACTTTGTTATGACGATCTATTAAATTTACATATTCATTTGCGATACATGTCTAATTGTTTTCTTAATGGAAAAGCCACAATGGAGAAAGCCATGTTTAAGCGTCCGCTGACGTTATCCCTCCTTGCCAGCCTGATTGCTGTCGCCGTCTCAACCGCCCAAGCCGCCACTGTTGATTTGCGAGTCCTGGAAACCACCGATTTGCACAGCAATATGATGGATTTCGACTACTACAAAGATAAACCCACTGAAAAATTCGGTCTGGTTCGCACGGCTAGCCTGATTGAAGCTGCTCGCCAACAAGCGACTAACAGTGTGCTGGTGGACAATGGCGACCTGATTCAGGGCAGTCCACTCGGTGATTATATGGCGGCCAAAGGGCTTAAAGCTGGCGAGATTCACCCAGTCTATAAGGCGATGAACACTCTGGACTATGCCGTGGGTAACATCGGGAACCATGAGTTTAATTATGGTCTGGATTATCTAAAAAAATCACTGGCGGGGGCAAAATTCCCTTATGTAAACGCCAACGTCATTGATGTTAAAACCGGTAAGCCGCTGTTCCAGCCTTATTTAATCGTCGATACCCCGGTCAAAGATCGCGAGGGAAAAAGTCATAATTTGCGCATTGGCTACATTGGTTTTGTGCCCCCACAAGTCATGATATGGGATAAGGCCAATCTCAGCGGCAAAGTCACAGTCAATGATATTACCGAAACCGCCAAAAAGTGGGTGCCGGAAATGCGCAAACAAGGTGCCGATTTAGTAGTCGCCATCCCCCACTCCGGCCTCTCCAGTGACCCTTATAAAACTATGGCGGAAAACTCGGTTTATTATCTCAGCCAAGTGCCGGGAATTGATGCCATTATGTTTGGTCATGCCCATGCCGTTTTCCCAAGTAAAGATTTTGCCACTATCAAAGGGGCTGATATCGCCCAAGGGACATTAAATGGTATTCCGGCAGTGATGCCAGGCCAATGGGGTGACCATCTCGGTGTGGTTGATTTTGTCCTCAATAATGATAACGGCCCTTGGCAGGTGACCCAAGCCAAGGCCGAAGCCCGCCCTATCTTTGACAAAACCGCGCAAAAATCGCTGGCCGCCGAAAATGCAGATTTGGTGAAAGTGTTGGCGAAAGACCATCAAGGCACCCGCGATTTTGTGAGCCAACCGATCGGCAAAGCATCGGATAATATGTACAGCTACCTGTCGCTGATCCAAGACGATCCGACGGTACAAATTGTCAATAATGCCCAGCGCGCCTATACCGAACACTTTATTCAGGGCGATCCTGATTTGGCTGATTTACCGGTGCTGTCTGCCGCCGCGCCATTTAAAGCCGGTGGCCGTAAAAATGATCCCGCCAGTTTTGTTGAAGTAGAAAAAGGTGAATTGACCTTCCGTAATGCCGCCGATTTATACCTTTACCCGAACACTTTAGTGGTGGTGAAAGCCAGCGGTGCGGATGTGAAACAGTGGCTGGAGTGCTCTGCCGCACAATTTAATCAAATTGATGTGAACAGCAGCAAGCCGCAACCGCTGATTAACTGGGATGGCTTCCGTACTTATAATTTCGATGTCATTGATGGGGTTAACTATGAAATCGATGTTAGCCAACCCGCCCGCTATGATGGTGAATGCACACTTATCAACGATAAAGCCGAACGTATTAAAAACCTGACTTTCAACGGCAAACCTATCGATCCGAAAGCCACATTCCTGATAGCGACCAATAATTACCGTGCATATAGTGGTAAGTTTGCAGGGACGGGTGATAGCCATATTGCATTCGCCTCCCCGGATGAAAATCGGGCGGTTTTATCTGCTTATATCAGCGCAGAAACCAAAAAGCATGGGCAGGTTACCCCTCAAGCGGATAACAATTGGCGTCTGGCGACTATTGATAGTCAGCAACCACTGGATATTCGTTTTGAAACCTCGCCAAGTGCTAAAGCCGCTGAATTTATTAAGCAAAAAGCACAATATCCTATGAAAGCATTGGGCACTGACGAGATTGGCTTCGAAGTCTATCAAATCGACCTACAGAAGAAATAATCTCTGGCAACAGTGTTTTACGGAGCACTGTTGCTCTCCCGTCTACCTCTTTAGAGCTATATCGCAATCTATAACATGTATTTATTATACATGTTATAGATATTTAATTACTCAATGAGGTGTCATCATGGATTACCGCAATCAGTCTCTGGGTGCTTTGGCCATCGCTATTCCACGGGCAACAAAATTATTCCGCCAGCACCAACTGGATTTCTGCTGTGGTGGCAAACAAACACTATTACGAGCAGCTAATAAGTTGAATCTGGATATTGATGAGTTGGAAGCTCAATTGAGTGCATTGCAAGCCGAGCCGCTTTCCTCTGAGGATTGGCAACAACAGCCGCTGGCAAATATCATTGAATTTATTATCAGCCGCTATCACAACCGCCATCGCGAACAGTTACCGGAATTGATTCTCATGGCTGAAAAAGTTGAGCGTGTTCATGGCGAGAAACCCGCATGCCCTCGCGGGCTGGCAAGCGAACTCACGGCAATTTTGGAAGAGCTCACCCAGCATATGTACAAAGAGGAGCAAATTCTGTTCCCGATGATCAAACGTGGTATGGGATCACAGGCCGGTGGGCCAATATTGGTGATGGAAGCAGAGCACGATGCCGTTGGGCAGCAGTTAGAAGTGGTCAAGCAACTGACACAAAACATGACGCCACCAGAAGGGGCCTGTAATACTTGGCGGGCGCTTTACACCGGTATCAATGAATTCATTACTGATTTGATGGAACATATTCATCTGGAGAATAACTTACTATTTCCCCGCGCACTGGATGGCGAATAATTTCCCCTACATTCATAAAGGCGAAAGGCAGACTGCTGACAAAGCCGATTGGCGGGGAAAGGTGCCGAGTGGCGTAAGCCGTCAGAGTGCCCATCGGTGCAGTCGCCCCGACACACTCCCAGCTAAAACACAGGTTTGTCATCAGACTCAAAGGGCGACATGATGTCGCCCTTTTTATGTTACTGCACACGGAAATTACAGAATTTCTAGCAGTTCCACTTCAAACATCAATGCGCTGAATGGTGGGATAGTTGCACCAGCACCCCGCTCACCGTAAGCCAGGTTGTGTGGGATGTACAACTTCCACTTAGATCCAACAGGCATCATGGACAGAGCTTCAATCCAGCCGGGAATAACGCCGCTGACCGGGAACTCGGCTGGCTGGCCGCGTTCAACTGAGCTATCAAATACGGTGCCATCAACCAAACGGCCAGTATAATGTACACGTACGCGATCCTGACGGGATGGGATCGGGCCATCACCCGCCTGCAATACAGAGAATTGTAAGCCGGACTCTGTCGTGGTGACGTCATCACGTTTAGCATTCTCTTCCAGGAAAGTTTTCCCTTCTTCTACCAAAGCCTGCTGGCGCTCAACACGCACTTTATCAGCTTTTTCATGTACTTCCTGTAGCGCGCGATGTATGACATCAACAGGAACGGTGGGTGTATTCCCTTCCATCGCGTCACGCAAACCTGCCAACAGTGCTTCTGGCAGTAAACCTTCCAGCCCGGACTCTTGCAATTGCTGCCCGATTTGTAAACCAATTCCGTAGCTCGCTTGCGCTTCAACGCTATCAAAAGAAGGGGTTGTCATGGATTTTCCTTTAGTCGCTAATCATGTCGAAGCCGCCAGCATAACAGCAGCAGGGGAGCGCGGTAAAATCTTGCTTCGCGAATGATGACTTTTGTCGTAGAAAAAGAAACAATAGTCGCAAGCTAACGGGGGAATACCCTGTTTATACGCGTCATACTTCAAGCTGCATGCGCGTTGGCTACGTCACTCCCCCAACTTCAAGTAAGAAGAGTTATACTTAGAAGGCTATGGGTACATTGCCATATTATTATTTATGTTGTTTTACGTAGTTGAAGAGAGGTCACCATGGGCAGAATCGCGCCCAGGAGAAGGAAAAGCACTCGGGTTTATCAGCCACTACTGCGCACCTGGCTGAGTATTAGGCAAAAGGTCATGCCGGAGGCTAAAAATATTGATGAACAAAATCTGATGTCTGAAGTCAGTGCGTCTGAACATATTTCTCCTGCTGAGGATATCGCCGCTACCGAAAGTAATATGCCCCCTGAAACCGTCGCGGCAGCGGCTCCAGAAAAAGGGATTAAAGGGCTATTGCTAAAAATCTGGCACTTGCCGGACAGTTTTCAGTGGATGGAGCCATTACCTCTCTTTCACCGTCGCTGGGTCATTATTGCGACCGCCGTATTGTTGCTGGCATTGTTGTGGCCGGTTTCCCGGGATAACACCAATAACACATTCCCAGTCAGTGCGCCGTCCACTGAAGTGCCGCTACAGGCCCAATTACAGGGTAATCTTGATGCTCCGCCACCTCCAACGGTGGCGCCTTCAGTCACCCCTGAAGTAACTCCCCCGTTACAGGGAAATTGGCAAAGCTATCAGATTCAGTCAGGGAAAACTTTGGCGCAGTTGTTCCGCGATAATAATTTGCCCGTAAATGAAGTTTTTGCGATGGCACAAGTTGAAGGTAATGATAAGCCGCTAAGCAATCTCAAGGCCGGGCAAGAAGTCAAAATCATGCTGGATGCACAAGGGGTGGTCGCCGCTCTGGCGATTGAAACCACCAACAGTACAGAAGTGCTGTTTACCCGACAAAGCGACGGCAGCTATCGCCGTGAGCATTAATCACAGCCTTTTATAACGGTTTCTGTTTACCGCTTGATCTTCTTTGATATTGTTACCCCGCCGCTCCCGAATTAGTTTGTTTTGTGGATGGTTAACGCCATCCATAGCCAAATAACCTCATCTATCAGGGAGTGATTATGAAAAGTAAATTACCTTTTTTGTTCTTATTCTTTACCCCTTTTGCTGCACTCGCTCATCATTGCCCGGCGATTAATACAATCAAACAAATAGGGCTATTTTATACTGCCGAAACCGGAGGTGAAGAAGAATGGCGGGGCATTTTGCAAGAATCAATACCGCAAAACAACACGGCGATTAAAGATTTTAGTGAAGCGCTTATTATTATCGACAGAGAAAGCGAGGGAGATAACGTCATCGAACAGGGGAAATTCCAAAAGTGTATTTATAACTTGCAGGCTGATGGTTGGCAGTTAGATATGTACTACGGAAATAAAACCTGGCGAGCATCCGTCAGTGAGAAACCGCACTGGAAATATCAACAGACGCCTTTTCTTGAAATTTATCAATGTTCGGGAGTTGTTGCTGAGGAATGTAAATTTGATATTCTGCCATCGGCCTCAACCTTCTGACACTTTTCCCTTCGCCACAAAGCAAAACGCCAGCACGAGGCTGGCGTTTTAGCAGGTTAACAGCAGCGTAACTTACGCTTCTGGAACCACGATCACGTTCAGTTGCGCGAACACGTCGCTGTGTACCTGGAAGTGAACTTCATGATCACCTGTGGTACGCAGAACGCCATTCGGCAGACGAACTTCGCTCTTGGCCACTTCAACGCCAGCTGCAGTAACTGCATCAGCGATGTCGCGAGTACCAATAGAGCCGAACAGTTTGCCTTCATCGCCTGCTTTAGAAGCGATGGTGACACTGACCAGTTCATTAATTTTAGTTGCGCGAGCTTCAGCAGCAGCCAGAACGCCAGCCAATTTGGCTTCCAATTCTGCACGGCGTGCTTCAAAGAACTCAACGTTTTTCTTAGTTGCCGGAACAGCTTTACCTTGTGGAACCAGGAAGTTACGAGCGTAGCCCGCTTTAACGTTCACTTGGTCACCCAGGCTGCCCAGGTTTGCTACTTTATCAAGCAGAATAACTTGCATTACCTTATCCTCTCAAAGTCGTTAATGGACAGTGGCCGATTACTGATGACGATCAGTGTACGGCAACAAAGACAGGTAGCGTGCGCGCTTGATACAACGGGCGAGCTGACGCTGGTATTTTGCGCGAGTACCGGTAATACGGCTCGGGACAATTTTACCACTTTCAGTGATATAGTTTTTCAGCGTAGCGATATCTTTATAATCAATCTCTACAACGCCTTCCGCGGTAAAACGGCAGAACTTGCGACGACGGAAATAACGTGCCATTTGGCTAGTCTCCAGAATCTATAAATTCAATCTGCTCGGCATGCAGAACCAATTTGTTTAGCCCATTGCGGCCTTGATGGCAGCTAATGAAGCCTTCAACGGTTAACTGACTGCCGACCGTTATACTGTGAGTTAATGCTTGTGACTTTTGCCCGCTGACAATGATGGGCATTCTGCACCATGTTTGTCGGCTAAATCCGGCTTCCTGCTGTGTTGATTTGTGCTCAAGCACAAATTGACAATGCGGAATGCCAGAAGGACTTACTTTTCGAACCGGTGTCTTGCACACAGTGCCAGAGAGTACCAGACGATTAGTGGTCACCACGGCAATTACTCTTCAGAATCCCCAGCTTCAGAATCATCATTGGCTTCTGACGCGAAGTCGTGACGCTCACGGCGTTCGTCTTTCGCTTTAACCATTGGTGATGCTTCAGTTACCGCGTGCTTAACGCGCATAACCATGCTACGGATAACGGCGTCGTTGAAGCGGAAGTTTGTTTCCAGCTCATCGATCGCTTCCTGCGGAGCTTCAACGTTCAGCAGAACGTAGTGAGCTTTGTGCAGTTTATTGATCGGGTAAGCCAGTTGACGGCGGCCCCAGTCTTCCAGACGGTGGATCGTGCCAGCAGCATTAGTGATAGTTGCACTATAGCGCTCGATCATGCCCGGAACCTGTTCGCTTTGGTCAGGATGGACCATAAAAACGATTTCGTAATGACGCATCGATTATTGCTCCTTACGGATTATTCAGCCTCCTGATAGGGTCAACCGCGGCCCATGGAGGCAAGGAACGTGTTTGTGTGCGGCTGAAAAATGACGCGTAACTATACTTGCGGGCGGTTTGAAACTCAAGGACTGCCGTGGATTTATTCTTGTTCTAACCATTACTCGGCTAAAACCGCACTTTTTGTTCATTAAATAACCAATGGATATAAATCCATTAGTCTGCGAAATCTTTCAATAAAATCATTAGCTCCGCATGAATATCATTCATTTTTTTTGACAAAGTGAATCAATTATCACGTATTTTTAAATTAACAAAAGCGACTAGAATTATTTACATCCACCGCAAAACAAGCGGCGCAGCTAATCAAAAGTTATTCAAAGTATATAAATAAGATATTGGAGTCACCTATGAAACATACATTCGCTATCGCAGCCGTTCTCGGCTTAGTTGTATCAACCAGCACGTTCGCCGCCACAGAAATAACAGCCCAACAAGCTATGCAGCAGCAGCGTGTCAGTATTGGTGCTCTGTCACTGGGGCACAATGTGGTTTCGCCTGATGATGCCACAGCACAAATCAGTCAATTAGCCGATGAGCGCGGTGCCACTTCTTATCAGATAATTGCCATGCATGAACCTGGCGATAACAGCTCCATGCATGTTAATGCCGTGCTCTATCGCTAAGATTCAATAGATAAATACAACACCAGAGAAACACCGATAAAAAAGATTGTCCACAGACCCATTCCCCCCGCTTGTCGGGGGTTTTTATAGGTATTTGCTGAAAAAACGGGTGCCCGCCGCTAAGGCCGTGGGGGTAATTTTATGACCAATACCCGCCTCCGTGAGATATGTCAGGTGCTTATCTCGCCCGCTCGCCCTCAATTCCTCCACCAACCGCGCACTCTCCGCCGCGGGTACCACATCATCCGCTTCACCATGCCAAACCAACAATGGCCGCTCGGCTATTTTTTCCAGTTGAGAGGAAAGGTCATACTCTACCAGGGGGGCCAAACGGCGTTCAAATTCTGCCGCGCTCAACTTTTGTCCACCTTTCAATGGCGGAAATAAAGTGTGCGCTAGTGAAGTAAAGTAACCTGAACCCATAAAATCAGCCGCGACCCTGACCCATGGATAGCGAGCAAACGCCGCTAACGTCGTCATTCCCCCCATTGACGCCCCTGCAACACCCACGCGATCGCCATCAATCAATCCAGCTTGCTGATAATGCTGCTTAAGCCCGGGTAGCTCATCAATATTGGATTTGAGGATCTCCCAGAAATGAGACAGTCGCTGAGTTTCATTTCCCTCAAAACGCGCACCATGCATATCTGCATCGGGCGCGATAGTGCGAAAACCAGCTTGTGCGAAAGCATAGGCAAAATAGGAATAGACTTCTTTTGATGAGGTGTAGCCATGGTAAAAGAAAATGGTCGGTAACGGCTGCTGGCGCTGGCCCGCAGGGGCCGCATGGATGACCTCAATCCCATTAATGTTTTCCAGCGACATCTCAATCATGGCAAGAATCCTTTATTTATCAGGTGGAGCATAAAGACGAGAAAGCGATTTATATACTTAAAAACTTGGTGCAGTGTGCCAAAATGGAGATATAAAGTCTTAAACCAATTTCTTCCAAGATATTACCCTTCCTAATTGGGCATTACGGTAACTGCTCTGCTGACAAAGAGGCAAAAATGAATATAAAACGCGCAATGGTGTTCTTACTGATAACACTGGGGCTCTCGGCTTGCAGCGCTTTTCACATCACTCCGGTTCCGCCACCCGTGGCTCAGCCCTATGCCCAGGAAATTACCCGCGCACAGAGCCTTAACTTACAAAAAGTGGGAACAGTTTCGGCACAAGTATTTGGCAGCCCGATGGATATCGAAGCTGAAATTAAACGCAGGGCGAATGCCAGCGGCGCGCCCTACTATTTAATTATCATGATGTCTGACAGTATTTACCCGGGCATCTGGTATGCCAACGCCCTGTTGTATAAATAGCTCATCGTTACCATCACATTTATTTCATGCCGCTGCCGCGACTGAGCAGCAGCGCGCAAACAGCTTCAGGCAGCATGTACTGATCCCGGTGGTCTAGCGTCATGCGGCACCAGGCATCGGCTAATGCCGGTGAGGAAAATCGCAGTAATTGAGAGGCGCAACACAGATCAAATAGTTGCTGAGTTAGCGCCCGCCCTTGTTCTTCCTTAGGATTTTTCAGCCGCTGTTGCAATTGTCGCCATGCGCGGTCAAATAACCGACTCTGACCTCGTACCGGATAAAACTCTTGCTGAAGCATTTCTATCGCGGATGGGAGTTTGCGTAATGTCCGCAACACATCAAGGCACATGATATTGCCAGAACCTTCCCAAATACTGTTTACCGGCATTTCACGATAAATCCGTGGTAACTCACTCTGTTCGCAATAGCCGATTCCGCCCAGCACCTCCATCGCCTCCGCCACGAACCCGCTGCCCAGCCCACAGATTCGGTATTTCGCCGCCGGAGTCAACAGCCGACTGAATACCTGCTCATGGGCCTCGTGCGTTTTTTCCCATGCACTGGCTAAACGCATCAATAGCGCGGTATGCCCCTCTAAGCGCAGCGCCATGCGGCTTAGCACTTGTCGCATCAAAGGTTGGTCAACTAATGACTTACCAAAAGCATGCCGCTGCCAGGCATGATACAGCGCGACGGAGAAGGCACGCCTCATTAGGCCATGGCTACCCAGCGCGCAATCAAAACGGGTATATCCGCCCATTTTTAGAATTTGGCGAACACCGTCGCCCTCCTCCCCCAATAACCAGGCGGTGGCATTATCAAACTCGACCTCACTGCTGGCATTGGAGCGGTTGCCGAGCTTATCTTTCAAGCGCTCCAATCGAATGGCGTTATAGGTGCCATCCGGCAACATTTTCGGCAAGAAGAAGCAAGACAATCCGCCCTCGGCTTGTGCCAGTACAAGATGCGCATCACTTTGTGGCACCGAGAAAAACCATTTGTGCCCGACCAGACGATAAGCTTCGCCATTGCCCCGTACACCTAGCGGCTCAGCCCTCGTGCTGTTGCTTAATACATCGGAACCGCCCTGTTTTTCGGTCATGCCCATGCCAATCAATAAGCCGCGTTTCTGGCTGCCGATAGTTTGGTGCGAGTCATAACGATCTGAGAGTAATGCCGGGATCCAGTTTTGGAATAATGGAGGCAGCGAATGTTGCAGTAATGGAATAGCGCCAAACGTCATGGTTATCGGGCATAACGTCCCCGCCTCTACCTGAGCATGCAGGATAAAGCGCGCGGCGCGAGCGACAAAAGACCCAATTCGGGCATCTTCCTGCCAAGGCAAATTATGCACCCGATGACCCACCAGCTCTTGCATTAACACATACCAGGCTGGATGAAATCGCACCTGATCTAACCGCTGCCCCGCCGCATTGTAGCGCAATAATTCTGGTGGATTGGCGTTTGCCAGTCGCCCTAATTCAAGTGATTCCTGTGAGCCTAATTGTAGCCCGATCCGTGAAAGATCCTCTCCATCCCAGCCCGCATGTTCCCGTATCACTGCTTCCCGCAAGGCCATATCAGACAGAAACAAGTTGCTGTTCGATAATGGTTCTGGCTGATTGAAAACCAAGTGAGTCTGCCAATCCATACCTTCCTCCATTTCGGTACTCATTGCGAAATTGGTATTCATAAATCAGGGTTAAGTATGGTGCAGACGGAGTTTTTTGCTGACGAACTCATCACAAACAGAGATTAACCCACCCTATATCACTGATAGTGATGTGAAATCACTTTCTATTAAAAATAAAAAGCCAACACCCGAAAATGTTGGCTTTTTCAAAAACTGAGATGAAATGGGTATTAAGCTTTCAGCGCTCGCTGACGCACCGCTTCAAACAAACACACACCAGTAGCAACCGACACATTGAGTGAAGAAACACTCCCAGCCATCGGAATACTGATCAGCTCATCACAATGTTCGCGGGTCAAACGGCGCATACCTTCGCCCTCGGCCCCCATCACCAATGCCATTGGGCCGGTCATTTTGCTCTGATACAAAGTGTGATCGGCTTCACCGGCAGTCCCGACAATCCAGACATTGTGCTCTTGTAACACCCGCAGCGTACGCGCCAGATTAGTCACTTTAATCAATGGCACATTTTCCGCAGCGCCACTGGCAACTTTCTTGGCGATTGCATTTAGCTGCGCTGAGCGGTCCCGTGGCACAATAACGGCATGCACACCGGCAGCATCCGCGCTGCGCAAGCACGCCCCCAGATTATGCGGGTCAGTCACCCCATCCAGCACGAGCAGGAAAGGCGTTTCCACACTTGCCAACAATGCCGGCAAATCATTTTCCTGATACTGACGCCCTTCACGGACACGCGCCACGATACCCTGATGGACACCGCCCTCAACCTGTGAATCTAACCACTGACGGCTGGCAACCTGAATGACCAAACCGGCAGCTTCCAGTTCGGCAATCAATGGCTGTAGGCGACGATCGTCACGACCTTTCAGAATAAAAACTTCAAGAAAACGTTGTGGATCATTGTCTAACAGGGCTTTAACGGCGTGAATGCCGTAAATAATTTCGCTCATGATGCTCTTTTATAAATGATTAAATTAATGCGGGCGACCGGAGCCGCCCGACAATCAACAGGCCATTATTGGTCACTGCTGGTTTTTTTCTTCGCCCGCTTGGCCTTGGTGGCTGCGGCAATTTTCTTGGTCTTGGCGGATGCTCTTTTCGCTTTCGCTTTAGCCTTTTTCTCAGCTAGTGCTTTTTCATCTAACTTAGCAGCGGCATCTGCCGGGCGGAATGCACTATCCGGCTCAAAATTTACCGGTTTTTTAGCACGACGAGGGCGTTGCTGCCCACTTCCTGCTGGCGCACCGCCATCACGGCGTGATGAGTTCGCAGAGCTACCACGACCGCCACGGCCCGTGGAGGTATCGCGCATAGTACGTTGGCCATCAGCTTTTTTGGCTTTATCGCGGGCGGTTTTACCTTCGCCGCGTGGTTTACGAGTGCTTGAGACCAGAGCAAAATCAATTTTGCGCTCATCCATATGAACCGCTTCCACGCGAATTTCCACGGTATCACCCAACCGGTAAACCTGGCCGGAAGACTCACCAATCAAGCGCTGGCCGATGTTATCGTAGCGGTAATAGTCATTGTCCAGACTAGAGACATGCACCAGACCATCAATAAACAAATCATCCAGACGCACGAAGAAACCAAAACCAGTGACACTGGCAATAATGCCGGTAAACACTTTGCCAACCTGATCCTGCATGAAGTCACATTTCAGCCAATCGGCCACATTACGGGTGGCTTCATCAGCGCGACGTTCGGTCATTGAGCAATGTTCGCCCAATTGCAGCATGTCTTCATACTCACTGTGCCAGCCACCTGTTGGTGTCCAGCGTTCTTTCACATTACCGTGCTCTTTGGCTAGCTGGTATTTGATAGCCCGGTGCATTGCCAAATCGGGATAACGGCGGATTGGCGAAGTAAAGTGCCCATAAGAGGCCAGTGCCAAACCAAAGTGACCGCGATTTTCTGGATCGTAAATCGCCTGTTTCATTGAGCGCAGCAACATAGTTTGCAGCATTTCATGGTCGGGGCGATCGGCGACTTCATCCATCAACACCGCATAATCTTTGGGTTCCGGTTTCAAACCGCCGCCGAGTGTCAGACCCAACTCGCTGAGCACACTGCGCAGCGCTGAGATATGGTCATCACTTGGGCGGTCATGCACGCGGAACAGCGCGGGTTCGTTATGTTTTTCCACAAACCGCGCGGCGGCGATATTCGCCAAAATCATGCACTCTTCAATCAATTTATGCGCATCATTACGCACAGTCGACTCAATGCGTTCAATGCGTCGTTCGGCGTTAAAAATAAACTTGGCTTCTTCGGTTTCGAACGCAATACCACCACGCTCCGCGCGAGCCTGATCCAACATTTTGTACATCGCGTGGAGTTCTAATAAATGCGGCACCAGCGGTTTATATTGCTCGCGCAATGATTCTTCGCCATCAATGATGCGCCACACTTTGGTGTAGGTCAGCCGCGCATGGGAGCTCATCACCGCTTCATAAAACTTATACGATGACAGTTTACCCTGTGAGGAGATGGTCATCTCACACACCATACACAGGCGGTCGACCTGTGGATTTAGGGAGCAAAGGCCGTTGGACAGCACTTCCGGCAGCATTGGGACGACTTGCGATGGGAAGTAAACTGAGTTACCGCGGCTTCGAGCTTCATCATCCAGTGCCGTGCGCGGGCGCACATAATAGCTAACATCAGCAATCGCCACCCACAAACGCCAGCCGCCGCCACGTTTTTTCTCGCAATACACCGCATCATCAAAGTCGCGGGCATCTTCGCCATCAATAGTGACCAAAGGCAGATTGCGTAAATCCACTCGCCCTTTTTTCGCTTCTTCCGGCACTTGCTCTTTCAGATCAGCAACTTGCTTTTCAACTTGTGGCGGCCAAGTGTGCGGAATCTCATGGGTACGCAGTGCAATGTCCACCGCCATGCTGGTGCCCATATTCTCACCGAGCACTTCAACAATCTTACCTACCGCTTTAGTTCGACGAGTTGGCCGCTGAGTCAACTCAACAACCACCATATATCCCATCCGAGCGCCATTAATAGCATCCGGCGGGATCAGAATATCAAAACTCAAGCGACCATCATCCGGCACCACAAAACCTGTACCCGCATCAGTAAAATAGCGGCCCACGATCTGGCTGGTTTTCGGGACTAATACACGCACAATACGCGCTTCACGACGGCCTTTGCGATCAGCGCCAACAGGCTGAGCCAAGACGACATCACCATGAATCGCGGTTTTCATCTGTTCTGCAGAGAGATACAGATCGTCTTTACTACCTTCAACGCGTAAAAAACCAAAACCATCGCGGTGGCCAATAACCGTCCCGCGTAATAAGTCCAGACGCTCCGGCAAGGCGTAGCACTGACGGCGGGTGAAGACCAATTGCCCATCACGCTCCATGGCGCGCAGGCGGCGACGCAACGCCTCTAGCTGTTCTTCACCAGATAAATTAAGTTCATTCGCCAGCTCTTCACGGCTGGCAGGTGTTTCGCGCTTCGCGAGATGAGCCAAAATGAATTCCCGGCTAGGGATCGGTGACTCATATTTTTCTGCTTCTCGTTCCAAGAATGGATCTTGTGACATTGAGGTTCCTCCGTTGTCAGCAGCAGCTTGCTATACGTGTTTTATTATAAGAATTACTCAACAAGTAATAGCTTGTAGAGCGGGGTATTATCCTGAACCATATCGGCTAAAGTATAGTTATCCAGCTCGTTAAGGAAACTTTGCACCGCCTGATTAAGCACTTGTTTCAGGCGACAAGCGGGTGTTATATGGCAAAAATCACTACTGCAATTCACCAGAGAAAGTGGTTCTAACTGGCGCACAACATCGCCAATCCGAATCTGGTCAGCCGGTTTACCTAACCGTATGCCGCCATTCTTTCCCCGCACAGCGGTTACCAGCCCCACACGGCTCAACTGATTGATTATTTTAACCATATGATTGCGAGACACGCCATAGACCTCAGTTACCTGAGAAATGCTGGTCATTTGGCCTTCAGGTAGCGAGGCCATATAAGTAAGCGCCCGCAAACCATAATCAGTAAAACTTGTTAACTGCACGTATACCCCTGAGTATCAGTTTACCCGGCTTAAACCCATCTACAATGACACGTTTTGGATAGGTTATAAGTGTGATTCTAAGTGCTATTTAGAAAACTTATAGTTTGAATGATAAACCAGTCACAAAGCTTGCGACTAATCATTTAGATGAAGGGCGGGTTTTTTGATGTAAAACAGCTGGTCGAAGATAACTTTCAGGTGAATCTGAAACAATAAACCGGACATAAGCCCGGTTCATTAGCATCTGAATTCTGATTATTTAGCTATTAGCTAATGAATCAAGCATCAAATGGGTCGCGCAGGATCATGGTTTCTTCACGATCTGGGCCGGTAGAGATGATATCAACCGGAACACCTGTCAGCTCTTCTACACGTTTGATGTAGTTCAGGGCTGCCTGTGGCAACTTACTGTGTTCTTTCACGCCAAAGGTCGTTTCTGACCAGCCAGGCATGGTTTCATAGATTGGCTCAATACCTTCCCAACCTTCAGCAGCCAGTGGGGTGGTATCAACTTCACGGCCATCTGGCATGCGGTAGCCGACACAAATCTTCACTTCTTTCAGGCCATCGAGCACGTCCAGTTTGGTCATGCAGAAGCCAGATAAGGAGTTGATTTGCACAGCACGGCGCACAGCAACAGCATCCAACCAACCGGTACGACGGCTACGGCCAGTGGTCGCGCCATATTCGTTACCTTGCTTGCGCAGGAACTCGCCCGTTTCATCGTTCAGCTCAGTCGGGAATGGACCTGCACCGACGCGAGTGGAATAGGCTTTCACGATACCCAATACGTAATCAACATAACGTGGGCCCAGGCCAGAGCCTGTCGCTACGCCACCAGCAGTGGTGTTAGATGAAGTCACATACGGATAAGTACCGTGGTCAATGTCCAGCAAGGTGCCTTGAGCGCCTTCGAACATGATGAATTCACCTTGCTTGCGGGCATTGTCCAGCAATTCGGAAACATCAACTACCATCGCGGTCAGGATATCGGCGACAGCCAATACTTCATCCAGCACTTTCTGGTAGTCAACCGCTTCTTCTTTGTAGTAATGCACTAGCTGGAAGTTGTGGTAATCCACAATTTCTTTCAGTTTGATTGCGAAGGTTTCTTTATTGAACAAATCACCTACGCGCAGACCGCGACGGGCAACTTTATCTTCATAGGCAGGGCCGATACCACGACCGGTAGTACCGATTGCTTTTGCACCACGTGCTTTTTCACGCGCATTATCCAGAGCCACATGATATGGCAGGATTAATGGGCATGCTTCGGAGAGTAACAGTCGCTCACGTACAGGCACACCGCGCGCTTCAAGTTCTGTCATCTCTTTCATTAAAGCGTCAGGCGCCAGTACAACACCGTTACCGATGATGCTGGTTACGTTTTCACGCAGAATACCTGAGGGAATTAAATGAAGAACGGTTTTCTCACCGTTGATAACCAAAGTATGGCCAGCGTTGTGACCACCTTGATAGCGCACAACATATTTAGCCCGTTCAGTCAGCAGGTCAACGACCTTGCCCTTACCTTCGTCACCCCATTGGGTGCCCAGTACGACGACGTTCTTACCCATCTCAAAAATCACCAGGTTGCTTAAAAAAGGATTCTAACATCTCATACGGCGGCTTTCAGTACTTTTTAACACATAACTGAACAATTTTTGTGCTTATATTTAGCCACCCATGCGGCTACGCAACATGTAGTAGATAACAACGCCTGCAACCACTAATCCTCCGCCAAAACGACGTAAAGTGGCATCCGATAATTGGGTCATTGCCAAGATCATTTTGCGCCAGGCTTTGGGATAAAGCATCGGGCCAAGCCCTTCCAGTACCAAAACCAAGCCTAATGCTAATAAGATGGTTGAATTCATTGTCTGTCTCAATCAAATAGAAAAACGGCCTCAAATAGAAAAGGCCCGCGTTAACGGGCCTTACTATTACAGTCAAAAACATACAGTCAAAAACGCGCTATTACGGCAGCCGTTATGGACGTTTGCTAGAGTTATCTGGCGATTTCATGTAGCGGAAGAAATCACTCTCCGGGCTCAGTACCATGACATCATTGCCGCTGCTGAAGCTATTTTCATAAGCACGCAAGCTACGAATGAAAGCATAGAAGTCAGGATCTTTACTGAATGCATCAGCAAACAGACGAGCAGCTTCAGCATCACCGCCACCACGAGTAATACGCGCCTGACGCTCTGCTTCTGCCAGGGTACGAGTCACTTCATAGTCGGCTGTTGCACGCAACTTCTCTGCTTCTTCCTGACCTTGTGAACGGTGACGACGAGCAACTGCTTCACGTTCTGCCCGCATACGCTGGAAGATTGCGTCAGAAACTTCTGCCGGTAAGTTGATTTGCTTGATTCGCACGTCAACCACTTCAATCCCCAGAGCCGCCATACTGTTCGGGTTAACCGCAGGCTGTTTGCCGCGAGTTTCCTGTTCAACACGCGCTGCCGCAGAGGCAATAGCATCATCCGCTTCAGTGGTCACGGCTTCATCACCCACACTACCGGTGTTCAGCGCATCACGCACATCTGACGTCAGACGGCCACGAGAGTCTGTTACGATGTCGCGCACATTCAGGCGACCGATTTCAGAACGTAAACGGTCACTGAATTTACGTTTTAACAGCACTTCAGCCTGAGAGACATCACCACCACCAGTGGCAAGGTAGTAACGGCTGAAATCGCTGATACGCCATTTCAGATAAGAGTCAACAATCAGGTCTTTCTTCTCGTTAGTCACGAAACGGTCGGCCTGGTTGTCCATGGTTTGAATACGGGCATCCAACGTCTTCACTGTTTCGATAAACGGTATCTTGAAGTGCAGGCCCGGTGCGTACACCAGAGGCTTGTTATCACTATCACGCAATACCTTGCCAAAGCGCAGGACAATCCCGCGTTGACCTTCTTGTACGACAAACAGCGAAGCGTAGAGTGCGACTAACACCACAACGACGATAAGTAAAAAAGACTTACGCATTGGTTATTCTCTCCCTACGCGAGTGGAAGTATCACGCTGAGCATTCGCCCGGCGCTGATCCATGATAGAGCCACTGGTTGAACTGGTATTCGAGTTACTTGCACCAGATTCTTGGCTGCTATTGGCAGAGGAAGGCGGATTCAGACGAATCAGACTTGTGTCTTTACTGCCATCTGCTTTATCTGCACCTTGGCCACGCATCAGTTGATCCAGCGGCAACACCATCAGACTGTTACCTTTGTCATTAGCCAGCACTTTGCGGGTATGACCGAGGACTTTCTCCATGGTTTCGATGTATAAACGCTCACGGGTAATTTCCGGTGCCGCCTTATACTCCGGCAACAACTTCGCAAAACCAGCAACTTCACCCTGCGCTTCCAACACTTTACGCGCGGCATAAGCACGGGCATCTTCTAACAGACGCTGCGCCTGACCGTTAGCACGAGGTTGGACTTCGTTGGTGTAAGCTTCTGCTTCACGAATATACTGTTGTTCGTTTTCACGGGCAGCAATCGCATCATCAAATGCCGCTTTAACTTCTTCCGGCGGACGTGCTGCCTGGAAGTTAACGTCCAGCAGAGTTATCCCCATGTTGTATGGACGAATAGTTTCTTCCAGTACACGCTGAGTATCACTACGAACGATGGTACGGCCTTCGGTGAGGATTTTATCCATGGTGTATTTACCAATAACACCACGTACTGCGCTGTCAGTTGCCTGACGCAGACTGTCATCCGGATTAGTCACGCTAAAGAGATAAGCGGCCGGATCAGTCACGCGGTACTGCACGTTCATTTCGATGCGAACAACGTTCTCATCAGAGGTCAACATGACACCTGAAGCCGCCAATTCGCGTACAGATTCGACGTTAACCGGGGTGACTTCATCGATAAAGGTCGGTTTCCAGTTCAAACCGGGCTGTACAATGTGGCTTAATTTACCCAAGCGAGTCACAACACCGCGCTCAGCTTCTTTAATTGTATAGAAACCACTTGCTGCCCAGATAACCACAACCGCAACCACCGCGATACCCACAATACGACCACTGAAACCAGGGCCTCTTGTCGTTCCACCGCTATCGTTACCGCTTCCGCCACTTTTGCCGCCGAGGCTACTCAGCTTTTTGCTCAGTTTACGGAAGATATCATCCAGATCCGGCGGCCCTTGGTCACGGCCACCTTTATTATTATTGTTATTTCCGCCAGAGTTGCCGCCATTATTATTGCTGCTCCCCCACGGATCGCGGTCCTGTCCGTTATTACCGGGCTGATTCCACGCCATGTTTTAGCTCCATTCTTCTATGATTGGTTTTCTTCAGGCCAAGAGCACACGCCAAAGAAGCTGGCTCTTAATCTCACAAAAAAGTTCAATTAATCAATTAATTAGCCAAATCTGGCTCACTAACAACATAACTGACCAAATCTTGCTCTTGTTTACAGAGACGACGCCAATCAACGATAGGCATTCTGACCACCATACCGACATTCCCGTCCTCGTCTATCCACTCTTTTTCAATTGCCTGAAGCTGGTAAAAACGGCTACGTAAACGGCCTGCCTGAGGCGGCAAACGCAATTCAAAGTGTGCGATCTCACCTGAAAGACGCTCCGTTAACGCTTGAAAGAGCAACGGGATACCTGCGCCGGTTTGGGCCGAAAGCCAAACTCTGACTGGCAGATTTTCTTCGTTGCGATCAATTCGCGGGACGAAATCATCCAACAAATCAATTTTATTCATTACTAATAATGTAGGGATTTCATCCGCCTCGATTTCTGCCAATACAGAATCGACCGCGGCCATATTCTCGGCTACCCGAGGATCAGCTGCATCAATAATGTGTAACAGTAATGAGGCTTGCCGCGTTTCTTGTAATGTCGCTTTAAAAGCGGCAACCAGATCGTGCGGCAAATGCCGGATAAAACCTACCGTATCCGCCAACACTGTATCGCCCACATCAGCCACATTAATACGGCGTAAAGTTGGATCCAGCGTGGCAAATAGTTGGTCAGCCGCATAGACATCAGCTGCCGTAATTTTGTTAAACAGGCTAGATTTACCGGCGTTGGTATATCCCACCAAAGATACTGTCGGAATATCAGCACGGGTACGCGCACGTCGCCCTTGCTCACGCTGCTTTGCCACACGCTCCAACCGGTTCAAAATCAGGCTGATACGGTCACGTAGCAAACGGCGGTCGGTCTCCAACTGGGTTTCACCTGGCCCTCTTAGGCCAATCCCACCTTTTTGACGCTCAAGGTGCGTCCAGCCGCGTACCAAACGGGTCGCAATATGGCGCAATTGCGCTAATTCGACCTGTAATTTACCTTCATGGGTACGGGCCCGTTGGGCAAAAATATCTAAAATTAGACCCGTCCGATCAATTACCCGGCACTCACACAAACGCTCAAGATTTCGCTCTTGCGCGGCGGAAAGGGCATGATCAAACAGGACAACAGACGCACCACTGGCTTTCACTGCATCAGCAATTTCTACTGCCTTTCCCTCGCCCACAAAAAACTTAGGGTGCGGTGCTTTGCGACTACCCGTCACAATTTGCAAAGCTTCTACGCCCGCAGAAGATACTAGCGCTTCGAACTCACGCAGATCCTCTGAGTTTTTGTCTTGCGAGAAATAGATATGAACCAGTACGGCCTGCTCACCGCCTTCATAACGGTCAAACAAACGTGCAACCTCTCAAACGGATCAAAACCGCTAGTGCGGAGAACATAAGCCCGAATCCGTTGCTTATGTTCCCCGTCATGGTTGACCAGCAATGCGCTTTATTCAGCGTCATCGCTATCCTGCTGCGGCTGTTGCGGCGCAGATGGATTACTACCATGATAATTATTGGTGCTACCACTCGGATTATTGCTGTGATGCGAAACCGGGCGCGAAGGCACTACAGTAGAGATGGCATGCTTATAAACCATCTGGCTGACTGTGTTCTTTAACAGAATGACAAACTGATCAAAAGACTCAACTTGGCCCTGCAGTTTAATGCCATTCACTAAATAAATAGAAACCGGAACCCGTTCACGACGCAATGCGTTCAGGAACGGATCTTGCAAAGATTGCCCCTTAGCCATTCTATATTTTCCTTATTTGCTTGTTGTTATTAACTAAGAACCTATCGGCTCGAAAATAAACTGCGTAAAAAAATCCGCGCGTTGAGTACTAATCAATTGTACACAATCATTCAACCTATGCACTAACAACCTGTATTACAGAGTCTAAAGCCTCTCCCGGCTTATCACTGTCGAGCCACTGGACTGAACCCCAGCCCCGCAACCAGGTCATTTGGCGCTTTGCCAGTTGACGTGTCGCACAGATTCCGCGGTAAACCATTTCGTCGTAATCAATCTCACCGGACAGATAAGACCACATCTGTCGGTATCCCACACAACGAATGGCCGGCATATCCGTATGCAAATCACCACGGTCAAAAAGCGCCCTAGCCTCTGTTTCAAACCCGGCATCCAGCATCTGACGAAAACGTAATTCAATCCGCTGGTGCAAGAGTTCCCGGCTAACAGGCGCAATCGCAAATTGGTGAACCCGATAAGGTAAGGTTTCACCTGAAATTTTAGTCAGTTCTGTTAGAGTTTTACCTGAAATAAAAAAAACTTCCAGTGCTCTGGAGAGCCGTTGGGGATCATTAGGATGAATTCGCGCCGCAGCAACCGGGTCGATTTCAGCCAATTGTTGATGTAATGCTTCCCAACCCAGTTCCGCCGCCTGCTGCTCAATACGCTGGCGCACTTGCGGATCTGCTGACGGCAATGGAGATAACCCATCCAACAGCGCTTTAAAGTACAACATTGTGCCACCCACCAGCAGCGGTATACGCCCGGCTGCGGTAATGTCGGCCATTTCTTTTAATGCATCTTTACGAAAATCAGCGGCAGAGTAGGATTGCGCTGGGTCACGAATATCAATCAGCCGGTGTGGGGCTAACGCCAGTTCTTCCGCGCTGGGTTTCGCGGTGCCGATATCCATACCACGGTAAATCAGGGCGGAGTCGACACTGATGAGTTCCACAGGCAGCCGTTTTCTCAGTGCAATGGAGAGCGCTGTTTTACCCGAGGCGGTTGGCCCCATAATAAATATGGCCGGTGGCCGGTCTAAATTTTCAATATCATTCATGTTTCAGGGTTGCCAATGCAGCCTTTATATCAATAGGTTGTAATAGCCCAGCGGGTGGTGATTTCACTAACTGTGGGCAAAGACGTTCAACATCCGCCAATAATTGTATCGCTTGAGACACATTCCATACCTCATGTTCACTGCCAAGATGGCGAGAAATCCATGTGGCCAGAGCATCTGGCGATATCTCTTCATGTTGCGACAGATAGCCTAACAGTTCCGGTATCAGTTTTTGTAAATTTTGTTGGCGTAATGGTAAAGATACTGCACGTAAGGTCGCTCTTGTATGCTCAATGGCCAATTCTATTCCCATGGTAGCTAACAATTTCTGATGATGCAGGCCTGCAGCCGCTTCATTTTTATCCAATGTCAGTTTTAATGGGATCAGTAATGGCTGAGGGCGTAGTCCTTCTGCTGACGGGTTCAATTGGGCTTGCTTTAGCCACCGTTCGGCAACCGTCAGTGCTAATAATGCGACACCCTGCTTATATTCAATAAGAGCATAACAAGGCGGAAATACCGTCAATACCCGACCAAAACTGTAATTATCACCATGAAGTGGCTCGTCCGCCGGGATCTGACGCGCAACAGGAGCTGGAGCTAGTGCGGTGTCTACCGCTTTACTCTCAGTCGCCGGTTGCACCAGTTGACGATATAACTCGCCTTGCTGCTTTTGATAAGGCTGGCCCGAATGATAGGCCGGAATAGGTTCGCGGGCGATGGAGCGCTCAGTAGTGATTGTTCGCTCCGGTGCAGCAACTCGCTCTACGGGTGGCGCTTTCGCCGGTTCCGGCTGCGCATATTTATTAACGCCCGCTGCCACGCGATTTTCCGGCTGCCAGCGCGGTGCTTCGATCTCTTCGCCATCTTCATTGATGTTCAGCACCGGAGTCGCCGCTTGCTGTAAAACAGTGGTAACGGCTTGATATATAAAATCATGCACCAGCCGCGCCTGCTGGAAACGCACTTCATGTTTAGCCGGATGCACATTGACATCAACCTGATGTGGGTCAATATCCAGATACAAAACATAAGCCGGTTGTTGGTCGTCTTTGAGTAAATCTTGGTAAGCCTGGCGGATCGCGTGGTTAATCAGCCGGTCGCGCATCATACGGTTATTAACGTAACAATATTGCATTTCACTGAGTGTGCGGCTGGCGGCAGGATCAGCCACCCAACCACGGATGGTTAAATCGCCATGTTGCCAGGAAATCGCCAGCGCATGCTGCAAAAATGTCGGGCCACAGATACTGGCCAGACGGCGTTCATGCTGGGAAGGATCTGGAGCTGCACGATACTGCCGCATCAACTTGCCGTTGTGACTGAGATTGATAGCCACGTCGAAGCGCGCCAGCGCAATGCGGCGCACCACTTCATCAATATGACCAAATTCAGTTTTTTCAGTACGCATAAATTTGCGACGGGCGGGCGTGTTGTAAAACAGGTCCAGCACCTCAAGGGTACTGCCGACCGGGTGAGCCGCGGGCTTGATGGTCACCGCCATGTCGCGGCCTTCAGCATAAGCCTGCCAAGCTTCATTCTGTTCTGCTGTTCGCGATGTCAAAATTAGCCGGGAAACTGAACTGATACTGGCTAGCGCCTCGCCGCGAAACCCCATACTGAGGATGGCTTCCAAATCTTCCAGTGAACTTATTTTACTGGTCGCATGGCGCGCCAAGGCCAAGGCCAAATCATCTTTACCAATACCACAGCCATTATCACGGATACGAATCAGTTTTGCGCCACCACGTTCGATATCAATATCAATCCGTGACGCCCCCGCATCCAGACTATTTTCTACCAACTCTTTTACGACCGATGCAGGCCGTTCTACCACTTCACCGGCGGCAATTTGGTTAGCAAGCTGTGGTGGTAGAATCTGAATTGGCATAGCCGTTCCTTCGCTTACGATTGTGGAATTGTGAGGGTTTGCCCAAGTTGGACATTACCTGACTTTATCTTATTCGCCCGCTCAATCTCACTCATCGACACACCATATCTGGCTGCAATGGCCGACAGCGTATCACCCCGTTTCACCTGATGTTTCACGGGCTGACTTTTGCTCGGCTTCACTTTAGCAACGGTTTTGGGTGCTGTTATCGCGCCCGCACTGCCCGATGCCGGTACTTTCAAGCGCTGCCCCACCCAGACCACATCATTTTTCAGTGTGTTATTTTGCCGCAATACCGCCATGCTGACGCCGTATTGACTGGCAATGCCAGATAAGGTTTCGCCGCGTTGTACTTTATGAATCTGACTTTTACCTGCCGCAAGTGGCTTGGCGGCAGATGTTCTACCGCTCTGCGCATTACTGTTCGCCACCGGCTCTGGCTGACTAACACTTGAACGTTGTGAAGATGAATCAACCGCCGCTGTTTCAATGAGCGGGCGGTTTTCGACCTTTGGGTCGGCTTGTAGCGGATGCGCGAGGAAATAACTGCGCAAACCTTTATAAATGGCTTGAGCAATTTTCTCCTGATACGCGCTACTGCCAAGCAGCCGCTCCTCCGTACTATTACTGATAAAGCCGGTTTCCACTAACAATGACGGAATATCCGGTGAACGTAACACCCCAAGGCTGGCGTGTTCAGGCCGACGTTTATGAATGTCGCCCACTCTTTGCAGCTCATTCAGCACTTTGGTGGCAACGTCATAACCCACCCGCTGAGAGTGACCAAATTGCAAATCCAATACGGCCTGACTCAAGTAGGGGTCAGAAGCGGTGTTTGCCAGCACATCACCCGCACCACCGAGCAGTTCGGATTGCTTCTCATGCTGCTCCAGCCAGTTGCCCATTTCACTGTTAGCGCGGCGATTCGACAGTACCCAAACCGAGGCTCCGGTTGCGCTGCGGTTAGGTGCCGCATCCGCATGGACGGAGACCAGCACGTTAGCTCCCTGCTTACGCGCCACGTCCGAGCGGCCCATAACCGAAATGAAGTAATCGCCATTGCGGGTCAACACGGGTTTAAACATCGGATCACTGTTAAGCAATGCTTCAAGCCGACGGGCGATAGCAATAGTGACATTCTTCTCTTTCAGACCATTTTGCCCGATAGCTCCGGGATCTTGACCACCGTGACCAGCATCAATGGCCACCACCACGCGCGAGCTATTAGCGGCACTGGCAGTTTTGATTGGTCGGGAGGTGTTGGTGGTGATGTTCTCACTGCTCACCACTACCGTTGGCTTGTTGTTAAACGGGTTTTTAGCCACCGAAGTGGTATTGGTGCTGGTGACCCGTGATGCCGTGTTCGCGCTCGCCGCCTGTGACGTTAAACGCCCGGCATTAGGACTTGGCGTATTAGTTTGATTTAGTGGCGTATTATTTTGGCTTAATATGGGCTGCGGCACTTGCCGAGCAGGCGCGCTGGCCGCCGCCGTCATCGTAATCACGACAGTGTAATTGTTACCTGATTGCTGAGTGACCGCACGAGTTTTGACTTTTTGTGTCAGTTCCAGCACCAAACGGGTGCTTTGCTCATCTTTCGGGGTGCTGGAGCGAATTCTTTTCAGTAGGTTCTGCCCACTGAATTCCAAGGGTAATCCCGAAAGATTGCCACTTTGGCGAACATCTAACACCACCCGCTCAGGTGAATTCAAAGAGAAAAAAGCGTAAATCGGCTGACCATCAAAACTGAGCGTAACCCGACTTTCTGTCGGGCCATTATTCACTTTAATATCAGTCAGTTTCACCGCCCATGCTGAAGGCAGGGTAAATAACCCCATCATAACCAGCACTACAGCGGCTAATGTGCGCTTCCCGCGGTTAAGTCGCGACTGGCTAATTAATTTTGTTAAGCCATGCATCATTATCAAATTATCCTTGCACAGCAGCTAAACGGCGCAACACATCTGCACCCGCATCAGAAATAGCCACCAGGCGAGCTTCACGCCCTTCGTCCTGATAAGCCAAATGCAATTCAACATCCGCCTGAGGTAGGAACCCAGCCCCTTGCTGCGGCCACTCCACCAGACAAATTGCCTGTTTATCGAAATAATCGCGAATACCCATAAACTCTAGCTCCTCGGGGTCAGCCAGACGATACAGGTCAAAATGGTAAACCGGCCTTGGGGCCAAGCTATACGGCTCAACCAAAGTATAAGTCGGGCTTTTAACATGCCCTGAATGGCCAAGGGCCTGAAGGAAGCCACGGCTAAAAGTTGTTTTTCCGGCACCTAAGTCACCGAACAGATAAATAACGCTGGCACCATTGAAGGCATGGGCCAAAGCGGCCCCTAATGCAACGGTCGCTGCCTCATCAGGCAGAGGTAAAACGAGTTCTTTCATTCTGTGATATCTATCTTGCTAACTCAGGATTAACGTACTTCGGAATAACTGGCAGCAAATCTGTGGCCAGTAAACCCCGGGTGCCTTGAACTTCAGCCAGTGTGTCTGCGGCAACGCCATGCACAACACAACCTGCACAGGCAGCATCATACAGCACCAGCTTTTGTGCTATCAAACTGCCAATAATGCCGGACAGGATATCCCCCATACCACCAGAGGCCATACCCGCATTACCGACATCAGCAATCGCCATCTCGCCCTGTTCACTGGCAATTAGAGTACCAGCCCCTTTCAAGACCACCACACCACCATATTGTTTAACAATGTTACGGGCAGAAAGTAAGCGGTCACTCTCAATATCAGCGACGCGGCAACCAAGCAGGCGGGCAGCTTCGCCAGGATGAGGGGTCAATACCCGATTCTGACGCCTATGTGGATTTAATGCCAGTAAGTTGAGAGCATCTGCGTCCCATAATGCTGGTTTATCACTTTGTTGCAATAGATTCAGAGCATTCCTGCTCCAATCGGACTGCCCTAACCCCGGGCCGACCACCAATACATCAGCCCAGCTCATGCTTTGCGCGAGAGTTTCATCCGTTAACTCCTGCACCATCAGCTCAGGGCGAGCGGCCAAAATCGGGGCCACATGCTCAATGTGAGTGAGTACTCGCACTAACCCCGCGCCGCTGCGCAAAGCCGCTTCACCCGCCATGCGAATCGCCCCCCCAAATCCTTTATCGCCCCCCACCAACAGTAGACGGCCGTGCTCCCCTTTGTGGGCACACGGGCGGCGGGGCTTCAGCCATTGCGGCAAGTGCTCGGCTGTCATCCGCTCAATTTGTACCGGTTGAGCCGCTAGCCATGACGTCAATCCCAGATCATTACAGTGTAAATTCCCCACCCAATCGCGGGCCTGCCCAGTGAGCAAACCCGGTTTCAGTGTGACAAAAGTCAGGGTGTGATCAGCACGAATGACTGAGCCCGGAGCCGCGCCGCTATCAGCACTCAGCCCCGACGGAATATCCAACGCAATTTTTGCCGCACAATGGCGGTTTGCAGTGTCAATTAGCGTAGCATAAACACCCTGTGGTGCGGCTCGTAGGCCAATCCCTAGCAAACCATCAATAATTAAATCGATATGCTGCGGCCATGATATATCAGGCTGATGAATCACACCGCCCGCCGCCAGCCACTGAGACTGTGCTTGATGAGCTTCGGCGGGTAATGGGCGATTGCCGGGGCAAGCAATCAGAGTGACATTCAAACCCGCAGCCAAGGCGCGGCTGGCAACAATATAGCCATCGCCACCATTATTCCCGTGACCACATAAAATTAGCCAATGGCGCGCTGCTGGGTATTGCTTTCGCGCCAATTCAAATGCTGCATTTCCGGCTCTCACCATCAGGTCAAATAAAGTCAGGGAGAAGTGTGCTGCGGCAACCGCCTCATTGCGCCGCACCCAGTCCGCAGAAAAAACAGAGTGTGGTAAACTAACACTGATTTGTTTCTTACTATGGTCCGTCATGGCACACCCCCTCGATCTGAATCAATTAGCCCAACATATCAAGCAATGGGGGCAATCGCTAGGTTTCCAGCAAGTCGGTATCTGCGATACTGATTTGTCAGCGGAAGAACCGCGCTTACAGGCCTGGCTTGATAAACAATATCATGGCGAAATGGCCTGGATGGCCCGCCACGGTATGTTACGCGCGCGCGCCCATGAATTATTACCCGGCACTTTACGGGTGATTAGCGTGCGGATGAATTATCTGCCCGCCAAGGCGGCATTTGCCAGCACATTAAAGAATGCAGAATTGGGGTATGTCAGTCGTTATGCATTGGGCCGTGACTATCATAAATTATTACGCCAGCGCCTGAAAAAATTGGGCGATATGATTCAGAATTATTGTCTGGAGCAGACAGGCGATGATATCAATTTCCGCCCGTTTGTCGATTCGGCCCCGATAATGGAGCGCTCGCTGGCCGCCAAATCCGGCATTGGCTGGGTTGGTAAGCACTCACTGATATTAAATCGCGATGCTGGCTCCTGGTTCTTCCTCGGTGAGCTGCTTATTGACTTACCGCTACCTGTCGATACCCCCCAAGAAGAACAATGTGGCCGTTGTGTCGCCTGCATCACGACCTGCCCGACCGGGGCTATCGTGGCCCCTTATACTGTTGATGCACGCCGCTGTATCTCTTACCTGACGATTGAACTGGAAGGCGCGATACCTGAAGAATTTCGTCCACTAATGGGTAATCGTATTTATGGTTGTGATGATTGCCAATTAATCTGTCCTTGGAATCGTTTCTCACAATTAACCGATGAGGAGGATTTCAGTCCGCGCGCTGTGTTGCATACACCGCAGTTACTGGATTTATTTGCCTGGAATGAAGAAAAATTTTTGCGGGTCACTGAGGGCTCAGCCATCCGGCGAATTGGCCACCTGCGCTGGTTACGCAATATCTCGGTCGCGTTAGGCAATGCGCCCTATCTCGATAAGATTGTATTGGCATTGGAAGCGCGTCGCGGTATTGACTCCATGTTAGATGAACATATTGAATGGGCAATCTCACAGCAATTGAAAAGACGGTCTACACTGATTGGGGATGTTCAATTGCCGCAGAAAAAACGGCTGGTGAGAGCGATTGAAAAAGGCCTGCCACGAGATGCCTGATGCCACTTTTGCCTGATGTCGAATGACGTTGAGCAGAGTTTTTTTAGCTATTTCTGTTATAAATGAACTCAGAGTTTTCCTGTGTATAAAAATAAAAACACCTTGGCAATCAAGTGCAAAAAAAAGCACAAGTGATCGGCATAACGTTTTCACATAAAAATATACACAACTAAATCAAATGGTTATAAAACAGGAAATTAAAGTGGTTAAATTATGAACTGAATACAAAAACAGCAGAATCTGTGGATAACTCTGTTGAAGAAGTTAATACAATGTATGTGGAACGAGGTGCAGCGCGTGACTGAGCTGTGGATAATTAAGACAGAATTGAATAAATAATTTTGGAGCGGGAAACGAGACTCGAACTCGCGACCCCGACCTTGGCAAGGTCGTGCTCTACCAACTGAGCTATTCCCGCATTGAAATGCCATTAAGGCAATATTTGACTATCTGAAGTAACCCGTACTGAAAGAAATAAAATTTTGGAGCGGGAAACGAGACTCGAACTCGCGACCCCGACCTTGGCAAGGTCGTGCTCTACCAACTGAGCTATTCCCGCGTCGCCGTCATGCGCTAAAAAAACACATCACTTTTATACTTTTTATTTCTTTTACTACTGACTTCTTTATGACCAATTCCTTTATGACTCAAGAAATTGGAGCGGGAAACGAGACTCGAACTCGCGACCCCGACCTTGGCAAGGTCGTGCTCTACCAACTGAGCTATTCCCGCACTGCGTCATATTTTCCGGTACTGAATCTGTTTGCGCAAGCTCGCGAATTCTTCATCGGTACGGGGTGCGCATTATACGAGAAATCCGTTTTGCCGCAAGCCCCTGAAAGCAAAAAAATCATTTTTCGGTTTAAGTGCCGATTAAATCAGCATGTTGCTGTTTTAATCGGCGCTGGCGGAAGTATATACCCAAATTAATGCAAATTGCAGATAGGCGGCCAGTAAACGCCCCCCGCGACGGCAACGACAAACGGGACTAAGGCTGAATAAAGTGTTCGCGATAGTAGGCCAGTTCCGCGACCGACTCGCGAATATCATCCAGAGCCTGGTGGGTATTTTGCTTCTTAAAACCAGGCAAAATTTCAGGTTTCCAGCGGCGGGCCAGCTCTTTTAAAGTGCTCACATCGAGATAACGGTAATGGAAGTAAGCTTCAAGCTCTGGCATATAACGGAACAGAAAGCGCCGGTCTTGGCCCACACTGTTACCACAAATTGGGGAAATGCCTGCCGGAACCCACTGCTTTAGAAATTCAATGGTCTGTAATTCAGCATCGTGATCACTAAAAGGGCTGGCTTTTACCCGCTCCACTAACCCGCTGCCAGTATGAGTACGCACGTTCCATTCATCCATTAGCCCAAGCTGTTCATCAGACTGATGGACGGCTAGCACCGGGCCTTCTGCCAGAATATTAAGGTTGGCATCGGTGACCAGAGTGGCGATCTCGATGATCCGATCCCGTTCAGGATCAAGACCCGTCATTTCCAGATCAATCCAGATCAGATTATTTTGATTCTCTGCCATGATATTTCCTACCTGTTAGCGGGGGAAGACAACCGAACAAACGGTTAATTGATAAAATAATGTGTATCATAGCCCTTTTGGTCGCAACCAGCGATACATGCAAATTCAAGTGAGGCACAGTGAGCAAGAATAAACTGTCCAAAGGTCAACAACGCCGTGTACAGGCGAATCATCAGCGCCGACTACGCACTGATAGAAAACCTGAGTTAGATGACTCTCAGCTTGGCGATGCGCAAGAAGGTATCGTTATCAGCCGTTTCGGTCAGCATGCCGATGTTGAAGCCACCGATGGTGTTCAGCACCGTTGTAATATCCGCCGTACCATTAAATCACTGGTTACCGGTGACCGCGTGGTTTGGCGTCCCGGTCTGCAAGCGCAGGAAGGTGTACGAGTTAAAGGTATTGTTGAAGCCGTCCATGAGCGGACATCCGTTCTGACGCGCCCTGATCTGTATGATGGCGTGAAACCAATCGCCGCAAATATTGATCAGATAGTGATCGTTTCGGCGATCTTACCAGAACTTTCCCTCAATATTATTGACCGCTATCTGGTGGCCTGTGAAACATTGGATGTCGAGCCGTTAATTGTACTGAATAAAATCGATTTACTGGATGCCGATGGCCGTAAATTCGTTGATGGCATGATGGATATCTACCGTCGAATTGGCTACAACGTATTAGAAGTTTCCAGCCAAACTCGTGAAGGGATGGAAGCATTTGAGCAAGCATTAGCTGGGCGGATCAGCATCTTTGCCGGCCAGTCAGGTGTCGGCAAATCCAGCCTATTGAATGCCTTGTTACCGCCAACTGATAACGAAATTCTGGTCAATACCGTTTCGGGTAACTCAGGTTTGGGCCAGCACACCACCACCGCCGCTCGTTTATATCACTTCCAGCATGGCGGTGATGTGATTGATTCACCAGGAGTGCGTGAATTCGGCCTCTGGCATTTGGCTCCGGAACAAATCACCCAAGGATTTGTCGAATTCCGTGATTACCTTGGCCATTGCAAGTTCCGCGATTGTAGCCACACCACCGATCCGGGTTGTGCGCTGCGCGAGGCGGTCGAGCAAGGCAAAATTGCCGAAGAGCGCTTTGATAATTACCATCGGATTCTTGAAAGTATGGAACAGGCAAAACCTCGCAAAACGTCGGATAGTGACGAGAAATAACGCCTGCATAGCAACTATCAAATTCTATACTTAAAGACTTACATCTGTGGCGCATATAGAGATAATGCGCCCCTAATTTTTATAGCTCATAGCAAACCCAAGAGGTCTACGTGCTGGACAGTATCAAAATCAGATTGCAGTATTTACTCCCTAAACATGGCCTGACCCGTTTGGCAGGCTGGGGCGCAGATAAGCAAGGTGGCTGGTTAACACAACTGGTTATCAAAACTTTTGCCCGCTACTACAATGTCGATATGAAAGAAGCACAAGATCCTGAATTCTCTGCTTATCGTACATTTAACGAATTTTTTGTACGCCCGCTACGCGCAGGTGCACGCCCGATTGTGGCTGAAGAAAATCTCTTAGCCCAACCTGCTGATGGTGCTATCAGTCAGTTAGGCACCATCCATGATGGGCAAATCTTGCAGGCAAAAGGCCACAACTACAGTGTGGAAGCTTTGCTGGCGGGTAACTATATGCTGGCCGCTGAGTTCCAGAATGGTCAGTTCATCACCACTTATCTGGCCCCCCGCGACTACCACCGGGTGCATATGCCATGTGAGGGTGTGTTGCGCGAAATGATTTATGTTCCAGGTGATTTATTCTCAGTCAATCCATTGACCGCAGCGAATGTTCCTAACTTATTCGCCCGTAATGAACGTGTCATTTGTATCTTTGATACCGTCTTTGGCCCGATGGCTCAAATTTTGGTCGGTGCCACTATTGTGGGCAGCATAGAAACTGTCTGGGCCGGCACCATCACCCCACCACGGGAAGGTGTTATTCGCCGCTGGACCTATCCGCAAGCAGGCAGCGAAGGCGCAATAACACTGGAAAAAGGGCAAGAAATGGGCCGCTTTAAATTGGGCTCTACGGTGATTAACCTGTTTGCTGAGGGTAAAGTGTATTTAGCACCACAGTTAAACAGCGGTTCGGTTACCCGCATGGGTGAACTTCTCGCCGAAGCCGTCCCTGAATTATCTTGCACTGCTATACCCTAAATAATTCGAGTTGCAGGAAGGCGACAGTTGAATGAATCCCGATGAGTTGGCTCCAGCCAATGATTCGGGTGTGTGAGAGCCGCTGACGCACATGCAGCTTGAAGTATGACGGGTATAAAAGTCACTGATGTTAAGGAACCCTTACGTGCGCCTAATAATTTCATGGTTTTCTGCAATATTACTGTCAGCGGCAATGTTGTTATCCCTGCCGCTACAGGCAGCAACTCAGCCCAATGAAGATCAGTTAAAACAAGAGCTTAAGCAGGCTGAAGCCAATAAAGGGATGGCGAACCAGGCGGAAATTGTTCAGGCGCTGCAAGGGGCTCTTAGCTGGTTAACGGATGCAAAAGAATCTGATATCCGTGCCCAGCAGTATCAAAAAGCGATTGATGACTTTCCTAAGTTGACGCGCGAACTGCGGCAACAATTGGCGCAGGAAGTGGATAAACCCCTACCTGTCCCTAACAATATGTCCACGTCCGAACTGGAACAGCAAGTGCTGCAAATCAGCAGCCAATTGTTAGAGTTAAACCGTCTGTCACAGCAGGAGCAAGATCGCGCGCGGGAAATCAGTGAGTCACTCAATCAACTGCCCCAGCAACAATCAGAAGCCCGGCGCATTCTGACAGAAATCGGCACGCGACTTCAGGCTCAAAGCAGGCCCGCCACCCCAGTAGCACAAGCTCAATTGGCATTGCTACAGGCCGAAGCCGTAGCCCGCAAAGCAAAGGTCAACGAACTGGAGCTTTCTCAACTCTCCGCCAATAATCGCCAAGAACTGTCACGGCTGCGCGCTGAGCTATACAAAAAGCGTCAGGAGCGGGTCGATGCCCAGCTCCAGACCTTACGTAACAATCTGAATAATCAGCGCCAACAAGCCGCAGAACAAGCACTTGAGCGCACAGAGTTACTTGCTGAACAAGGCGGCGATTTACCCGAGTCGATTACCCAGCAATTACAAATAAACCGTGATTTGTCTCAAGCGCTGAATCAGCAGGCGCAGCGCATTGACCTTATTTCCTCACAGCAACGCCAGGCTGTAAGCCAAACTCAGCAAGTTCGGCAGGCACTTAGCACCATTCGCGAGCAGGCTCAGTGGTTGGGGGTTTCAACCGCGTTGGGTGAAGCATTGCGCACACAGGTATCCAGATTGCCCAATGTGCCAAAATCTCAGCAATTGGATCGCGATATGGCCCAATTGCGAGTTCAGCGCCTGCAATATGAAGACATGCTGGAGAAGTTACAACAGCAAAATGTCAAATTCACACAAGACGATGGCACGCCACTGACCACTGAACAACAGCGAATTTTGGATGCCCAATGGCGCACACAGCGCGAATTACTGAACTCTCTGTTATCCGGCTATGACACTCAAATTCTTGAATTGACCAAGCTAAAAGTGGCGAATAGTCAATTAGTTGATGCCTTAAATGAAGTTCGCGAAGCGACCCACCGTTACCTGTTTTGGGTAGCGGATGTCAGCCCGATATCACTCTCATATCCACTGGACGTCGCCCATGATCTGACCCGCTTGCTGTCACTCGATACCCTTTCGCAGCTAAGCAAAGCATTTGCAATGATGATGACCAGCCAAGAAACATTGCTGCCGATTATTGGTGCGCTGCTATTTGTCGGTTTCAGCATCAGTTCTCGTCGCCATTATCATGCCTTCCTTGAACGCGCCAGCAGCCGGGTCGGTAAGGTGACGCAAGACCATTTCTCCCTGACATTACGTACCGTTTTCTGGTCAATTCTGATGGCGCTACCGCTGCCCGTCTTGTGGGCGGCGGTCGGTTATGGCTTGCAAAATGCATGGTCGTATCCGATGGCTATCGCCATTGGGAATGCCGTCACCGCGACCGTGCCAGTGCTGTGGGTGTTTATGATAAGCGCCTCATTTGCCCATCCCCATGGCCTGTTTATCACCCATTTCCGTTGGTCACCGGCCCAAGTTGGGCGAGCAATGCGCTTCTATCGTATGTCAGTGTGGCTGATTATCCCGCTGATGATGGCGCTGATTACCTTCGAGAATTATAACGATCGTGAATTCGCCGGCACGCTCGGCCGGTTATGCTTCATTTTGCTGTGTATTGCCTTAAGTTTAGTGACCAATAGCCTCAAGCGAGCCGGTATTCCGCTCTATCTGGATAAAAAAGGCTCGGGTGAGAATATTGTTAACGTGGCGCTATGGGGGCTTCTGCTCTCTGCGCCATTGATTGCGGCATTCGCCTCTGCGCTGGGTTATCTCACGACGTCACAAGCATTATTAGCGCGCCTGGAGACCTCGGTTGCTATCTGGTTCTTCTTGTTGGTGGTTTACCATATTATTCGCCGCTGGATGCTGATTCAGCGCCGTCGTATTGCCTTTGATCGTGCTAAACAGCGGCGGGCCGATATTCTGGCGCAACGTGCCCGTGGCGAAGATGATACGCCGCACAATAACAGCACTGAAGGCTCCATTGATGTCGAAGAGCCGGTTATCGATCTGGATGTGATCAGCGCCCAGTCTCTGCGGTTGGTGCGATCCATTCTGACCATGGTCGCGTTGGTCTCCGTGATTGTGCTGTGGTCTGAGATTCACTCTGCTTTTGGTTTCTTGGAAAATATTCGTCTGTGGGATGTGTCATCTACAATTAATGGCATTGAGTCCGTGCAGGCGATTACCATGGGATCTTTATTGATCGCCATCCTGGTGATGATTGTGACCGCCCAATTAGTGCGTAACTTGCCTGCTCTGCTGGAGCTGGCACTGTTACAGCATCTGGATCTGACTCCCGGAACGGGCTACGCCATTTCCACTATCACCAAGTATCTGTTGATTTTGTTCGGCGGCTTACTCGGCTTCTCAATGTTGGGGATTGAATGGGCGAAATTCCAATGGCTGGTTGCCGCATTAGGTTTGGGGTTGGGCTTCGGCTTGCAGGAGATTTTTGCCAACTTCGTCTCCGGCTTGATAATCTTGTTCGAGAAACCGATCCGTATCGGCGATACCGTAACAATTCGCGATCTCACCGGTAGCGTCACTAAGATAAACACTCGGGCAACCACCATCTCTGACTGGGACCGCAAAGAAATTATCGTGCCGAACAAGGCCTTTATTACCGAGCAATTTATTAACTGGTCACTGTCTGACTCTATTACGCGTGTGGTACTGACAGTACCGGCCCCGGCAGAAACCAGCAGTGAGGAAGTGACAGAAGTCTTACTGACCGCCGCGCGCCGCTGTACACTGGTATTGGATAACCCGCCACCGGAGGTCTATTTGGTCGATCTCCAGCAAGGGATTCAGATTTTTGAGCTGCGTATCTATGCCGCCGAAATGGGCCATCGCATGCCGCTGCGCCATGAGATCCACCAGTTGATTCTGGCCGGTTACCGCGAGCACGGCATCACTCTGCCATTCCCACCGTTCCAGGCCCGTTTGGAAACACTGGGGCGTGGACGTGTGGTTTCGTCAAACCGAACTCGCACCCCGGGCAGTTTGTAACGTAGGTCATCCAATAAAAATGGCCTGATTCTTCACAGAGTCAGGCCATTCGTTATCTATGTAATGTTTAGCGCGCTAGCTAAGCAATATTGACTGGGAACGCAATCACATCACTCAACCTTTCCGCGCCCAACGCCAACATCACCAGACGATCAACCCCTAATGCCACACCAGAACAATCTGGTAAACCGTGCTTCAGGGCATCAATCAGATTCATATCAATTGGATGTGGCAGCAAACCACGCTTTTCACGGCTGCGATTATCTTGCTCAAAACGTTTCAGTTGTTCTTCACCGTCGGTCAGCTCATGGAAACCATTCGCCAGCTCAATACCTTTGAAGTAAACCTCAAAACGTTCTGCTACCCGATGATCTTCAGTGCTTATCACGGCGAGAGAGGCCTGAGAGGCCGGAAAATGATAAACAAAAGCCGGTTTTTCTCGGCCAATGTGTGGTTCAACCCCGACGGTGAACAGCAATTGCAGCAGCGTATCGCGATCTTCTTCTGTATCCGCAATATTGCTTAAATCCAGTTTCGCTGCCGCTTCACGTAATTGCGCTTTATCCGCTGACAAAGGATCAATATCCAAATGGCGCAAGAATGCCTGCTGATAAGACAAGGTTTCTGCGCTGTTGCAATCCAAAATTTGCTGCAAGAGGTCATCAACCTCATTCATTAAGCGGTACATATCATAATGCGGGCGATACCATTCCAGCATAGTGAATTCAGGATTGTGATAACGGCCAGCTTCTTCATTGCGGAAACTGCGGCCCAATTGATAGATAGAACCACTGCCCGCCGCCAATAGGCGCTTCATGTGATATTCCGGACTGGTCATCATGTACAGCGTCAAACCATCGGCAGCGCCCGGGCCAACAAACCGGGTTTGGAATGGGACTAAATGAATGTCCGTCACTGTCGCTTGGCTCATGGTAGGCGTTTCAACTTCTAATACGCCACGATCGGTAAAAAAACGCCGGATCTCTGCCATTATTGCTGCGCGCTTCAACAAATTGGCGATAGGTGCACTCGGCTGCCAGCTTGCCGTTTCGCTCATGGTGGTTAACTCCGAAATCAAACAGGGGATGCAGTCTACTCGCATCTATCCACTCAGACAAATCTGTCACTCATCTGGCAAATTTCCCCCTCAAATTCAGCATTTCACTCTGTGAAAAAGACTTTTGCCCAGCATATCCTGTTTGGGATCACGTTTTTGCTAGTAATGTCCTTGAGAGGGTTCAAATAAAACAAAACAATCGATCACATCAAATTTCTGTCACTTTGCATTAGGTATAATTATTCCATACAAAAAGTAAGAAATAGCTATTCTTAATAGAATAATTCTCATTATCCGCTAATTAGTTAGCGTAATAAAAATATTAAAAAACATATTAAGAATAGGAATTCATTTTATATAGCCAAAGTCATTGGTGTTGCAGCAAGACAGCCAGCGAATGCGCCCGACCAGTCAGTAATTCGGATGAATGAGCACAGCGAATACTGCGGCAGCACCAAGGACGATGGGTATAAGATTTTCACTTGAACAATGGAGAAGCGCAGTGCAAACCTTTAACGCCGATCTTGCCATTATCGGGGCCGGAGGCGCTGGTTTACGTGCAGCAATAGCCGCAGCGGAAGCCAACCCTCAGCTGAAGATTGCTCTGATCTCGAAAGTATACCCGATGCGTAGCCATACCGTGGCTGCCGAAGGGGGATCAGCTGCTGTCACACAGGACCACGATACCTTTGACTATCATTTTCACGACACCGTTGCCGGTGGTGACTGGTTATGCGAACAAGATGTTGTAGACCACTTTGTTCACAGTTGCCCGGAAGAAATGGCACAGTTAGAAATTTGGGGCTGTCCATGGAGCCGTAAACCGGATGGTTCTGTTAACGTCCGTCGTTTCGGCGGAATGAAAATTGAACGTACGTGGTTTGCTGCCGATAAAACCGGCTTCCACATGCTACACACCCTGTTCCAAACCTCTTTAAAATACCCACAAATCCAACGATTTGATGAACACTTCGTGCTAGACATTCTGGTCGATGATGGTGAGGCTCGTGGTGTTGTTGCCATGAATATGATGGAAGGTACCCGAGTACAAATCCGCGCGAATGCCGTGGTCATGGCTACCGGTGGCGCAGGCCGAGTTTATCGTTATAACACCAATGGCGGTATTGTTACCGGTGATGGTATGGGTATGGCATTCCACCACGGTGTTCCTTTGCGTGACATGGAATTTGTGCAATATCACCCAACCGGTTTACCGGGTTCGGGCATCTTGATGACTGAAGGTTGTCGTGGTGAGGGCGGTATTCTGGTCAACAAAGACGGCTACCGTTATTTGCAGGATTACGGCATGGGGCCAGAAACCCCGCTCGGAGAGCCGAAGAACAAATACATGGAATTAGGCCCGCGCGATAAAGTCTCGCAAGCCTTCTGGCATGAATGGCGCGCTGGACGCACTATCGCTACGCCACGTGGTGATGTGGTCTATCTGGACTTGCGCCACTTGGGTGAGAAGAAACTGCTTGAGCGCCTGCCATTCATCTGTGAGCTGGCAAAAGCTTATGTCGGTGTTGACCCGGTTAAAGAGCCTATTCCTGTGCGCCCAACTGCGCATTACACCATGGGCGGCATCGAAACCAACCAGCAATGTGAAACGCGCATCAAAGGGCTATTCGCTGTCGGGGAATGTTCTTCTGTTGGTCTGCACGGCGCAAACCGCTTAGGTTCCAACTCACTGGCAGAACTGGTGGTCTTTGGCCGTCTTGCTGGTGAGCAAGCTGCTCTGCGCGCCATGGAAAGTGGCCCGGCAAATGGCAGTGCATTAGATGCACAAGCGCGTGATGTGGAAACCCGCCTGAGCAATCTAATGAAACAGGAAGGGACTGAAAACTGGTCTAAAATCCGTGATGAAATGGGTCTGTCAATGGAAGAAGGTTGCGGCATTTACCGCACCCCAGAACTGATGCAGAAAACAGTGGATAAACTGGCTGAGCTGAAAGAACGCTTCAAACGCGTGAAAATCACCGACAACTCCAGCGTGTTCAATACCGACCTGCTCTACACCATCGAACTGGGCTATGGGCTGGATGTCGCCGAATGTATGGCTCACTCAGCACTGAATCGCAGAGAATCCCGCGGCGCGCACCAGCGTTTGGATGAAGGCTGCACCGAGCGTGATGATGTTAACTTCCTCAAACACACTCTGGCTTTCCATACTCCAGGCGGCGCACCACGTCTTGAATACAGCGACGTAAAAATTACCAAGCTGGCACCTGCAAAACGTGTTTATGGTGGTGAAGCCACAGCACAAGATGCGAAAGACGCAAAAGATGCGAAAGATTTAAAGGATAAGGAGCAGGCGAATGACTGATATGAAAGTCCTGAAAATGGAGGTCATGCGCTATAACCCGGAAAGTGATAGCGAACCTCACTTCGAAACCTTTGAAGTGCCCTACGATGAGCAGACTTCTCTGCTGGATGCGTTGGGTTATATCAAAGATAACCTGGCACCAGACCTGTCGTATCGCTGGTCTTGCCGAATGGCGATTTGTGGCTCGTGCGGCATGATGGTCAACAAAGTACCGAAGCTCGCCTGTAAGACTTTCCTGCGCGAATATACCGGCGGGATGAAGGTTGAGGCGCTGGGCAACTTCCCAATTGAGCGCGACTTAGTGGTTGATATGACTCACTTTATTGAGAGTTTAGAAGCCATCAAACCGTATATTATTGGTAATGAGCGCAAACCCAAAGACGGCCCAAATAAACAGACTCCGGCTCAGATGGCGAAATACCATCAGTTCTCTGGCTGTATTAACTGTGGCTTGTGCTATGCCGCTTGCCCACAGTTTGGCCTCAATCCTGAGTTTATCGGCCCGGCAGCCATCACTCTGGCCCACCGCTACAATCTGGATAACCGTGACCACGGTAAGAAAGAGCGTATGCCGCAGCTTAACGGCAAAAATGGTGTCTGGAGTTGTACTTTCGTCGGCTACTGTTCTGAAGTTTGTCCTAAACACGTTGACCCTGCCGCCGCTATCCAGCAAGGCAAGGTTGAAAGTGCGAAAGACTTCATGATCGCCATGCTGAAACCACAATAAGGGAGGGGAAACAGCAATGACTACTAAACGTAAAGCTTACGTCCGTACCATGGCCCCGAACTGGTGGCAACAGCTCGGTTTCTATCGTTTTTATATGTTGCGTGAAGGCACCGCGGTGACCACAGTGTGGTTCAGTATTCTGTTGATTTACGGAGTATTCGCACTGAAAAGTGGCCCCGCTGGGTGGGAAGGTTTTGTTGGATTCCTGCAAAACCCATTGGTGTTATTAATCAATATTATTACGTTATTGGCCGCTGTGTTGCATACCAAAACTTGGTTTGAACTGGCACCAAAAGCCGCCAATATTGTCATTAAAGACGAAAAAATGGGTCCAGAGCCAGTTATCAAGGCGCTGTGGGTTGTGACTATCGCGGCTACCGCGATTATTCTGGCCGTTGCCTTACTCTAACCCGGAGGAGAACAAGATGAATCAAGTCCCTAAGCGCTCCGATGAACCTATCTTCTGGGGTCTGTTCGGCGCGGGCGGCATGTGGGGTGCCATTATTGCACCCGCAATTATTCTATTGGTCGCTATTTTGCTGCCTCTGGGTGCCTTTCCTGGCGAAGCATTGAGCTATGAGCGCGTATTGGCATTCTGCCAGAGTTTCATTGGCCGGGTATTCCTGCTGCTGATGATTATTCTGCCACTGTGGTGCGGTTTACACCGTATTCACCATGTTATGCATGATTTGAAAATCCACGTCCCAGCAGGGAAATGGGTGTTCTATGGGTTGGCTGCCATTCTGAGTGTGGTGGCTATCATCGGTGTTTTGACACTGTAATTGCCCATGTTCTATCAACGGCCCGTGCTTATGCCGGGCCGTTTTTTTATCCCGCGAATTCCCTCATCCCGCCAATAACTCAGATTCATCCATTTGCCTCTTTCATGAATGATAGCTATTCTCGATCACAAACTAATGATTGAAATACTAAGGAATACAAATGCGTCTGTGGTCAAAATTGTCCTTAATAACAGCCACCTTGCTTTCGGTCGCTTGTAGCGTAACGCCGCCAAAAGACGTGAAAGTCGTCGATAACTTCCAATTACCCCGCTATCTTGGCACATGGTATGAAATTGCCCGGCTGGACCATTCCTTTGAGCGCGGGTTAGACCATGTCACGGCTAATTACTCACCTCGTGATGATGGCGGGGTAAAAGTCATTAACCGGGGTTATAACACGAAGAAACAGCAGTGGCAGGAAAGTATCGGGAAAGCCTATTTCATTGGCTCACCGCAGCAAGCCTCACTGAAGGTATCATTCTTTGGCCCGTTCTATGGTGGCTATAACGTTATTGATTTAGATGATGAATATCAGCATGCTTTGATTGCTGGCCCTAATCGTGAATATCTGTGGATTTTATCGCGCACACCGACGATTGATAACCAAACTCGAGACCGCCTGGTCGCCGTCGCCAAGAATTATGGTTTCCCGGTGGAAGAATTGATATGGGTGAAGCAGGGGAAGATGAGTGCAAACCCATAATCTCAAGGTTGGGTTCCTAACAACCCAACCTTGACCTACATTCGCTTGTGATATTGACTCAGAGGGGAGCTATTCCCCTTGCCATTTACGACGCCAATTTCAGCCCTATTATTCCTGCTAAAATTAGCCCCAAGCTGAAGACGCGCGCCAGGCTGGCCGACTCACCAAGCAGAACAATGCCTAAAATAGCAGTCCCCACCGCGCCAATCCCCGTCCAGACCGCATAAGCTGTCCCCGCGGGTAGCGTTTTCATGGCATAAGCCAACAGAAATACACTGACCGCCATTGCTATCAAAGTAACAATACTGGGTGTCAGTCGTGTAAAACCATGGGAATATTTTAAGCCGATAGCCCAAATAACTTCCAATAGACCCGCAATAACCAGAATAATCCAAGCCATGGTAAACCCCTCGCTCAGGCGGGGTCGTCCCCGAAAAAACAGATGCGTGCCGGGTCGTCCCAGACAGCCGATAGGTAAGACTGATACGTTATCACGCTAAATAATAAGCAGCAATATTATGCTCAGTGAAAAACAAATCCGGCGGCAATAGCCGCCGAGAACAATACGAATGGAGATTTATTCCGCACTGCGTTCAATCGCGCTGCCTGCGCTTTGAACATCTTTACCGACACCTTTGGTAGTATTACAGGCGCTCAATGAAGAGATAACTAACAATGAGAAAATAATAGCGATGCTTTTCTTCAACATTATAAAGGTTCCTTATAGAGCGTGAGTATATTCGCCCTTTAAGGATAGTCAAAAAATCAACATTGCACTTTTTCTGACTTAAATCACTGTCATCAATGCCCTAGCCCCAGATAGCAGAAAACCGCCGATTAAGCGGTTTTCTTTCGTTCTCAGCGCAGGTTTTATCACAATTGAAACATTGCAACCTACTGACTTATTTACTTAACGCGAGAAACGTATTCGCCAGAGCGGGTATCCACTTTGATGACTTCGCCAACCTGTACGAACAGTGGCACTTTGACCACAGCACCGGTGCTCAGTGTTGCAGGCTTACCACCGGTACCGGCAGTATCACCTTTCAAACCTGGGTCAGTATCAACAATTTCCAGCTCAATAAAGTTTGGTGGGGTCACTGTGATAGGCTGACCATTCCACAGAGTTACGATGCATTCTGCTTGGTCAATCAACCACTTAGCATTTTCGCCAATTGCTTTAGCATCGGCTTGCAGTTGTTCGTAGGTCTCGTTATTCATGAAGTGCCAGAACTCACCGTCGTTATACAGGTAAGTCAGGTTCAGGTCATTAACGTCAGCACCTTCCAGAGAATCTGTTGATTTGAATGTTTTTTCAACACGTCCGCCGGTCAGCAGGCGGCGCATTTTAACACGAGCAAAAGCCTGGCCTTTGCCCGGTTTTACGAACTCGCTGGACTCAACTGCGTAAGGCTCGCCCTCAAACATGATTTTAAGACCGGGACGAAAATCGTTGCTATAATAACTGGCCATGATGGTCCTCAAGAAACTGGTAGTAAGCCTAAAAAATGGCAAGTATTGTAACCCGAAACATGCCAATTAGAGAAGATTGGTTGCAACAACTCGCCGATGTAATTACCGATCCGGACGAATTGCTAAGAATTCTGTTGTTAAATGAACACCCTAACCTGCAACAAGGTACTGCTGCACGTCGTTTATTTCCTTTACGAGTGCCCCGCGCATTTGTTTCGCGAATGCAACCGGGAAATCCATTAGACCCTTTATTGCTTCAAGTGCTCACTGCACGGGAAGAATTTATCGCGGCCCCCGGTTTTACCAACGACCCACTTGATGAACAGCAAAGCGTAGTACCCGGCCTATTGCACAAGTACCGCAACCGCGCGTTATTGCTGGTCAAGGGCGGCTGTGCCGTCAATTGTCGCTATTGTTTCCGCCGGCATTTCCCTTATCAGGATAACCAAGGCAATAAAGCCAATTGGCTTCAGGCACTGGACTATGTCCGTCAACATCCTGAGCTGGACGAGATTATTTTCTCGGGTGGCGATCCGTTAATGGCAAAAGACAGCGAACTCGGCTGGTTGCTGGATGAAATCGAAAGTATCCACCACATCAAGCGCTTACGTATCCACACTCGCTTACCTGTCGTCATTCCTGCGCGCATTACTCCAGCACTTTGTCAACGGCTGGGGGATTCACGATTACAGGTGTTGATGGTGACACACATCAACCACGCCAATGAAATTGACTCGTCTTTACGGGACAGTATGGCACAGCTAAAACGGGCGGGTGTGACTCTCTTAAACCAGAGTGTTTTGTTGCGAGGGGTCAATAATGATGCCGAGGTTTTGGCGGCATTAAGTAATGCATTATTTGATGCTGGTATTCTGCCCTATTACATCCATGTGCTGGATAAAGTACAAGGCGCAGCTCATTTTATGGTCGATGATGATGAAGCTCGACAATTAATGAAAGGGCTGCTCAGCCGTGTATCTGGGTATCTGGTTCCGCGCCTGGCGCGAGAAATCGGGGGGCAACCCAGCAAGACACCACTGGATTTGCGATTGATGCAGGATAAATTATCAGAAGAATAAACAACAGGGGATGCCATGACATCCCCTGATTTATTTATGTTCGCGCTTCAAATATCAAGGGCACTTGTAAACTTCGCCGACCATTTTGCTGTCTAGCGGTGCAAAACTTGATAAGAAGGTTTCACTCGGGCTGGTTGCGCCATAAATGACATTGCCGCCCATTGCCGCCGCTTTATTGCGCAGGTCATTTGCCGCACCACGCATAGAGCTGCTTTCACCGCTTGAGATCCAATTGCTCTGAGTCCCCGTCACCTGTCCAACCAACTGGCATTCACTACCCGGTTTGGTATCAGAGAACTTCACTTGCTCGCCCGCTGAACTCAATTGATTAGTGGAGCTACAGCCTGCCAGCAACAGTGCCGCTGAAAGACCAAGTAACACTTTAATCCGCATTTTTTTCCCCATTCGAAGTTGAGAATCACGCTAAAGATTACCAGAAAGCACCGCTGCCGCTTAGGCATCCGTTGCCGAAATTATCCAAATACTCGATATCGAGCCTGATGGTTAATAATTAACAGTTTACACATTAAATCAGAAATGAAGGCAATAAAAAGTCCTGCAATCATCACACAGAGCAAAATAAAACTGCTTTTAGGGCGCGAGTTTGCAAGATGTGAATCAGAAAAGGCTGAGTATAAAACGTGGGCGAGGCAAGGTTATGACAGGTATTGGTTATATAGCCGTTTTTTTCCTATAAAAAAAGCGAGTAGGTTACCCCACTCGCTTTAGGTTTATAGCTTAATCAGCAATCAATGAAGCTATAGGGTTAGGGGCATTACATCATGCCGCCCATGCCGCCCATACCACCCATGCCGCCAGCGCCCATATCAGCACCTTTGTCATCACGTGGCAGGTCAGTTATCATGCACTCGGTGGTGATCATCAGGCCAGCAATAGAGGCTGCGTACTGCAAAGCAGAACGAGTCACTTTAGTTGGGTCCAGAATACCCATCGCGATCATATCGCCGTATTCTTCGCTGTATGCGTTGTAACCGTAGCTACCTGAACCTGCTTTAACGTTGTTCGCGATAACAGAAGCTTCTTCACCGGCGTTAACCACGATCTGACGCAGCGGAGATTCCATCGCGCGCAGAGCAACTTTGATACCAACGTTCTGGTCTTCGTTGTCGCCTTTCAGGCCAGACGCAGTGATAGCAGATGCAGCACGAATCAGAGCAACACCACCACCAGCAACTACGCCTTCTTCTACCGCAGCACGAGTTGCGTGCAGAGCATCTTCAACGCGAGCTTTCTTCTCTTTCATTTCAACTTCAGTTGCGGCACCAACTTTGATGACAGCAACGCCGCCAGCCAGTTTAGCAACACGCTCTTGCAGTTTTTCTTTGTCGTAGTCAGAAGTCGCATCTTCAATTTGCTGACGGATCTGAGTAACACGGCCCTGAATTGCAGCTTCGTCGCCTACGCCATCGATGATGATAGTGGTGTCTTTGTTGATAACGACACGTTTCGCCTGACCCAGATCTTCCAGAGTGGTTTTTTCCAGTTCCAGACCAATTTCTTCAGAAATAACCGTACCAGAAGTCAGAGTTGCGATGTCTTGCAGCATGGCTTTACGACGGTCGCCGAAACCAGGTGCTTTAACGGCTGCAACTTTAACAATGCCGCGCATGGTGTTAACCACCAGAGTCGCCAGAGCTTCGCCTTCAACATCTTCTGCGATGATCAGCAGTGGTTTACCGGCTTTCGCTACTGCTTCCAGAACGGGCAGCATTTCACGGATATTAGAGATTTTCTTGTCAGCCAACAGGATGAATGGGCTTTCAAGTTCAATAGAACCCGTTTCTGGTTTATTGATGAAGTAAGGAGACAGGTAGCCACGGTCAAACTGCATACCTTCTACAACGTCCAGCTCGTCTTGCAGGCCTGAACCTTCTTCAACGGTGATAACGCCTTCTTTACCGACTTTTTCCATTGCTTGCGCAATCAGCTCACCCACAGTTGAGTCTGAGTTAGCAGAAATGGTGCCTACCTGAGCAATTGCTTTAGAATCAGAGCAAGGCACAGACAGTTTTTTCAGCTCTTCAACAGCAGCGATAACTGCTTTGTCGATACCGCGTTTCAGGTCCATTGGGTTCATGCCGGCCGCAACTGCTTTCAGGCCTTCAGTGATAATGGATTGAGCTAATACAGTTGCAGTAGTGGTACCGTCACCTGCAGCGTCGTTCGCTTTAGAGGCAACTTCTTTAACCATCTGTGCGCCCATGTTCTCAAACTTGTCTTCCAGTTCGATCTCACGCGCAACAGAAACACCATCTTTGGTGATAGTTGGAGAGCCAAAAGACTTGTCCAGAACTACGTTACGGCCTTTCGGGCCCAGGGTCACTTTTACTGCATCAGCAAGAATGTTTACGCCGCGTAGCATTTTGATGCGTGCGTCGTTACCGAATTTTACGTCTTTAGCTGCCATTGGTATGATTTCCCTTAACTCGTTCAGTTCAGAAGATTAGAGCGCGCGAATTACGCTTCAACAATTGCCAGAATGTCGCTTTCGGACATGATCAACACTTCTTCATGGTCGATTTTCTCTGCCTTCACGCCGTAACCATCGTTGAAAATAACGATGTCGCCAACTTTCACATCCAGCGGCTTGATCTCACCGTTATCCAGGATGCGACCATTGCCGACAGCCAGAACTTCACCACGGGTAGATTTACCCGCAGCTGTGCCAGTCAGAACGATGCCGCCAGCAGATTTGGATTCAACTTCTTTGCGCTTGACGATAACGCGGTCATGCAATGGACGAATTTTCATTGATAGCTCTCCTATTGAGAAGGTCCGTATCAGATTTAGGATTAGTACCGGCGTGCCTTCATAACCGATACCGTGGCTATCTTAATGGGGGCGACTTCACACCCCTTCAAGGGAGAGGACAAAAAAAAATTCAGTTTTTTCTTGTCCAGCAGTGACTCATTTCTGCCACCATTCCGTCGGCCCATAAAAGAAAGCGTTATGATTTACTTTATGAATTTATGATTAATAAACAATCAATTAGAACTATGGCGATTTACTTATCATCTTTGAAGCGATTATCTGTCGATTTATCATCCTCATCCGGACGATGTTCGACGATAAAGTGGTCATCGGCCTTGCGCTGAAATTCCCCATCGAAGGTATTTCCGCCTCCCATTGGGCCACTGCCAGTGCCAAAACTACCGCCACGGTAAATGTTCAGATGTGGCATCAGCTTTAAGGTCAACGATTTTTGAATCGGTGGCAATAACAGCAGCAAACCGAGGAAATCGGTAAAAAAGCCTGGGATCAGCAGCAAGAAGCCCGCCAATACCAGCGAGACACTTTTAACCATTTCTGCCGCAGGGCTTTCACCCGCGGCCAGTTTTTGCTGCATCTGCATAAAGGTTTTGATTCCCTGATTGCGCACCAGAGAGATCCCCACACAGGAGCTAAGGATAACCAGCAGCAGGGTAACCAACACACCCAACACGGCTGCAACCTTGATAAATATCGATATTTCTATATATGCCAATAAAAATATCAGCGCTAACGGTAACCAACGCACCGCATTCTCCTTATTCCAATCATTCCGTACCTCTCATCAGGGTAAACCTGCCTGACAGATACCATGAAAACCTTGACCCGGCTGGTGCTGACACTGCCTTTCCCCTAATACCCTTCATACTTCAAACTGCATATGCGTTGGCTGCACTCAATCACCCGAATCACTTACTCAAGTTAGCTCATCGGGACTCATTCGCTTGCCGCCTTCCTGCAACTCGAATTATTTTGGGTATCTCTAGATTTCGGCGTCAGCTCCCCTTTTCGACGTGGGTCGACAATCATAAAGTGGTGGTGATTGAATCGCTTTTCAAGTTAGGGGAATAATTTTATTACTCATTTGTGCAACTGTGAGAGAAATCACAGATATCAGATCCTCTTAATTAATTCCGACCATATAGTGATCCTAGTTCAAGGCTTTTTATCGTTAAGCAGCATATGATCCTGTCAGCAACATGATGAATGGTTAATCTTTCCGCACTAAAGGTTCATGGCGGCATCATATTGCCCACGGCGGCATAATTTAATTAACAAATACAAAACAAGACAGCACATTAGAGAAGGTTCTCATGTCAAATAACATTCGTATTGAAGAAGACCTGTTAGGTACACGAGAAGTCCCCGCAGAGGCTTACTACGGTGTTCATACCCTGCGTGCGATTGAAAACTTCTATATCAGTAACAGCAAGATCAGTGATGTTCCCGAATTTGTACGCGGCATGGTTATGGTAAAAAAAGCGGCGGCAATGGCGAACAAAGAGTTACACACCATTCCACGCAAAATTGCAGATATCATTATTCAGGCATGTGACGAAGTTCTGGATAAAGGCAAATGTATGGATCAGTTCCCGGTTGACGTGTTCCAAGGCGGCGCCGGCACTTCTTTAAACATGAATACCAACGAAGTTCTGGCCAATATCGGTCTGGAACTGATGGGGCACCAGAAAGGGGAATATCAATATCTCAACCCTAATGACCATCTAAACAAGTGCCAATCCACCAACGATGCCTATCCAACTGGCTTCCGTATTGCGGTTTATGCTTCCATCATGAAGCTTATCGACGCCATCAATCAGTTAAAAGAAGGTTTCGAAAGAAAATCTAAAGAATTCGAAAAAATCCTGAAGATGGGCCGAACCCAATTGCAGGACGCAGTTCCTATGACGCTGGGGCAGGAATTCAAAGCCTTCGCGGTGCTATTAAAAGAAGAAACCAAAAACCTGCAACGTACCGCAGAGTTGCTACTGGAAGTTAACCTGGGTGCAACCGCGATTGGTACTGCGCTGAATACACCAGAAGGTTACTCACAGTTAGCTATACAAAAACTGTCTGAAATCAGTGGGCTGGCATGTGTACCAGCAGAAGACTTGATTGAAGCAACATCTGACTGTGGTGCTTACGTGATGGTGCACAGTGCGCTGAAACGTCTGGCAGTTAAGATGTCAAAAATCTGTAATGACTTACGTTTGCTCTCCTCTGGCCCACGTACTGGTCTGAATGAAATCAACCTGCCAGAATTGCAGGCCGGTTCCTCTATCATGCCAGCCAAAGTCAACCCGGTTATTCCTGAAGTTGTTAACCAGGTTTGTTTTAAGGTGATCGGCAACGACACTTGCATTACTATGGCGGCCGAAGCAGGCCAGCTCCAGTTGAACGTCATGGAGCCAGTGATTGGCCAGGCTATGTTTGAGTCCATTCATATCCTGACAAATGCTTGCTATAACTTGTTGGAAAAATGCATCAATGGCATTACGGCCAACAAAGAGGTCTGCGAGCGTTACGTCTTTAACTCTATCGGTATCGTCACTTATCTGAACCCATTCATTGGCCACCATAATGGTGACATTGTGGGCAAGATTTGTGCGGAAACCGGTAAAAATGTGCGGGAAGTGGTTCTGGAACGCGGCTTGCTAACTGAAGCCGAGTTAGACGATATTTTCTCTGTCGAGAACCTGATGCATCCTGCCTATAAGGCGAAACGTTATACCGATGAAAATGAACAATAAAATAATCATTCGGTAGCCCTGTAAGGCACGCATGCTCCTCTGGACAGCGTGCCTTTTTACTTTCTGGCAAACACAATTTTTTAACTTTCTATTTGCAATAAAAACAAATAGTTTCCAATTAAAAACAAGGAGTAAACACTATGATAGCCGTAGAATTAGTCATCGTTCTGCTGGCCATTTTTTTAGGGGCCAGGTTAGGCGGTATCGGTATCGGATTTGCGGGTGGTATTGGTGTTTTGGTATTGGCGATCATTGGCGTCAAACCAGGCAGCATTCCCTTTGACGTTATTTCAATCATCATGGCTGTTATCGCCGCAATCTCTGCAATGCAAGTGGCGGGCGGTATGGATTATCTGGTACAGCAAACTGAAAAATTGCTGCGTAAGAACCCAAAACACATCACCATCCTTGCTCCGCTGGTCACCTATTTTCTGACCATCTTTGCCGGGACAGGTAACATTTCGCTATCAGCCCTGCCGGTGATTGCTGAAGTGGCGAAAGAACAAGGCATCAAACCTTGCCGCCCGCTGTCAACCGCAGTCGTCTCCGCACAGATTGCTATCACCGCATCACCTATTTCTGCGGCAGTCGTTTATATGTCTTCAGTAATGGAAGGTCATGGCGTCAGCTACTTACATTTATTGATGATAGTCATCCCATCCACCCTGCTGGCGGTGTTTGTGATGTCACTGATTGTATCTTGGTGTTTTAACTCCAAATTGTCTGATGACCCAATCTATCTGAAACGTTTGGAAGAAGGTTTGGTAACGCTACGTGGCGACACAGTAAAAGTTATTAAACCACGCGCTAAAACCTCCGTATTGCTGTTCCTGGCGGGCGTATTGTGTGTTGTGGCGTATGCCATTATCAACAGCCCAAGTGTCGGTCTGGTGGCAACACCGCTGATGAACACCACTAACGCCATCCTGATAATCATGCTGAGTGTGGCAACCATCACCACCATGGTTTGTTCGGTTGATACCGATTCAATCCTGAACTCCAGCACATTCAAAGCAGGTATGAGTGCTTGTATTTGTATCCTGGGTGTCGCCTGGTTGGGTGATACTTTTGTACAACACAACCTGGAATGGATTAAAGAAACCGCGGGTAGCTTGATTCAAGCTCACTCATGGCTGCTGGCCGTTATCTTCTTCTTCTGTTCCGCACTGCTTTACTCTCAGGCCGCAACTGCCAAGGCATTGATGCCAATGGCAATGGCGCTGAACGTTTCACCACTGGCGGCAATTGCTTCTTTCGCTGCGGTTTCTGGTCTGTTCATTTTGCCTACCTACCCAACACTGGTAGCCGCAGTACAAATGGATGACACCGGCACCACTCGCATTGGTCGCTTTGTGTTCAACCATCCGTTCTTCATCCCAGGGACTATCGGGGTAGCACTGGCCGTTTGTTTCGGCTTCGTGATGGGCGGTCTGGTTCTGTAATCTATCATCTGTAAATGGGGCGCGCGATGCGCCCCACTCTCATTTGCGAGCTTCATCGCATCTATTCCACTGTGATATAAATCATCTTCTGACCTCCCCCAACTTCAGGGTATAGTACGTTTTATAAGCCGATGACTTCACTCATTGCGTTATCTCGCAACTTCCCACGCCACCATAGAACAGCACTACCAATGAGGTTAAGATGTCTGATTGTGATGCAATTGTGGTATTGTGCACCGCCCCTGATGAAGCCAGCGCACAGGATTTAGCCGCGCAGGTACTCGGGGAGAAATTGGCCGCCTGTGCGACTTTGTTGCCGGGCGCGACCTCGATTTACTACTGGGAAGGCAAGCTCCAGCAAGAGTATGAAGTCCAACTTTTGTTCAAGAGCAATACCGCTCATCAGCAAGCGCTTCTTAGCTATATCAAACAACATCACCCCTACCAGACACCGGAATTGCTGGTGCTGCCGGTACGGGACGGAGATAAAGATTACCTGTCATGGCTCAACGCTTCATTACTCTGATACTGCTGCTGTGCAGCGTTTTACTCGCGCCGCACAGTGCGCAAGCCTCGCTGTTTGGTGACAATGCCGCATTTGGCCAAAAAAGTAGCCAGAGCCGGTTTATTCCGGTCGATCAAGCGTTTGCTTTTGATTTTCGCCAACAAGGTGACCAGCTCACCCTGAACTGGCAGATTCATCCTGACTATTATCTGTACCGCCAGCAAATCAAAATTGTGCCTAAAAATGCGGCTCTCGGGGCATTTAGCCTCCCGGAGGGCATTGCCCACCATGATGAGTTCTACGGCGAAGTTTCGATTTTCAAGCAACAGTTAACACTGAAAATCCCTATTACACAGGCCGGTGAGCAGGCGAGTGTCAGTGTGACTTATCAAGGGTGCGCCGAGGCCGGTTTCTGTTATCCGCCGGAAACCCGTGTGATTCCGCTCTCCGCTGTGACCGCCGCGTCATCCGTTGCGGCTGATGCAAAGGCTGCTGTTTCTCCGGTGGCCAATAATGCGGCCCCAGAGCCGGCTGAGCTGCCCTTCTCCCCCCTGTGGGCGCTACTTATTGGGATTGGCATCGCCTTCACACCTTGTGTATTGCCGATGTACCCCCTGATTTCTGCCATTATCCTCGGGCGTGAGAAACCTCACAGTCAGCGGCGGATATTGCTATTGGCGGTCGTGTATGTGCAGGGGATGGCGCTGACTTATACCTTACTCGGCCTGGTGGTTGCGGCGGCGGGGTTACAATTTCAAGCCGCGTTACAGCATCCCTATGTATTGATTGGGTTATCGGTGCTGTTCGTGCTGCTGGCGCTATCTATGTTTGGCCTCTATTCGTTGCAATTACCGTCGTCACTGCAAACCCGGCTGGTGCAATGGAGCAGCAGTCAGCGCGGGGGTTCGCTGGCCGGTGTCTTTGCCATGGGCGCACTGGCTGGTCTCATTTGCTCGCCCTGTACGACTGCGCCGCTCAGCGCCATTTTGCTGTATATCGCCCAAAGCGGGAATATGTTGGCCGGTGGAGGAACGCTGTATTTATATGCCTTAGGGATGGGGATTCCTCTGGTCATTGTGACGTTGTTTGGCAATAAGCTGCTCCCGCGCAGTGGCCCGTGGATGCAATATGTCAAAGAGGCTTTCGGCTTCGTCATTCTGGCTCTGCCGGTGTTCTTGCTGGAAAGGGTTCTGGGAGATGTCTGGGGCTTACGTTTATGGGGCCTGTTGGCGATAGCCTTCTTCGGCTGGGCATTTGTATTAAGTCTGAAAGCCCACTCCGGTTGGGCGCGAGTTTGCCAGTTATTGCTGCTGGCCGCCTTGTTGGTTGCCGCCCGCCCACTGCAAGACTGGGTTTTCAGTAGCAACACACAACAGAATGAAATTAAGCACTTAGCCTTTAAACACGTTGCCGATTTACCCCAGTTACAGGCAGCATTAGCGCAAGCAAAAGGCCAGCCGGTGATGCTGGACTTATATGCCGACTGGTGTGTAGCCTGCAAAGAGTTTGAGAAATATACCTTTAGTGATGAAAAAGTTCAGCGCCAGTTAGCGAATACGGTGTTGCTCCAGGCTGACGTGACGGCGAACAGCGCAGAGCATGCGGCGCTGTTGAAACAGCTAAATGTACTGGGCTTGCCAACCATCCTGTTTTTCGATGCGCAGGGCAATGAGATTAGCGGGGCTAGAGTGACCGGTTTTATGAATGCCAGCCAATTTTTGCAACATCTGCAAAGTCAGGTGCGGTAAACCACGACAGTGGCCTACCGCCGTGGGCTAGACAGCCGCGGCATCTGATAGCCGTTTTTTCAGTTGGTTATATTGCTGTTCAACATATTGCTCTGCCGCACTTTGATCACCAATAGCGTCCACTTTGACCGCGCAGTGTTTGAATTCCGGTGTTTTTGACACCGGATCAACATGATCCACCGTCAATTCGTTACACGCGCCAATCCACCACTGATAAGTCATATACACCGCGCCACAATTAGCCCGCTCGGTAACACTGGCACGAACAATCACTTTGCCACGCCGTGAGGAAATCCAAACTAGCGCCTGATCGACGACGCCAAGTTGACTGGCATCTTCTGGATGAATCTGCACATAACCCGGCTCATCCGCCAGAATTTTCAGTGTGGCGCAATTACCGGTCATTGAGCGGCAACTGTAGTGCCCGACTTCACGCACCGTGCAAAGTGCCAGCGGATAATCGCGGTCAGTTTGCTCATGCGGCGGTTGCCACGGCGCACAACTCAAAACACCTTTGCCATCTTCAGTGGCGAATTGGTTGCCGGTGTACAAATAGGGTGTTCCGGGGTGGTCTTCACTCGGACAAGGCCATTGCACATATCCCAGCCCCGCCATTTTCGCGTAAGTTGCACCAAAGAATGGCGGACACAAACCCCGCATTTCATCCCAAATCTGCTGGGTATTCTGGTAGGCCATAGGGTAGCCCATCGCCGTGGATATCAGACTGATAATTTCCCAATCTGGCTTCACATCACCTTTTGGCTCAATGGCCTTATTGAAATGCTGGAAGCCGCGATCTGCACTGGTATAAACGCCTTCATGCTCGCCCCATGATGTGGCGGGCAAGATGACATCCGCCAGTTCAGCGGTTTTGGTCATAAAGATATCCTGCACCACCACCAGCTCCAGTGCGGCAAAAGCGGCGCGCATGGCGGCCAAGTCCGGCTCGGTCTGGATAGGGTCTTCGCCAAACACGTAATAAGCTTTGAGTTTGCCTTGCGCCACTTTGTGCGGAACATCAGTAATTGAGTAACCCACATGTGCCGGTAGTTCAGTGACGCCCCAAGCCGCGGCAAAACGGCCTCGGGCCGCCTCGTCCGTGACCTTCTCATAGCCGGGGAAAGTATTGGGCAAGACCCCCATATCACAAGCGCCCTGCACATTATTCTGCCCGCGCACCGGCCCGACACCCACATTAGGCCGCCCGAGATTGCCAGTTAATAACGCCAGCGAAGACAGCCCTTTCACCACATCCACCGCCTGCCCCCATTGGGTGACGCCCATGCCCCACAAAATAGTGGCGGCTGGGGCGGCAGCATAAGTGCGCATCGCCAGACGGACAGCTTGCGCAGGTAGGCCGGTAATATGCTCGACATCCTCTGGGCGGTAATCGGCAATTCCCGCTTTCAGTTCATCAAAGCCACGGGTATGGGCGCGGACATAATTATCGTCGTAGAGTTTTTCTTCAATTAACACATAAATAAAGGCATTCACCAGCGCCATATTGGCACCGTTTTTCAATGGCAACCATTGATCTGCAATACGCGCCGTCTCAATATGCCGAGGATCGCAGACGATCAACTTGGCACCTTTATTCTTGGCCTTCAGAATACGGCGCGCCACGATAGGATGAGAGTCGGCGGCGTTATAGCCGAACACCAAAATACAATCGGTATTCTCAATTTCGCCAATGGAATTACTCATCGCGCCATTGCCCAGAGTTTGCTGTAAACCGGCGACTGAAGGGCCGTGACACAAGCGGGCGCAGCAGTCGATATTGTTGGTGCCGATGGCGGCACGAGCAAACTTTTGCATCACATAATTGGCCTCATTACCCGGCCCGCGTGATGAACCGGTCATCATGATGGCATCCGGCCCGTGGCGCTTTTTGATAGCTTTAAGTTTGGTTGTAATGAATGCAATGGCCTCTTGCCAGCTTACGCGTTCAAATGTACCGCCGCGCTGGCGGCGCAGTAATGGGCTGGTTAACCGAGGGGTTAGCAGGCGAGTGTCATTAAGAAAATCCCAGCCATAGTAACCTTTCAGGCACAACTCCCCCTGATTAGTGACGCCATTCGCCGGCTGTGCGCCGACAATTTCACCGCCCTCAACCAATAGATTTAATTTGCATCCGGAACCGCAATAAGGGCAGACCGTGAGGATTTTTTCCATTTTTTATCCTTATGACCGCGGGCGTTATCGGGCGATACCTGATGCAGCGCCACGAGCGGCCCGCAATTGTCGGTCCCGCTGGAGATTTTCTAACGCCCGTGGCGTCACCAATTTCAATGCTTTCGTCGGGCAGACCTCAATACAGGCCGGGCCAGTTTCACGGGAATGGCATAAGTCACATTTATGCGCTTGCGCACTCACGGTCGCGTTTTGATTAATCTGCTCAATCATATTCATCGCACCAAACGGGCATACCAACATGCAGGTTTTACAGCCAATACAACGTGATGCCAGCACTTGCACCCCATGGTCGCCGGTGACAATTGCACCATTGGGGCAAGAATTCTCACATGGCGCATCCTCACATTGATGGCAGAGAATGGGGGTACTGACGGCAAAACTTTTCATCACACTCAGGCGCGGGTGAAACTGATCAGGTGTGATGGCGCTGGCCTTATTCTCAGCGCTGTGTGCCACCACACAGGCAATTTCACAAGTGCGGCAGCCAATACATTGGGTCATATCGGCGATAACAAATCGGTTCATCTTTTCTCCTCGCCGCTGGGGTTATAAGACATTGAGATAATAAGCAATGCTCTCGGCCGCTTTGCGCCCCTCGGCGATGGCCGTGACAATCAAATCAGCCCCGCGCACGATGTCCCCCCGGCAAAGATTTTAGGATTACTGGTTTGATACGGATAACCGGAAATCGTCGGGGCAACCACCCGCCCCTGCTTATCCAGTACCACATTATGTTCCGCCAACCACGACATCCGATGCGGGCTAAAACCAAATGCCATGATAACTGCATCAGCCGGAATAATGTGTTCGGAACCGGCAATAGGCCGCGCCTGCCGCCGCCCTTGGGTATCGGCCTGCCCCATTTCGGTACGCACCATTTTGATGCCAGTCACCAGCCCTTGCTCATCCACCTCAATTTGTTGCGGCTGAAGATTGAACATAAACTCCGCGCCTTCTTCGCGGGCATTTTTGACCTCACGTTTGGAGCCAGGCATGTTCTTTTCATCACGGCGATAGGCACAAACCACACTGCTGGCCCCCTGACGTAATGAGGTGCGCACGCAATCCATGGCGGTATCTCCACCGCCCAATACCACTACCCGCTGATTTTCCATGCTGACATAAGGGTGAGCAGCGCTGGCGGGATAGCCCATCAAGTGCTGGGTATTACCAATCAAGAATGGCAAAGCATCATAAACACCGGTCGCATCCTCATTTTCCAGCCCGGAGCGCATCGAACGGTATGTCCCCACCCCCAAGAAAAGTGCATCAAACTCGCCGAGCAGATTTTCCATGGTGATATCACGGCCAATTTCAGTATTTAGGCAAAACTCAACACCCATCTCGCTAAAGATTTCTCGCCGACGCGCCATGACACCTTTTTCTAGTTTGAAAGCCGGAATACCGAAGGTCAGCAAACCACCGATTTCAGGATAGCGATCAAAGACAACTGGCGTGATGCCGTTGCGGACCAAAATATCCGCGCAGCCCAAGCCTGCCGGGCCAGCACCAATAATGGCAACCCGCTTTCCGCTAGGGTTAACTTGTGACATATCAGGCCGCCAGCCAGTCGCCAATGCGGTTTCTGTAATATGCCGTTCAATCTGGCCAATGGTGACCGCGCCATCGTGGTCATTTAAAGTACAAGCTTGTTCACATAAGCGGTCTTGCGGGCAAACTCGGCCGCAAATTTCTGGCAAGCTACTGGTTTGATGAGACAATTCGGCAGCTTCATGAATACGACCTTGATAGGCCAATGAAATCCATTGCGGAATGGCGTTATGCAGTGGGCACGTCCACTGACAAATAGTCTTGTCGCCGCAATTCAAGCAACGTTCAGCTTGTTCATAAATTTGGCCTTCGGTGAAAGGCAAATAGATTTCAGCAAAGCTTGTTTTGCGCTCCGCCAGTGGGATTTTTTTCGCTTCCAACCGCGGAGTGCGTGGCCGCAATAACAGATTGATGGGGGCCGTATCGCGGATATTTTTGCGCGCTGGACTGAAAGAGTGGGTCACGCCCGCAGAAGTGGCACAGCTAAACAAGCGGCCATTATGCTCATTCAATGCAGTACGCTGGCGCTTTTGTCGTTGTTGATTCAGTAGGTAATTTTGATCAACCAAAGTCAGAGCTTGAGTGGGACAAACACTGATACAGGCTGGGCCATCAGGTTGATCAAGACACAGGTCGCATTTCTGGGCTTCGGTACGTTGATAAACATCGGCCAGGCGGTGACTGGCGGGTTGCACGGTTTCAGTCACGACGGTCATCATGCCAAACGGGCAGGCAATCATGCAGGTTTTGCAGCCAATACATTTTTCCTGAATAACCTGAATACTGTTATTCATTTCAACAATAGCGCCATTCGGACAGGTACTTGCGCAAGGAGCATCTTCACAATGATGGCAAAAAACAGCTGTGGCGCCCTGATTATCTCTAAAGACTTTCACCCGTGGAGTGAAATAATCCGGTTTATCCGGGAATTTGCCTTCATGATGCGCAACAACACAAGCGACTTCACAGCTCCGACAACCAATACAGCTTTCGGTGTCAGCCACAATAAATGAATTCATTATATTTCTTCCCAGAAGTCATACCCTTTCGGATAAATAATTCTTATTTACAACAATAATTTACAACTCAAACAAGTAATTAACCTTATAAATATAGTGGCTATAATATTGTATTATTACAATTAATTTTTAATGCAAAAGAATTGTGCTATTGCAGATATTTCAGGGGGGAAAAATAGGCAGATGTACGAAGCAGAATAATAAATTGCGGGGAGAATCGATTAAGCACAGGGAATTATTCCAATTAACTCTCATAATAAAGAGAATTAATTTTTGTGCGGATAATGCACTCTAGAAAAAATAGATTATTTCTATTCCTGTTCGCCTAATTGTAAAGCGACATACAGTAACAAGCGGTCATCGAAATTCGCCAAATCCAGCCCGGTCAATTCCGAAATACGATTAAGTCGATATTCCAATGTATTACGGTGGATAAACAGCGCTTTCGCCGTCGCCGTGGGTTGCACATTATTGCGAAACCAGCAGGCCAATGTACGACGCAGTAAGCCATTGCTGTCCATGGCCCGCAATTTAGCTAATGGCAAAGCCAGCTCATTGGCTTGCCAACCACCGCGCAAACTGTCAAGCAAGACGGGCAAAACCAAATCCTGATAATAGTAACTGCGCTGCTCTGGCATCCGTTGTTTACCAACGGCCATGGTGGTGCGGGCGGTGCGGTATGAGCGGGCAATACTGCCGGGGCCAGTAAAGAAATTCCCCAATGAGAGGCGCACTCGCAAGCGGCCACGTTCTGTCATACGCGAAAGCAGTGATTCCATCCGACGCCGATGATCAACCGCATCCCAACGGCCATGGCTGTTGAGTGCCGGTTTCAGCACCACCATTTCGGTGAGGGAGACAATCGCAATCAAGTTGTTGCGCTCTGGGGTGGTCAACAGGGTTTGCAACTCTTGTAATTCTGACATGGCGCTGTCGACACTCAGTTGGCCGCTGTCCACATCCACCACCGCTACCACCCGGGGTTCATTGATATCAACTCCGAGGCGCTGCGCCCATTCAATCAGTGCCGGTGATATCTCTTCAGTTCGGATCAAGTTCAAAACCAGCTCTTCGCGCAAGCGGCTATCCTGCGCCAACAGGTGCACCAGCCGCGCCTGCTCCATCATCATTTCGGCTGCCATGCATACCAGCTCGCCATATTGGCGCAATTGCCCGGGGTTCCCGGTCAGGCCAATCACGCCAACGATTTCACCCTCAAGGCGCAATGGCAGATTGATACCGGGCTTCACGCCGTGCAATTGGCGGGCAACCGCATCGTCAATGTCAACAATACGGCCATGGGACAACGCCAGCAGCGCACCCTCATGCAGCTCGCCAAGGCGCTCCTCATCACCGCTACCAATGATCCGCCCCTTGCCATCCATTACATTAATATTGGTGTCAATAATCTTCATGGTACGGATGACGATATCCTGAGCAAGCCGGGGATCAAGATTATATACACTCATGAGGAAGGCCTTGGTTTAAAATATGATGATGATTTACCGAGATATTATGACCCAGTAGCAGCCATACCTATTGCTAACGTGGCGGCGATATTGCGCGCCGTTCTGAACACATTATCTGCCGCATTATCCAGCGCCTGCTCCAAAGTGCATATACTGTAAATCACACTGAAAATTGCATCCAAACCATGCTCATAGACCACATCCACGTCGTCACTCAAGCTACCGGCAATTCCAATCACCGGCTTGTTATAACGCTTAGCCACTCTGGCGACACCAATGGGTACTTTACCGTGAATAGTTTGACTATCAATCCGCCCTTCACCCGTAATCACAAAAGTTGCATCGCGGACTAAAGCATCCAACCCCAATGCATCAGTTACAATATCAATACCTGGGCTGAGAGTCGCTCCGCAAAAAGCCAGCAACGCCGCACCTAACCCCCCGGCAGCTCCCGCGCCCTCTACGTGATCAACATCAATATCAAGATGATGCTTAATAACACGAGCATAATGCAGCAGCCCCTCATCCAGTTGGGTCACCATGGCCGGTGTTGCACCTTTTTGTCGACCGAAAACCGCAGAAGCCCCTTCACGACCCGTTAATGGATTGGTGACATCACAGGCCACATCGATTTGGCACTGCTTAATACGTGAGTCGAGCCCTGCAATATCAATCGTAGCCAGTTGAGCCAGCATACCGCCGCCAAAACCAATCTGCTTTCCTTGCTTATCCAGCAGTTTGACGCCCAGAGCTTGTACCATGCCCGCCCCACCATCATTAGTCGCACTGCCACCGATGCCGATAATGATATGTTTCACTCCCTGATCAAGCGCATTACAAATCAATTCGCCCGTACCATAAGAGGTGGTGTTTAACGGATTGCGCAATTGTGGCGGGACAAGTTCTAGCCCACTGGCAGCAGCCATCTCAATAAATGCACACTTTTCATCACCAGAAATTCCGTAAAAGGCATCAACTTCTTCACCTAACGGGCCGGTCACATTAACCTTAATAATTCTGCCTGACGTAGCCGCAACCATGGCTTCCACCGTGCCTTCGCCGCCATCTGCAACCGGCAACTTGATATATTGCGCATCAGGAAACTGGGTGCGAAAACCCGCTTCAATCTGCACGGCAACATCCAGCGCGGATAAACTTTCTTTATAAGAATCCGGAGCGATGACTATTTTCATAAATAATTCAATCTCATGAGCTATCCGCTGCTACACAAAGTTTGTCTAGCACTGATTAACGCGTCACTTCAATTTTAGCCAACTTCTCGTAATAACAGGCCAATGCGCTGTGGTCTGCTGTTCCCAGCCCATCCGCTTTCAGCGCCTGCATCATCTCCATGACTGCGGCGGTCAATGGCAATTGAGCGCCCACACCGTGCGAGGTCTCTAAGGCATTAGCCAAGTCTTTGATATGCAAGTTAATGCGGAAGCCCGGTTTGAAGTTGCGATCCATCACCATCGGGGCTTTGGCCTCCAGCACCGCACTGCCTGCCAGACCACCACGAATCGCCTGGAATACTAAATCCGGATTCACGCCCGCTTTCGTGGCCAGCACCAATGCTTCAGACATCGCGGCAATATTCAGCGCCACGACCACCTGATTCGCCAACTTTGTCACATTACCCGCCCCAATCTCACCGGTATGCACGACTGAGCCGCCCATTGCTTTCATCACATCAAAACACTGGTCGAAGACGGTTTTATCACCGCCGACCATGACAGATAATGTGCCATCAATCGCTTTAGGTTCACCACCACTGACGGGCGCATCCAACATGGCGATGTGTTTAGCGGCCAGCGCCTCGCTGATTTCGCGGCTAACCAACGGCGCAATCGAACTCATATCAATGAGCACCGAGCCTGGTTTCGCGCCTTCAATTACACCATTTTCACCTAATACCACTTCTTTCACATGCGGTGAATTAGGCAACATAGTAATGATAATATCGCACTCGGCTGCCAGCGCTTTGGGTGTCGACGCCTGATTAGCACCAGCACTGAGCAGCTCATCCAATACTGCCGCATTCCGATCAAGGACTGTTAATGAGTAACCCGCTTTTAGCAGATTTTTACTCATGGGTTTTCCCATAATCCCTAAACCAATAAAGCCGATTTTCATTTGTCTCTCCTCGAATAGGCCGGAAGGCCGTTAATACGGCAGCGCTAAATAGGTAAAATAAACTGCTTATTATTTCTTAAATTTGTCACACAGTGCTTGGGTGGCATTGCGAAAGACGCCCAAATCACTGCCAACAGCCACAAATGTTGCGCCCCATTCCAGATAACGGCGGGCATCCGCCTCAACCGGCGCCAGAATACCGCTCGGCTTACCCTGTGCTTTGGCGCGATCAAAAATATGGCGAATGACTTTTTGTACTTCAGGATGGTTTGGTTGACCGAGATAACCGAGTGCAGCAGAAAGATCGCCCGGCCCAACAAAAATACCGTCAACACCCTCAACAGCGGCGATAGCATCCAGATTGTCGACCCCTTGCTGGCTTTCAATCTGCACCAATACAGTAATATTGTCGTTAATAGTGGCGAAGTAATCCGGCACCGTACCGTAGTTGTTACTGCGATGAGACACCGAAACGCCCCGGATACCAGCGGGCGGATAACGGGTGGAAGCAACTGCCCGGATAGCCTCTTCTTCACTTTCGACAAAAGGGATCAGAAAGTTGTAGAAACCAATATCCAATAACCGCTTGATAATGACCGGCTCGTTACACGGCGCGCGCGCAACTACAGCGCTGTGGCTGCCTTTCAACGCCATTAACTGTGGGATAAACGTCGTGACATCATTCGGGGCATGTTCACCATCTAAAACCAACCAGTCAAAACCAGCCAACCCGAGCACCTCAGCTGAGATATGATTGGCCAGCGCACTCCAGCAGCCAATCAGCGTTTGCCCTTGTTGTAGATTGCGGCGGAACTGATTAGGATAATTTTGGAGACTCATTTTTAATCCTTATGATAGAACGCCCAATGCGAACGAAAGCTCGATGCAGGACGTTATGCAATTCACGATAAGCATTATAGAAACCGCGTTCCAATAAACCATCGGGCAAAAGAACAGGAATAATAAGTTATTCATCAACAGTTATAGGCGGATGCACAATAAAATGCGTGCTACCTCACAGAGTACGGGCCTGTCATACATGGCTTTACTCATTGAGCACGGAGAAATAAGCAAGACCGTAATGGCAAAGAGTTCATAAGATCTCATCACAGTAGTGATAAGGTATAGAGTCCATTGGCAGAAAGTGACGATACCAACCGAGACCTATTAATCTATGCTCGGAGTTGTCGCTAAATAATCCCGTGGCTCAAAACACGAAGGGTATCGGCCGTGGAAAACCATACTTGCCAGTTAAGAAGTCGGAGGAGAGCAACGTGCAACGTGAACAAGTTTTAAGCAGCGCGCTCAATCTGTTAGAGCAGAAAGGGCTGGCAAATACCACGCTGGAGATGCTGGCAAAAGAAGTCTCAGCCGAGGTCAGTGATCTGACCCGATTTTGGCCGGGCCGCGAGGCGTTACTGTATGATTGCCTGCGTTACCATGGTCAGCAGATCGATACCTGGCGGCGTCAATTACAGCTGGACGAGACATTATCGCCGAAACAAAAGCTACTGGCGCGCTACCAAACACTCAGTGAACAAGTGCAAAACCAGCGCTATCCCGGTTGCCTGTTTATTGCGGCGTGTAGCTTTTATCCTGATGATGAACACCCTATCCACCAATTGGCTGAACAGCAAAAAGAGGCCTCGCTGCACTATACGCTGGAGTTGTTGAGAGAAATGGAGGCCGATGATGCCGAGATGGTCGCTCAGCAAATGGAGTTGATTTTAGAAGGCTGCCTGAGCAAATTGCTAGTGAAACGCCAACTCGTCGACGTTGAAGTTGCCAAATGCTTGGCTGAGGATGTATTGGAAGTTGCTCAATGCCGAAAAAATGGTGCGCTGAGTTAAGCTGTACCGGACTGAATTTCAGGCCAATTTGTGAAGACTTTTCGTTTTTTGCCTGAAAAGAGAGCAATCAATACAGTTTTAGTCGTTTTACGCTATAAATTCGTTGACGATCAGCGGCCAATACGGTTTAATGCGCCCCGTTGCCCGGATAGCTCAGTCGGTAGAGCAGGGGATTGAAAATCCCCGTGTCCTTGGTTCGATTCCGAGTCCGGGCACCATCATTCAGAAGCGCCTGTTAATCTTTCAGGATGAAAAAATGACAGGTACGAAATGGGTCAGAACACGCAATAACCGAAGGTGTGGTTGGAAGGTTTCACCCAGTGATACCATTACCCGGTTGTTGTAAAAAGGCTCTCGATAATCCCGCCTATGTCACTAGGCGGGGTTTTTCGCGTACAATTTTTACAGTTTCCGTATGCGAATGTCAAATTGTGTCAAGGTGATACTCTCATTTAGTACCTCACCCATTCCCCCACTCCTGCTCCAGAAGTTCACGCAAAGCATCAATATCCTCATCAATGTACTCCAACGTAGACCGTAAGCTGGAGTGTCCCAACAGACGTTTGACGGCCTGAATATTGCGATCGGGGGACTTCATCAGATTGGTCGCTACCGTATGCCGAAAACGATGGGGGCTGACAGCAAACCGGCACTCCTTGGAAATACGCCGAAAGAAGGCCCTTATAGGGTAAATCCCCATATTCACGTCATGACTTCCTTGTACAAACCGTGCTTTCCGTCTCAGGTCAAAACGGTTCACATTGAAAAGCTGATCGCTTAATTCCGCGCCTGCCGCTAATGAACGCTCCAGAATGACTTCTAATCGCGGATATAAAATAGACGTTATCGGAACCTTAAATTCACGATGATTTTTTGAACCCTCAGAAATCACATCGATCCAGCGCTCCTCCAGATTGACATCACACAACCGTACATGCAGAAGTTGGTTTTGACGCATTCCGGTATGGCTTAGCGTATCCAGTACAGCCAGCCAAAACCAGGCTGGATGACAGGCATTGGCCCGTGCGCTCATGGCATAAGATTGCGCAAAAAGTCGCTCCTGTTGATAGTGTTGATCCATCAATCGGTACACTGTATTCACCTGCCCCTTTGAAAGCGTTTTTTTCTTCTTTTTCCCAACCCGAACAACCGCCTTATTAAAGGGATTTTCCTTATGGGGTAATATCCCCTTCTTCATGCCAAAATTAAATAATGCCCGCATATGTGTGACTTTATTGTTCCAGGTACAAGCCTCCAGTTTCAGTTCTTTAAGAACATGCCTACGCCATTCAAGTACCAATGTATTGTTGACATCACTAGGCAATTGCTGTGCGTACTTCTGAAAAGTTCGAACAACTTTCCGATAACTCCACTCCGTCGCTGGCCGAATGGAATTACTGAAAAAATACTGCTCCATCAACTGTTCAAACGTCACATTCATCATGCCATAACTCCCTATTTCCTAAGGTTTTATCATCACCAATGGGCTATCCCCTGGAATGCTATGGTCTTTATACAGTTTCTTGGCAACGATAAGATAACCGGTCATTTTCTGGAATCGCCCTTCCTTGGCCTTATCTTGATAGACATGGCAGGTATACATCACGCCTTTATCCTGTCTATGTCTCCCTAATCGCTCGAATGCACTTTGTAAGCTAGTTTTAGCTTCGGAGTTTTCGCAACTTTCTGATAAAAACTGGTGAAAGATGTTAGGAGTACGAATAAAGACATAACCTGCAATAATATATATCCTTGCATCGGCAGTATTTACTGCAAAAGTCCCTGAGCAACATCCTTCACTCAACCATTGCCAAAAACGTTCTCCAATCCCCATTGAATCTGAAGAATCGATGTCTTCCTTTAATACAGTCTCCGTTTGCATCGATATTACCTGCACATCCTGCGTCAAATTAATGGGTGCAGAAAACCCCATGACAGCCAACAAATCCCCCGTAGTATCTTCTTCAGGAAAAGCTGACTCGACAGCTTCAATATCAGGCACCGCGCTGCCGAGAGAGAGAGAAAACCCTTCAGATATAGAACTCTCACCGGGCAGGGAAGAAGAAATCAGCACCGGGGAAGATGCTGAATGAAGAGAGTAATTCTCTAATGGCATTATCGCTTCAAGTACAACCGGTGGGATTGATGCCGAAATAGCAGTGGCAATTTCAGGTACCTCTTTTTCTTTTCCTATTGATGTAGAGATAGCTTCGGAAGCAATTGTATTGATTATTCCTGATTCGTTTCGAAAACCCGTCAGATACAGCGACAACGTTTTCAGAACCTCTGGCCAGGTACTCAACCAGAGCAAGGCTTCATCAGGAATGACTTTCCAGGCCAACATCGCGCCCAGGCTCTGGGCCTGTGTCGCATCAACAACAGGCTTGAAACGAAAACGGTAGGGTTCACTCGGCATAGCATTGAGCGGCATCCAGCGTTGCCCACTTTCCAACTCAACTTCAATCTGACAAAGCCTGTCAAGCGATTGCAGCATAGCTGCGTAAACAATCACCGCATTCCAAGCTGCGCTTTGTGAGGCCTGATCTTCCGGTTGTGCGCCGATCGGCAGCAGGTGGTTTTTTGATAGACGGGCAGCATACGCCACAGTTTCAAGCAGATGATCCACCATCCCCCCCAGATAAGCATGATGCCCACTCTCCGTGGCAGGAAACTGCTGCATCAGAGTGACGCAGTGCTCAAGCGGTCGTAGGTAATAATGCAGATACAGGTCTTTTGGCAGTGACGAGTAATCCCACAACGTTTGCAACCATTGACGGCGTTGTGGCGAAGCCAAAAGCTTGGCAGCTTGTTCAGGTTCATGATAGCCATCAGGAACACTAGCGGCAGAGATAGAAACTTTCTCCTCCCTTTTTCCGATCGACGTAGGTAGAAGTTTAAGAAGTGATTTCAACATGGCTCATTTCCAATAAGGTTTGTTTAGCAACAGCCGCAGCTAACTGACGAAACACCACTTTTAGGATGAGGTAACTCCCTACAAAAACCTCTTTTATCAACATAGTCAAAGCCTTACCATAATTAAATCCTACCATTCTATGGGAACGCTTTTTCTCAGCAACAAAGAACCATAACGCATGTTTAAAAAGTTATTTACCTTCACCCTTTGCCATGGCTATAGTCAATCAGTCCTTATTTACAAGCCTCACAAGGCATAACAGAACCTTCCCTCTAGAGGCTAAAAAACAAAAAAGCCCCGGTGACGGGGCAATAATGTCAATAAGGATGTGTTTTTATTGTGGGTTACTCGGGGGAAACGCTTACTCAGTTAGATTGCATCATACCGCGATGCTTTTCAGCCTGTTCTTTATGCGCACTTGACTGAGCATTTTTCACCGTTTCATGGGCGATGGCGGCTTTTTCATGCTCATCCATCTGCGAGAATGACTTGGCATTTTTGCGTTCAGCATCAGTAACGCCCTGCTCTCCCATCATTTTCTTGTGCGTCTCAGCCATTTTTTTATGGGCGTCAGAATTGCTGTTGTTCACGGTTTCATGTGCCACAACCGCTTTCTGGTGCTCATCCATGTCCATCATTTTTGTGCCAACACCCTCCACCGCAGATTTCGGTGCAGATGATATCATCTGATGTACTGGCGCCTGGGCATTATTAACCCGATCATGTACGTTCACGGTTTCTGCAGCCCAGGTTGAGGAAACAAAGGTCATGGCAAAAGCAGTGGCAATTAAAATTTTGTTCATGGTGTGTTCTCCGTTTTCACATCATAAGTGTTCAAATCGTCTGAAACATCCTTTCACAAGAGTATCTTTGAGATGTTCCGGTTTGTAGTAAATGGTCACAACGTAATCCCGTTAATATCAGGATCTCGCTGAGCCTGTCTAAGTTAATAGTGATTATAAGGGAGCGGTTCTGTTGGACTCGTGACAGAATGATGACAAATGTGTAATGTAAGGTTTTTTATTTAAATACGATTAAAAACAGATGGTTAAGAAATTTTCTTGATAGCTTTCAGTCGGATATGCATGATTTACCCTAGGACTGGTTATGTGACAGGCATATTTATTATTTAAAATATACCCGTCCTTATCATGCGACGAACCGGGGAAAAGAGAGAGTGAAACGGGTTGAAACCGCATCGGAGGCAACGCTAATTCTACCTTGATGTACTGTCACTATGGATTTCACGATAGCCAGACCGATACCACTTCCCTCACTTTTTCTTTGTCTCGAGGGATCAACACGATAAAAACGGTCAAACAATCGTGGAAGGTGCTCTTGAGAAATGGGCACGCCAGGATTTTCAACGATAAGATCAACCCATTCATCCCGTTCGTTCACACGAACGGTGACCGCCATGCCCCTGGAGGTATAACGAATGGCATTCGATAAAAGGTTATTGATAACCCGACGCAACATGAGTGGATCCCCTCCAATTAGGGCTGGACTCCCCTCAAACTCGAGACTCACTTCCTGTTCCTCAGCCCAGGCTTCAAAAAACTCGAATACCTTCATCGTTTCTGACCTGAGATCTATCATTGATCGTTCAGGAATGAGTTGGTTATTGTCTGCCTGAGCCAGAAACAGCATGTCACTGACCATCTTGGCCATACGATTATATTCTTCAAGATTAGAGTAAAGCACATCCTCCAGTTCTTTATCCGGTCGACGCTGGCTTAATACAATTTCTGTCTGAGTAACAAGATTGGTAATGGGAGTCCTAATCTCATGTGCAATATCTGCAGAGAAATTAGCCTGCCGGGTAAAAACATCCTCGATACGTTCAATCATATGATTGAAGGAAATAACCAGTTGCTCCAGTTCAATAGGAACCCGATCAGGCTCAAGTCTGACATCCAGATTCTCAGACGTAATATTTTTAATTTTCAGGCTGACATTTCTTAATGGTTGATGCCCTTTATGAACCGCAAACAAAACAATAAAAATAATCATCAAACTGATGACGGAGGCGATCATGACAAGATTGTTTTTGAGCTCATCAATATAATGCAGATGAAAATCAATGGAGAGTGCTATCAGCAACGTGTAAGGATTGACGCCCTCAGTCGTCCTCACTGAGGACGCAATAAGGCGGTACGTTGTATGCCTCATTTCGCTATCAGCGTGATCTGCGTTACTTTTCTTCTCTTTTGACCAGAGAAATACTTCACCAGAGCCAAGGTACTGCGAAAAATCCGGCGAGGATGATACAGGGAGAAGATCTGGACCATCCGGCGAACGATAGAGTACCTGGTTATTTCCGTTGCTGAGTAATACCGATATATTCCGGTAACTTTGCAATACGGTGCTGAGTCGTTCGACTTTCTGTCGTTCCGAACCATCAGGATTTTTAAGTATATTTTCCAAGGTCATACTGACTTGTTTCAGATCATTGACATCCTGCTCCGCAAAATGCTTCTCCACCGAATGCAGCATGATCCACGTAAATGCTACAAATGCGATGGTCGTCGAAAGACTGATAAAAAAGGTGAGACGGGTAGCAAGAGAAAAAGGACGGTGATGGCAATTAATCCTCATCGGGCACCTCAAGCACATAGCCTACTCCGCGTACCGTCTGAATCAATTTGGGTTCGAAATCGTTATCAATTTTTGCCCGTAACCGCTTAACAGCAACATCTATGGCATTCGTATCACTGTCAAAGTTCATATCCCAAACTTGTGAAGCGATCAGTGAACGCGGGAGTACCTCGCCCTGGTGACGAATGAAGAATTCAAGGAGTGTGAATTCCTTACTGGTCAGCGTGATCCGGGTTCCCTTGCGGTTTACTTTTCTCGACACCAGATCAAGGGTTAAATCTGCCACTTGGAACTGGCTTTCCACTATGACAGCAGCGCCCCGGCGTAACAGCGTTCTGACACGGGCCAAAAGTTCAGCGAAGGCAAAGGGTTTGACCAGATAATCATCAGCGCCGAGCTCGAGGCCTTTGACACGATGCTCTATTGTACCGAGTGCAGTCAGGAGCAAAATAGGCATTCCTTTATTTGCAGCCCGCAACATTTTCACGATATCCCAGCCATTCACATCAGGTAGCATGATATCAAGAACAATCAGGTCGTAATCGGCTGTCATGGCCAGGTGATACCCGGTCATGCCATTATTTGCCAGGTCAACAACAAAGCCAGCCTCAGTCAGCCCCTTGCTAAGATATTCACCTGTTTTAACCTCATCTTCGACGATCAATATTTTCACGCGCCCTCCGGAACATCGATATGGAGTTGTCATTCTAGTGGGCAAAAGGGCGATATCAACGAATTAAAACGAAAATGACAGCTTTGTCATTATTCTGTCACTCACCAAACAGAGTCACTCCGGTAAGGTATCCACAATAATCATCAGGAAATCATTTGAACCATTTAACCAGGTATGCCTGGACGAGAAGCGATATGTTCAAATTAAAACTACTAACTCTCAGTACATTGTTCATTTTGGCAGGGTGCACCTCACTGGCTCCGGATTACCAGCGCCCTGAACTCCCAGTGCCACAACAGTTTTCGCTCTCCCGGAACGCACTGGTTCCGGCAGCGGCAGGCTACCAGGATGTCGGTTGGCGACTGTTTTTTGCCGACCCTCAGGCACAGACCCTGATTGACGAAGCTTTGCGTAACAACCGTGATCTAAAAATGGCGGCACTCAAAGTCCAGGAAGCAAGAGCCCAGTACAATGTGACAGACTCGGACAGATATCCGCAACTGAACGCCTCCTCAGGTATTACTTACAGTAGGGGGCTTAAAAACGAAAGTTCCACTACCCGAGAGTATGCGGCGGGTCTTGATCTCAGCTTTGAGTTGGATTTCTTTGGCAAACTGAAGAACATGAGTGAGGCTGACCGCCAGAATTTTTTTGCCAGTCAGGAAGCTCAGCGTGCTGTGCATATTCTTCTTGTGTCTAACGTATCGCAGAGCTATTTCAACCAGCGGCTGGCTTATGAGCAATTGCAGATTGCCAGAGAAACGCTGAAGAACTACGAACAATCCTATGCTTTCGTGGAGCAACAGCTTATCACCGGCAGTACAAACGTCCTGGCACTTGAACAGGCCAAGGGGGTCATCGAAAGTACGCGTGCTGAAATTGCAAAAAGAGAAGGTGAACTCGCCCAGGCGAACAATGCGCTCCAACTGGTGGTCGGAAAATACTCTGTACTGCCCGATGGTAAACTTAACGCGGAAACAGATATTAATCCGGTAAAACTGCCTTTGAACCTGTCATCCGACATCTTGTTACAAAGACCGGATATTATGGAAGCTGAACATGTGCTGAAAGCGGCAGATGCCAATATTGGGGCAGCCAGAGCCGCATTCTTCCCATCAATTTCGTTGACTGGCGGCCTTTCAGGAAGCAGCACTGATCTTTCAAGCCTGTTTAACAGCGCGAGTGGAATGTGGAGTTTTATCCCTAAAATTGAAATTCCCATCTTCAATGCAGGACGTAACAAAGCCAACCTGACACTCGCGGAAGTGCGCCAGCAACAGTCAATTGTCAGTTACGAGCAAAAAATTCAGACTGCGTTTAAGGAAGTTGCTGATGCACTATCACTTCGTGAAAGTATAAGCGGACAATTAACAGCACAACAACGTTTTCTGGAGTCCCTTCAGATAACGCTGCTACGGGCGCGTGGATTATATTCCAGCGGAGCCGTAAGTTATATCGAAGTCCTTGATGCAGAGAGAACACTGTTTTCAACACGGCAGGCCATTCTGGATCTGAGATATGCCCAACACGTTAATGAAATAAATCTTTTCACTGCCTTGGGTGGTGGTTGGACACAATGAATTTATTTTTGAAAAAATATGGAGTTATAAATATGCGTCAGTCAATAAAAGTGGCTTTATTTGGGATGTTCTCTGTTGTCATGGTCGCGGGAACTCAGGCAAACGAGCAACATCACAGCACGGCAGGCAACACGACGGCAGAAGCCGCTTCGCAGCAGGTCATCAGCACTACAGGGGTGGTGAAGGATATTGATATGAAAGAGATGAAAATCACCATTGCTCACGAGGCAATACCTACTGTTGGTTGGCCTGCAATGACCATGCGATTTACATTTACAGCGGTGGATGACAACATCCGCGCGCTAAAAGTAGGTAACCATGTGAATTTCACTTTTGTGCAGCAGGATAATATCTCATTGCTTCAGGAAATTAAAAATAGTCAGTCTTAATTAATTTCCTCATTAAAATTTATTTGCCTGCCCCCCTGTTATGGCAGGCTTGATTATTTACCCCTACGGTTCTCCCCCGAGTTAACAGGCTTGGCTTCTATCAATGTTCAGTGGAATTAAATATGGCTTCTATAAAACTTAAATATACTGCAGTTATTATCAGCAGTCTTGTGATGGGAGGGCTTATATCCGTTGGGGCTTACCATTATCTTTTTTCCGCAGACAAGGCTGAAATACAATCATCAGAGCGTAAGGTCCTGTTCTGGTTTGACCCAATGAAACCCGATACCAAGTTCGATAAACCCGGAAAGTCCCCGTTTATGGACATGGACCTGGTACCAAAATATGCGGATGAAGGTGGATCCGGAAACAGTAACGGCATCCGTATCGATCCTACTCAAGTACAAAACCTGGGTCTTAAAACAGAAAAAGTCCGCACAGGGCGCCTGACTTACTCTCAGACGATCCCTGCCACTGTCAGTTTCAACGAATATCAGTTTGTTATTGTCCAGGCCAGATCGGAAGGTTTCATTGAAAAAGTGTATCCGCTCACTATCGGGGATAAAGTCAAAAAAGGCACGCCCCTGATTGACATCACGATCCCTGAGTGGGTCGAGGCTCAGAGCGAGTACCTTTTGCTGTCAGGTACTGGCGGTTCAGCAACGCAACTTAAAGGGGTGCTGGAACGCCTTCGCCTTGCCGGGATGCCAGAAGACGACATCCAGCGCTTACGCAATACGCGGAACATTCAGACGCGCTTCACGATTAAAGCACCTATTGATGGTGTGATCACCGCATTTGATTTGAGAACGGGGATGAACATTTCAAAAGATAAGGTTGTTGCCCAGATACAGGGGATGGATCCGGTCTGGATTAGCGCCTCGCTACCGGAGTCTATCGCATATTTGCTGAAAGAGACCTCTCAGTTTGAAATTTCTGTCCCGGCTTATCCTGATAGAACGTTCAACATCGAGAAATGGAATATTCTTCCCAGCGTTGACCAAGCCACCCGAACTCTTCAGCTTCGCCTGCAGGTAGACAATAAAGATGAGTTACTGAAACCAGGAATGAATGCCTACTTGAAACTCAACACTCAGAGCCAGGATATGTTGCTTATTCCTTCTCAGGCGGTCATCGATACCGGCAAAGAACAACGTGTGATAACTGTTGACAACGAGGGCCGGTTCGTTCCTAAAGTCATCAAGGTTCTGCATGAATCCCAGCGCCAGGCCGGGATTGGTTCTGGCTTGACCGAGGGTGAATCGATTGTCGTCAGCGGCCTCTTCCTCATTGACTCTGAAGCGAACATTTCCGGTGCGCTGGAGCGTATGCGTCATCCAGAGGATCACGCGACTACAGCACCCGAAATAACGGCCCCTTCAGCCAACGCACATTCAGGTCACTGAGGAGACGAAGATGATTGAATGGATTATCAGGCGTTCGGTCGCCAACCGCTTTCTGGTCATGATGGGAGCCCTGTTTCTGAGCATCTGGGGAACCTGGACTATCATCAATACACCAGTAGATGCCCTGCCTGATCTCTCTGATGTTCAGGTTATTATTAAAACCAGTTACCCGGGACAAGCCCCACAGATTGTAGAAAACCAGGTTACCTATCCCCTAACGACCACCATGCTTTCTGTACCCGGAGCAAAGACCGTCCGAGGGTTTTCACAATTCGGTGACTCATACGTTTATGTGATTTTCGAAGACGGCACTGACCTGTACTGGGCAAGATCCCGCGTATTGGAATACCTTAATCAGGTTCAGGGTAAGTTACCTTCAGGGGTCAGTTCCGCGATAGGGCCGGATGCCACTGGAGTGGGCTGGATTTTCGAATATGCTTTGGTGGATCACAGCGGTAAGCATGACCTCTCGGAATTACGTTCTCTGCAGGATTGGTTCCTGAAATATGAGCTGAAAAATATTCCGAATGTGGCAGAAGTTGCCTCTGTGGGCGGCGTTGTCAAACAATACCAGATCCTCGTTGATCCGATGAAACTGGCCCAGTTTGGTGTAAGCCTGCCAGAAGTTAAACAGGCCCTGGACTCCTCTAACCAGGAAGCAGGCGGTGCTTCCGTTGAGATCGCCGAAGCCGAGTACATGGTACGAGCCAGCGGTTATCTGGAAAGCATTGATGACTTTAACAATATTGTCCTCAAGACGGGTGAGAACAGTGTCCCTGTTTACTTAAGGGATGTTGCGCGTGTTCAGATTGGACCAGAAATGCGTCGCGGGATCGCGGAGCTGAATGGTGAGGGTGAGGTTGCGGGCGGTGTGGTTATTCTGCGTTCAGGCAAGAATGCGCGTGAAGTCATTTCTGCAGTAAAGGATAAACTGGAAACACTGAAAAGCAGCCTACCAGAAGGTGTGGAAGTGGTGACCACTTACGATCGTAGTCAACTGATTGACCGTGCGATTGATAACCTGAGCTATAAACTTCTGGAAGAATTTATTGTGGTTGCCATCGTATGTGGCCTGTTCCTTTGGCACGTTCGTTCTGCATTGGTTGCCATTATTTCGCTTCCTCTGGGGCTGTGTATTGCCTTTATCATCATGCGTTTCCAGGGGCTAAATGCCAATATCATGTCTCTGGGGGGAATTGCGATTGCTGTTGGGGCCATGGTGGATGCCGCCATCGTCATGATTGAAAATGCGCACAAACGGCTTGAAGAATGGGACCATAGTCACCCTGATCAACAAATTGACAATGAAACTCGCTGGAAAGTGATCACCAATGCTTCTGTTGAAGTTGGACCGGCCCTGTTTATCAGCCTGTTGATCATCACCCTTTCATTCATTCCTATTTTTACCCTTGAAGGACAAGAAGGGCGTTTGTTTGGGCCTCTGGCCTTCACAAAAACCTATGCCATGGCGGGGTCTGCATTACTGGCGATTGTGGTCATTCCTATCCTGATGGGGTATTGGATCAGAGGAAAAATACCGGCAGAAACCAGTAACCCACTGAACCGTTTTCTGATAAAAATTTATCATCCTTTGTTGCTCAAGGTTCTTCACTGGCCAAAAATGACGCTTCTGGTGGCTGCCCTGTCAATTTTTACCGTGATATGGCCACTCAGTAAAATGGGGGGAGAATTCCTGCCTAAAATCAACGAAGGCGATTTGCTGTACATGCCTTCAACGCTACCCGGTGTATCGCCTGGTCAGGCTGCAGCCCTGTTGCAGACGACGGATAAACTGATCAAAACAGTGCCTGAAGTGGCTTCTGTTTTTGGTAAAACGGGTAAAGCAGAAACGGCAACAGACTCTGCACCACTTGAAATGGTGGAAACCACGATCCAACTGAAACCTCAGGACCAGTGGCGACCGGGGATGACGCTTGACAAGATTATTGAAGAGCTCGATGAAACGGTTCGACTACCGGGTCTGGCCAACCTCTGGGTTCCACCTATCCGTAACCGCATTGATATGTTGTCCACCGGTATCAAGAGCCCGATAGGTATTAAAGTATCAGGCACGGTGCTCTCCGATATTGATGTCACGGCTCAGAGTATAGAAGAAGCGGCGAAGACCGTTCCTGGCGTGGTGTCCGCCCTGGCAGAACGCCTGGAAGGTGGACGCTATCTCGATATCGATATTAACCGGGAAAAAGCGGCCAGATATGGCATGACGGTCGGAGACGTGCAGTTGTTTGTCTCGTCTGCCATCGGGGGTGCCATGGTCGGCGAAACAGTGGAAGGAGTGGCTCGTTATCCGATCAACATTCGCTACCCTCAGGGGTTCCGTGATGGGCCTGGCGCATTGAAACAATTACCGATATTGACGCCGACGAAGCAGCAAATCACCTTGGGTGACGTGGCTGATGTGAAGATCATTTCAGGTCCGACCATGCTGAAAACAGAAAATGCCCGTCCTTCAAGCTGGATTTATATCGATGCCCGTGGCCGTGACATGGTATCCGTTGTTAACGACCTTAAAACGGTTATCAGCGAAAAGGTCAAACTTAAACCGGGTACCAGCGTCTCGTTCTCGGGACAGTTCGAATTACTGGAGCATGCCAACAAGAAATTGAAGTTAATGGTGCCCATGACCGTAATGATTATCTTCATTCTGCTTTACCTGGCATTCCGTCGCGTTGATGAAGCGTTGTTGATCCTGATGAGCCTGCCGTTTGCGCTGATTGGCGGTATCTGGTTCCTGTACTGGCAGGGATTCCATATGTCCGTTGCAACGGGTACGGGGTTTATCGCACTGACTGGGGTAGCTGCAGAGTTTGGCGTAGTGATGCTGATGTATTTACGTCAGGCTATTGAAGCAGACCCTAAATTGTCCAAGCCAGAAACATTCACGCGTGAAGGTCTTGATAACGCGCTTTATCACGGTGCTGTACTGCGTGTTCGTCCGAAAGCCATGACGGTCGCGGTCATCATTGCTGGACTGTTACCGATCCTGTGGGGGACTGGGGCAGGTTCAGAAGTCATGAGTCGCATTGCTGCCCCGATGATTGGAGGGATGATCACGGCCCCTTTGCTGTCCATGTTTATCATTCCGGCAGCCTATAAATTAATCTGGCTGCGTCGGCATAAAAATTAATCATGTAAATCAGCGGGAATATCGGCTTCAGAGCCGAGCTCCCGCCATCACCCTTCTCTGTCCGGAGAATAAAATCCGTGCGGATAACATACAGAGGATAGTATGAAAAAAGTGTTATTAATGGCCATCATGTTCGCGTCCTCCCTGCCAGTATTCGCGGGTGAAAAAGTCATCGACTTATACAAGTCTGAAAGTTGTGGCTGCTGTACGCAATGGGGTCAAGTTATGGAAAAACAGGGCTACCAAGTTAACACTCACGTTTTGAACGAGAGCGCCCTCACCGCATTAAAGGATAAATATACAGTTCCTACGGACTTAAGAAGCTGCCATATGGCCACTTCAGGCAATTTAATCATTGAGGGGCATGTGCCTGCGGAGGCTGTCAGTAAAGCCTTAATTCCAGGTTCTGGTATCTATGGCCTTGCAACACCAGGGATGCCAGCCGGAAGTCCGGGCATGGAAATGGGAGATAAAAAAGATCCCTATAACGTCATTGCGTTTGAAAAGAATGGTTCACAGCGGATATACCAGCGCATTGAATAACCCGGTACCTGGAATTTTCAGCCAGCCTTATATTCCAGTCTGGCTGAATACCGTAAAGAGAATTACAACTAAATCACAGAGACATTCGTGGTATCAGTGGCAGTGACATATCCTGAAGAGAGTTGTCTTTGCATGTCAAACAGGTCAAGTAAACGTAAGGAGAAGTACCGTGAATAAAAAAGGGTACGAAGTCCCTGATGCCGTTGAGACTTCTGGGCTTGCTCACCCGCGACCCGAACAACTCCGGGCTGCGAAAACTGTCCAGGATCCTGTTTGCGGTATGCCTGTAGATCCTGAAAAATCCGGGTTCAGCATATCCTATCAGGATAGACAGTTTTTCTTTTGTTCTGCTTCATGTGAATTAAAGTTCAAAACAGATCCTGAACATTACATCCACGCTAACTCAGCCCCCTCTCCAGAGCAAAAACATTCCCAACATCATCACTCGCCGAACAGTATGCCTAAACCAGATGTCAGTCATACCAGCGGTGCCGTCTGGACCTGTCCCATGCATCCGGAAATCAGGCGCAACAAGCCCGGAGGTTGCCCTATTTGTGGGATGGCACTCGAACCTCTGATTGTCGCTGCTGATGCAGGTCCGAGTGACGAATTCCGAGATATGACGAGGCGTTTTTGGATCGGTGTATTATTGTCTCTCCCTATCCTTGTTCTGGAGATGGGTGTCCATTTATCAGAAATTCTATCCCGGCTTATCCCGCCAATATTATCAGTCTGGATCCAACTCGTTCTTGCCACTCCGGTTGTTCTGTGGTGTGGTTGGCCTTTTTTTGAGCGTGCCTGGTCATCTATACAAAACCGTTCACTGAATATGTTCACCCTTGTAGCTATGGGGACTGGTGTGGCCTGGCTTTATAGCGTCATTGCGACTATTTTCCCGACCTTATTCCCTCCCTCCTTCAGAAATACAGACAGTGTGGGCGTGGTTGCTGTTTATTTCGAGGCCGCGGCTGTCATTACCGTGCTCGTTCTACTGGGGCAAGTCCTGGAACTTCGGGCCAGAGAGCAGACCTCTGGGGCAATCAAAGCCCTACTGAACCTTTCCCCCAAAACAGCCAGACGAATTAAGCCAGATGGCCAGGAAGAAGACATCAGTATTGATGACGTGCTTCGGGGGGATCGGCTCAGGGTAAGACCCGGAGAAAGTGTGCCTGTTGATGGTGTTGTCGAGAATGGCAACTCCTCCATTGATGAGTCCATGGTGACCGGTGAATCGATGCCTGTCACAAGAAGGGTTGAGGACAATGTCATTGGCGGGACCATTAACCAGACGGGAAGTTTGGTTATTCGTGCGGAAAAGGTGGGCAGCGAGACGATGCTTGCCAGAATAGTCCAGATGGTGGCTGACGCCCAGCGTTCGCGCGCGCCTATTCAGCGTATGGCAGACAAAGTGTCTGGATGGTTTGTCCCCTTGGTGATTGCTATTGCCATTCTGTCATTCATCATCTGGGGGATATGGGGGCCCGAGCCCAGATTCGCTCATGGATTGATCGCTGCTGTTTCGGTATTAATCATCGCCTGTCCCTGTGCGCTGGGATTGGCTACCCCAATGTCTATTATGGTGGGTGTTGGTAAAGGTGCGCAATCTGGTGTGCTCATCAAAAATGCAGAAGCACTCGAGCATATGGAAAAGATTGACACACTAGTTGTTGATAAGACAGGAACACTGACAGAAGGTGCGCCCTCAGTCACCGCTATCATTTCTTTAACGCGTGGTGGAGAAGATGCACTTCTCAGGATCAGTGCGGCTGTCGAAAAGTCGTCTCAGCACCCATTAGGTCAGGCTATCGTCGCGGCAGCCATAAAAAAAGGCATTGAAATTCCTGACGTCAGCGATTTTGATGCGCCTACCGGAAAGGGTGTCCTCGGAAAGGTCGAGGGCAAAGTGGTGGTGATTGGTAATGCGGTGGCAATGCATGAAAATGGTATTTCAACTGAAAACCAACTAGAAGTGGCAGACTCCTTGCGCAGGGAGGGCGCAACGGTCATTTATGTGGCTATCGAGGGGATTTTAGCAGGAATGATGGCTATTGCCGATCCCATCAAAAAGTCCACATATGGTGCACTAAAATCTCTTCAGAAAGAGGGGATCCGGATAGTGATGTTAACGGGGGATAACAGACTGACTGCTGAAGCTGTTGCCCGAAAGTTAGGTATTGACGACGTGGAGGCTGATGTACTTCCTGAGGGAAAAAGTGCCATTGTGGCTCGCCTCAGACAGGAAGGTAAAATCGTTGCGATGGCCGGTGATGGGGTCAATGATGCACCCGCTCTGGCTGCTGCAGATGTAGGGATTGCAATGGGGACAGGTACTGATGTTGCCATAGAAAGTGCTGGCATAACGCTTCTCAAAGGGGATCTCTCGGGGATTCTGAAAGCTCGACGGCTATCTGAAGCGACCATGGTTAATATTCGTCAGAACCTGTTCTTTGCATTTATCTACAACGCACTGGGCGTACCTGTGGCAGCAGGACTGCTATACCCATTTTATGGTGTATTGCTCTCCCCGATAATCGCCGCTGCAGCAATGGCGTTGTCATCCGTAAGTGTGATCGCCAACTCGCTTAGGTTAAAAGGGACCGATCTCGATAACTGAGTATTATCCTGGGAATAAACCCGGATGATTAGGAGGAAAATCATGAAAAATGGCACACTGGCTCTTATTGCCCTGATCGCTATATTGGTATTTGCCGTTATCAGGGAGCACTGGGAGCATGTCGCTGGCTACTGGCCCTATCTGATCCTGCTTTTGTGTCCGCTCATGCACTTTTTCCATGGGCACGGAAATGGGCATAGCCATCAAGAGAAGAACCCTTCCGACAAAAAATAAAGACGTTCGGGGTCAGCCATTGCCCCCGAACATTAATCCAGAAATCGCTCATACTGCTGTATGTGAGCGTATACATGTTTCTCCAGTGGACCGAGTTTCGGTTTCTGTGGACGAAAGGCCAGAGAATCAACGGGGTTATCCTGAACCAGTAATTCATAATGCAAATGGGGTCCGGAAGAGCGACCACTGTTTCCTGACAAAGCGATCTTCGAACCGCTATTAACACGTTGACCTTTTTTTACCAAGATTTTATTGAGATGGAGGTATCGGGTCTTAACCCCAGACTTGCCTGCCACTTCCACATAGTACCCCATTGAGCTGTGATACTCTGCTTTCATCACGGTTCCGCTAATGACACTGACGACTTTTGTGTTCATCGGCATAGAGTAATCGATACCATTATGTGGACTGATTTTACCCGATACAGGATTAACACGGGCTGGGTTGAAAGAAGAACTAAGACGGGCGGAAGGCGGTTTAGGATAAGCCAGGTTTGTTAATTGGAGGTCGCGCCCTAATTTATAAAAATCAGCATCTGAAATTCGGTACGCAATATATTCTTCTTTCCCTGAAGATAATTTATAGGCTACCACTCGAGATTTTCCGGATTTTTCTCCGACCACAAGTCTTATAGTTTCGTTTTTTTTAAGTTGTTTTAAATTGATGGCGTCTGGAATAGATCTCTTGAGTGCAGCTATTTCACCCGCTCCAAGACTGGAGCGGGCAGCAGTGATATAAAAGTCATCCTTAATAACATCAGTAGAATACATGCACTAGATTCTCTGGTAATATAATCGCTCCTCGCTATTCTAAGGGGGATAGTGTCATCTGTCATCATTAATTACAGGAAATGGAACCACAGATGGTCATAATATTTGTAACATATCTTTTATACGTTATCTTGCAAAAAGTCCTGACCCTCTACGACAAGCCGGATGACGATTGATTTTTGCGCTTGTCGCGGCTCGGAGGACTCATGCCCTCTCGATTTAGAGCCGCATTCTGTCTGGCTTTATCTGCCAGTTTTACCCGTTCAGCGTCAGAAAGTGCTTCAGAGGCGGCAAAAAGTCTGGCTAGACCATCGCTGACTCTTACATTTAACAATTCATCGATTTTCATATGAAATTCCTTTCAAATCAATATTATTTCGCAAGTCCGCGCTGAAGACACCAGGTAAATTCAGAAGAAATACGCATTAACACCTCATCGAAAATCAGCACGTAAAGCTAGAGAGGCAATTCATTCTGCATAAGCAGCCCGAATTTTTTCTGCCTGCATCTGATGAGCCGGGGCAGCAGCATTATTGACTTGTTCATGCACAAGTGCAGCCCGATCGGCTGCATTTAAATCAGAATAGGAAACCGGATCTGGTTTATTTTCTTCCTGCGCTAACATTTTCTTATGAGACTCAATTATTTTCTGGTGGGCATATGAGTTACTGTTATTCATAAATGAATGTGCAACGATAGCTCGCTCATGTTCATTCATTTCAGAAAATGACTTTGCCCTACTTTTATTTACACTTACTGAATCCTCTTTATGAACTGAGGCATTAACATGTGAAACCGCAGACGCGTTATTAACGAACTTATGAGCATTTAATGCCTGTTCACTGGTATTAGCAAAAGAAGTACCTATGGAAAGTGTAGAAAGCACGGTAATAAGAATTATTCTATTCATGAGACTTTTCCTTCATTATTTATATTAGTAATCAGGGTGTAATTAAAATAATACTTCATTTATAAAGACTGTGCGAAAAATGACGTAAATGTAATGAAGATAATTAAACCCTTCAACATTACGCGATTGTAATGATTATGTTGTTTTTTTTATGTTAGCTTCATTTTCAGTTTTCAAAATACAGAGGGCAGCTCACGAATTGCTCGTATCACTCTCAAAAGGAGAAAGTTAATGCAGTTAAAAACTTCACGACGCACTTTCATCAAAGGACTCACTGTCACCGGAGTTACCAGCAGCCTCGGCGTGTGGAGTTTTAATGCACGATCAAACCTAAACCTTCCTCTGCCACAGACACTACGGGGCACCCGTTTTGATCTGACGATCAGTGAAACCCCGGTCAACATCACGGGAAGCAACCGGCAGGCCAAAACCATTAATGGTGGCCTGCCCGGGCCAACATTGCGGTGGAGGGAAGGTGACAAAGTCACTCTCAGGGTCAAGAACAAACTGGATGAGCACACGTCCATTCACTGGCACGGCATTATTCTGCCCGCCAACATGGATGGCGTACCAGGACTCAGTTTTGCGGGTATCGAGCCAGACGAGACCTATGTCTATACCTTCCAGGTCAATCAAAACGGCACTTACTGGTACCACAGTCATTCAGGTTTGCAAGAACAGGAAGGCGTTTATGGTGCCATCATCATTGATGCCCGTGAGCCAGAACCGTTTCAGTATGACCGTGAGCATGTTGTCATGCTGACCGACTGGACGGATGAAAACCCTCAACGCCTGCTGAGCAAGCTCAAAAAGCAGTCTGATTATTACAACTTCAATAAACCCACGGTGGGTTCCTTTTTCAAGGATGTCAACACCAAAGGGCTCTCTGCCACGATTGCCGATCGCAAAATGTGGGCGCAGATGAAAATGAACCCAACGGACCTGGCTGACGTCAGTGGGTATACCTACACCTATCTGATGAATGGGCAAACCCCCCTGAATAACTGGACGGGGCTGTTCACGCGAGGAGAGAAAATTCGCCTCAGATTTATTAATGGCTCCGCAATGACCTATTTTGACGTGCGCATTCCGGGCCTGAAGATGACCATTGTCGCTGCGGACGGCCAGTATGTAGAACCCGTCAGCGTTGACGAGTTCAGAATTGCTGTTGCTGAAACGTACGATGTCATCGTCGAGCCAACCGAAGATGCCTGCACCATTTTTGCGCAGTCCATGGATCGCACGGGTTACGCCCGTGGAACACTCGCTATACGTGAAGGGCTCAGTGCACGCATACCCCCTCTGGATCCCCGGCCCGTTTTAACCATGGATGACATGGGGATGGGAGGGATGGATCATAGCCAGATGGCAGGAATGGCGGGGGGTGATCAGATGATGAGCATGGATGGTGCTGATATGGCGCAGCCAGAGTCATCGTCGTCACCGATGGACCACAGTAACATGGCCGGAATGGACCATTCCCAGATGGCGGGTATGCCAGGCATGCAGAGCCACCCGGCGTCTGAGGATAATAATCCTCTCGTCGATATGCAGGCTATGAGTGTGTCTCCCAAGCTGAACGATCCGGGTCTCGGGCTCAGAAACAATGGCCGTAAAGTGCTCACCTATTCCGATCTTAAAAGTACGTTTGAAGATCCCGATGGCCGGGAGCCCACACGAACCATAGAACTTCATCTGACAGGCCATATGGAAAAATTTGCCTGGTCATTTAACGGCATCAAGTTCTCCGATGCAGGGCCTCTAATGCTTAAATACGGCGAACGCATCAGGATCGTCCTTGTCAACGACACCATGATGACTCACCCAATCCATCTGCACGGCATGTGGAGCGATCTTGAAGATGAAAACGGTAATTTTTTAGTCCGTAAACACACGATTGATATGCCACCAGGCACTAAACGCAGCTACAGGGTCACGGCTGACGCACTGGGTCGTTGGGCTTATCACTGCCATCTTCTTTATCACATGGAAATGGGAATGTTTCGTGAAGTTCGGGTTGATGAATGAGGAGAATGAATGTGAATACGTGGAATTTTAAACACCTCATGGTTGGGATGTTGTTCTCTCCCCTAGCATATGCAGGGCAGCATACTTCAGTCTCCTCTCATGCGGGTCATGATATGTCCGCCATGCAGCAACCGACCGATACAGAAGACATGGGTATGACCGCCATGGAGCCGGTGATAACGGAGAGTCGCACACCTATCCGCCCCATTACAGATGAGGACAGGAAAGCCGCATTCAACGATCTTCAGGGACACAAAGTTCATGACAGCGGCATCAATTATTTCATTCTGCTTGACCAGTTGGAATGGCAAAGAAGCAATACCGACAATATTTTCAGTTGGAGTGTCAACAGTTGGGTTGGCGGAGATATCGATCGGCTATGGATTAAAAGTGAAGGTAAACGCGTCAGCGGTAAAACAGAAAGTGCAGAAGCCCAGTTATTATGGGGGCATGCCATCGGTCCTTGGTGGGATCTGGTCGCGGGGATCCGGCAGGATTTTCGCCCCTCATCACCACAGACATGGGGCGCAATAGGCTTCCAGGGACTGGCCCTCTATAACTTTGAATCGGAGATCACTGCCTTCGTGGGGAGCGGCGGTAAAGCAGCCCTTCGCCTGGGGGGAGAGTACGATATTTTATTCACCAACCGACTTATTCTCCAACCCTCTTACGAGGTCAACTTCTACAGTCAGAATGATGAATCACGAGGAACAGGCAGTGGACTGTCCGATACCGAACTCGGCCTCAGATTGCGTTATGAGGTTCGCCGTGAATTTGCACCCTACATCGGTGTTTCATGGGATCAGCGTTATGGAAATTCATCAGATTTTGCAAAAAATGACGGCGAGAAGGACAGCGAGTTTGTCTTTCTGGCAGGTGTCAGAGTGTGGTTTTAATTAACTGAATCATTTAAGGGGAAAGTGTATGCGTTTATTTCATCAGGCTGTACTGGCTTCAGGGTTAACTGTTGGTCTTGTTTTTTCTGCAATGGCACATCCTGAATTAAAAAGTTCCGAACCACAGGCGAATGCCACGGTTTCATCACCTACAAAAATCGAACTGAATTTTACAGAAAATCTGGCCACTAAATTTTCGGGAGCAAAATTAACCATGACAGGAATGAAAGGCATGGCCTCTCATTCACCTATGTCCATGGCTGCCAAAGTATCACCGGGTAGCAACCCTAAATCCATGGTTGTCACCCCTCGTGAACCGTTACCGGCAGGAACATACCGTGTTGATTGGCGTGCGGTATCCTCCGATACCCATCCTATTACCGGAAACTACTCCTTCTCTGTGAAGTAATCGATATGAACGACCAAATAATGATTATAGTTCGATTTTTCCTGTATCTCGATTTGATGCTTATTTTTGGGCTGCCTTTTTTCGAGATATACGGAATAAATAAAACACGACGTGAAACAGGATCAGTCATTCATTTCAGGTCGTTCATATTCTTTGCGGTCATTTCAGGTATTGTGCTGACATTTTTCAATATGCTTCTCGTCTCAAATGCCATGAGTGGTGTGACGGACTTCAGAGAGTTATCAATACATATTATAGAAATGGTTATTGAGGAAACAGAAGTGGGTGTCAGTTGGGTTATTCGCCTGATTGCACTTTTTATCGCGCTCTCAGGTATTTTACTGTATGAGCGTAACCAGCAGGTTTCACGCTGGATAACCACCCTGGCGGGCACAGTAGCCTTGGCTACACTCGCGTGGGGAGGGCATGCGGTAATGCACGACGGCATACACTACTACCTTCATTTATTCAGCGATCTTGTTCATCTTGTCGCCGCAGGGACATGGGTAGGAGCTCTGGCAGCCTTTGCCATACTGTTGCTACGTAAAGGTAACCATAACAAGCTGTTTGTTGAGGTTGTCTCGGAGTCGCTGGCCGGATTTGCTACAGCAGGGACGATTATTGTCGTGGCATTGAGCCTCAGTGCCGCAGTCAACTATGTGTATATTACCGAAGGCGTTCTTTCCGTCCTTGTAAACAGCTCTTGGGGGCTATTGCTGCTTGCGAAAACCGGGCTCTTTGGCCTAATGCTGTTGCTGGCAGCAGCAAACAGGTTTCACCTTGGCCCACGATTGGAACGAACTGTCAGTATGGGAGAATACAGTAAAAGTATCTCTTTAATGCGTCGAAGTATTCTGACAGAATTCTTTATTGCCATAATTATCCTTGCAGCGGTGGCCTGGCTGGGAATGTTGTCTCCTTCCTCCATGGGCGAATAAAGAAACAGCTTGGAGAACAAGTACATAATGCAGCATATCCTCATTGTGGAAGATGAAATAAAAACAGGCAGTTACCTGCAGCAGGGACTGGAAGAGGTCGGCTATCAGGTGGATCTCTTTCACGATGGCCGTGAAGGTTTGAATGCCTTACTGAAAGGCCACTATGAGTTGATTATTCTGGACGTCATGCTGCCGAGCCTAAATGGTTGGCAAATCATCGACGAGATGCGTCAATCCGGCCATGAAGAACCCGTTTTGTTTCTCACTGCGAAAGATAATGTCCAGGATAAAGTGAAGGGACTGGAACTGGGCGCGGATGATTATCTGATCAAACCCTTTGATTTTGCGGAACTGGTCGCCCGGGTACGAACACTGCTGCGCAGAACTCGTGCCCTTGGCCCGACAGTATGCAGTCTGGCTGACTTGACGGTGGATATGGTACGCCGGACAGTAATGCGCTCTGGAAAACGAATTCATCTGACGTCAAAAGAATATATTCTGCTGGAATTATTATTACAGAGAACGGGAGAGGTCCTCCCCCGGAGCCTGATATCGTCGCTGGTATGGAACATGAATTTCGACAGTGACACGAACGTGATAGATGTCGCAGTGCGTCGTTTGCGAAGCAAAATTGATGATGATTTTGAACCTAAATTAATACATACCGTACGGGGTACTGGTTATGTCTTGGAGATAAAAGAAGAGTGAAAAAAAAGTTCTCCCTAACAACACGATTGAGCCTTGTTTTTTCCATTTTCATGCTTTCGGTATGGTGGTTATCAAGTTTTTTGCTGATTACTGCACTTAATAGTTACTTTGATAACCAAGATAAGGAATTTATTCTCGGAAAATTACAACTCACTGAAGAGTTATTGAAATCCGAAACTATTAGCTCTCACGACAATATAAACCCTCTTTATGATAAAATTAATGACGCAATGATTGGTCATGCAGGCTTGTTTATTTCAATAAGAAATTCAGATAATGAAAAGATTATTGATGCATATTCGAAGAATACCCCAATTCCAGAAAATCTGTTAAATAATTCAGGGGGCACTCTGAATAATATGCTGCAAAATAGAGAGAACGGGACGATATACCGGAGTATTTCTCAGCGTGTTAGCCTACCTCAGTCTACTGGGCAAGATAAGCATTTCATCATTACCGTCGCCACGGATACCGGTTTTCACTCCCAGTTTATGGATAAGCTGGGAAACTGGCTGTTCTGGTTTAATTTTGGGTTGCTATTTATTTCAGTTTTCCTTGGCTGGCTTACCACACGGCTTGGTCTGAAACCGCTGAGGGAAATGACACGTCTGGCATCCGGGATCACCATTAATAATCTTGATCAGCGCCTGGATCCTGATTCTGCACCGTCTGAAATAGCCGGAACAATGCGAGAATTTAACAACATGCTGGACAGGTTAGAGGGGTCATTCCGACGATTGTCAGACTTTTCTTCTGACATTGCTCACGAACTGCGTACACCTGTCAGTAATCTGATGATGCAGACTCAGTTTGCACTTGCGAAAGAAAGGGATGCAGAACATTATCGCGAGATCCTTTTTTCTAATCTGGATGAACTCAAACGTTTGTCCCGGATGAGCAGTGACATGCTTTTTCTGGCCAGGTCAGAACATGGCCTTCTGCAACTGGATAAAAAGAATGTTGATCTAGCCAGGGAACTAAAAGACCTCATTGAGCTGTTCGAACCACTGGCAACGGAAACTGAGAAAGAAATGACCCTGAGTGGCTCAGGAATAGCTCAAGCAGATCCAGACATGCTTCGCCGGGCGTTCAGCAATCTGCTGTCGAATGCGATTAAATATTCACCTGATAAGTCGGATATTACTGTCAAGATTGAAGGGGACGAAGAACAGACGATCATTAGCTTCATTAATACTGCTTCAGGCATTTCCGCCGCGAATATTGACCGGTTGTTTGACCGTTTTTACAGAGCAGACTCTTCAAGGGTTCACAACACGGAAGGCACAGGTCTTGGGCTGTCGATAACACGTTCCATAATCAATACGCATGGCGGAGATTTATCAGTGGAGCAGCAGGGAAGAGAAATATTATTCAGGGTCTGTTTATTTCGACAAAGTAAACTGAAGAAACAATAAAACCCCAGAAAACAAGAGGGACGAAATGTGTCCTTGATGAGTGACAAAAATGTCATCATCGCGTCACGCGTTAAACAGAACCGAGTGTTTATACTCAACAGCAAATCAGGATAACAGCGGAATATGATGTTTCGCTTCAGACCTGAACTGAGAAAGAAACTGAGGGTAGCGCGCCATAAATCAACGTTGGATAAATGGAATGCGAACCACCTACTGCTGATTACTGGAGAGTTTACACCATGAAGAAAATTATTATTGCTGCCGCTGTTGCCTTGACCTTTTTTTCCTCAGCCTGGGCCGCCGAAACCGTGAATGCCCATGACCAGGTCAAGAATGCCCAAGCGATGGCACACCAAAATATGTCAACCACACAGGGTTCTGCCGTGCAGGGTTCTGGTGTGAAAATGGCGGATATGGATGAACATGGCAAAGCTGCTATGTCGCATGAAACCATGAAAAATGGCAGTGCACCTGCGCACCAGGATATGGCAGAAATGCACAAGAAAATGATGGACGATATGACACCGAATGACAAAGCTAAATCAAAAACATTCGCAGAAATGGACGAGCATGAAAAAGCGGCCGTCGTCCATGAGAAAGCCAATAATGGGCAATCATCCGCAATTCATCAGCAACAGGCCGAAAGACATCGTAGCCAAGTTAAGACTAACTGATCCTGCCCCTAACTGTGTGTCCCCATGTTAATGCCGCTTTATGATGGCATTTGCCCCAACTGCAGGGGCTTTGTTTTGACTTCGTCCCCCGCCAGTGGGGACTTTTTTATAGCCAGTTGCCCTGTTTCTCAGATTTACTATGACGAAAACGTAAGCGAATGAGATATCGCTTTAATAGCTTTCAGACCCGAACCAAAACGTACGATGGCATCCCTGTTCTTTTCAAGCTCACTGTAAGGCAGATAGGAAATGTTTAAATCCGTGATCCTACTGAAGGCAGGGCGCTGTAGTTGATTTCTAACATCTTTTTCGCGTGCATCGGGAGCAACCAGAAATAAAGCTGTTGAGGCAGAGAAATCATTTCCGTTCAACGCCAAATCCAGCATACGGACAATGCCCGAATAAATTGACGTTGAATGCTCCACTTCGAATGCTGCAATAACCTTATCCCCTGCAGGATCAAACCAGAGCACATCAATTAGCTTTGTTGCTTCGGCCCCCTTCGCAGTTTTAACCGATTCAGGTAGGCACTCAAGGCACCCCTCGGCAAGAGGCATGCCCTCATGCTGACGTCCTCGGTCATTAGACGCAATCCAGACATCATACCCAAGTCCTTTACCGATATCTCGCAACCATGCCTGTATTTCGCTGTGTGTCCGTTCGTTTTCGCCCTCCTGACGCATCGCCTTGCTCAGTTCTTTTGCATTAATGGCTTCCTGCAGATGTGTATTCCAGTCTTCAACAGCGGAACTCGAATCTTCCAGAGGAGGGGCCGGGTAACGGCCTGAACCAATATCAAAAAGAAGCCCAGCAATAGCACCCAGATCGTTAGAAAGTAAATCACGATAACGGGCATTCAATGTAAGAACACCTTCCCTCATTGCAAGAAAGTGCGCCCAACTTCCCAGTTTGACCCGGGCCCCGGTAAGTGCGTTGAATCCTTTGACTATCGCGGTGTTAAAAGGCGGTACATGGGTAGGGTGCAAGAAGTAAAGGAGGTTTGCGACTGCGGGCCCAAGCCCCTTTATCTTCACATTATCAATGGCCTGAATATGGCGGATAATCTCATCAGCCTGCCCGGAACACGAACACGCCTGAAGCAGACGACCGAAAGCTTTCTGATTATGCGGATTTTCATAGATATCAGGAATGCGAAGTTTGGGTTTCCAAAGAAATGCGTGATCCGCCCCTTTGAATATTTGTTTTTGTTCAGCAACTGAATGCACTATAGTCTCAAGAGATGAACCGCGGTATGCCACCCCAAATGTTCCCTGTTCTATCTCATCCACAACAACGTTGATGCCGTTCCGGATCGACCGAAAATTCTTCAAGCGCTTATCCCATAAGAACCATGTGTGATAAGTGGCCTGAGGATCATGCCGCCATTGTTCAATTAAATGACGAATATGTTTCTGGTGATTCATCTCCATTGAAGAACCTTTGAAAAAAACATGATAACTATTGATGATCTCTACCTTTTTTAAGATGGCAGAACGAATCAGGTTGACGACTGAACGTGATATCCCGCTGCATAGTCTAGGCTAGTCTGGGTGATAACAGCCACAACCAAATTGGCTCCCAATTGCGAACCTTCCTTGAAAATTTTACCACATATGGTCATCATGATGGGCTGGGGTGTGATAGTGCTAAGCGGAAACTTTCGCTAAAGTCTGATTGAAGTGCAAGGATAGTCTCTAGCCTCCCTCGAAACTGGCCACGTTTGCCTAATTTCGCCCTGACATTTCGACGCTGCCTAAAATGTTTCGGAGCTACAGGCGATTACCCTTATAATTGCTTTAGTCAAATGCAGTAATACGAGACTAATGGCGCTCCACCATGGAGAGCGCCATGGGTAAAATTATGCGCTAACCGTGAATGACATCATCATTCCTGTATCTTCATGTTCTAACAGATGGCAATGTGCCATAAAGGCTTTTTCTGGAGGGGCCAGATGATTAAATTGCACCAAGACTTCACTGACTGCACCTTCAACATGAACAGTGTCTTTCCAGCCACGACGATGTGCCGCCGGTGGTTGCCCATTCTCAGAGAGGATCCTGAATTGAGTACCATGGATATGGAAAGGATGTAGCATCATGTCCCCCACTCCCGAAATAGTCCATTTCTCATATTGACCTTTTTTTGCATCAAACATCGGTTTCATCATGTTGAATGGTAAACCATTAATGAAGTTGGCATTAAACAAATCAATTTTGCCATCTGTCGGCACATCACCATGATCCATACCTTGCATCATGTTGCCGTGCATTGACATTGCAGGATCCATTTTCATTTTTCCATGGTCCTCCATACTCATTCCAGCCATAGCTTTCTCACCGTACCTATCCATTAAAGCTTGCATGCCTTGCATATCAACTTGGGGATCCATGGACAGCAGCAGTGAACGCTGTGTAATCCCCTCAGTTGAAGGAATAGCAGGGAGTGTCACCAAATTGTCTGGAAGCTTTCTCTCTCCGGGCCTTAGCGTGGTTTCTATATGTAAAACCGGTAAAGCTTCATCAAATGGTGCTAATGTCATCCCTATTTGGCGCACGGGTAAGGTATTAATATCAAAAGGTTTTCCATCAGACGTATCAACCAAGACTTCGAATCTTTCCCCCATTAAAATGGGTAGCTCTGTCACTTTTACCGGCTCAGAAAGGTAGCCTCCATCGCTGGCAATCACATACATGGCACGTTTATCACTGGTGGCCAATCTTAAGGAACGCGCATTACAACCGTTAAGAAAACGTAGGCGTAACCAACCTCGGGGTGAAACATGCTGAGGGTACACAGCGCCATTTGTCAGCATCAGATCGCCAAACCAGCCAATAGCGGCGGTCATCACATCCATTTTGTAATCAACCTGCCCTTCACTATTAAGCCTTTTGTCTTGTAAAATGACTGGAATATCATCTACCCCCCAATTTTTAGGTAGGGTTAAAGCACTACTTTCCTTGTCCTCAATAAGGATAAGCCCGCCTAATCCCATGGCAACATGGTACCCACTAATATGATGAGGATGTGGGTGGAACCAACAGGTTGCTGCTTGTTGATCAACCTTGAATTGTGTTTTCCTGCTCTTGCCCGGTTCAATGATTGCTTGTGGTCCGCCATCAGCACTTCCAGGAACCTCCAAACCATGCAGATGAACTGTTGTGGCTTCTGCTAATTGATTTTTAATTAACAAAGTAATATCACTATCTTTTTTTAAACGTAAAGCAGGTCCCAGTAGTGCACCGTTATAACCCCATGTTGTAGTAGCGGTTGTCCCTCGGAAAAGGGTTTTCCCTGATTGAATGGTTAATGCGATCTGACCTTGGGCATCAGGTTCTAACAAAGGAGGGATTGGTAGAGCAGGATAGTCCGCTGCAAAAACACGAGAACTCCACAAAGGTAACGTAGTGGCAGCACCCAATGCCGCACTTAACTTAATAAAATCGCGACGTTGCATATTCAACTCCTGAGTTTCAGGGTTAATTACATGGCTTCTTGATATCTTTCAGAAAACATTGATTTTAATGAAATGACTTAACATTTACGCCGAGTAACCCGATAAATTTCATGGGTAACATCAACAAAGATATCATTGTGCCATCAGATACCACCTGTTAGTGATGCAGTTACCCACTGCATCACCTTTTAGCAGTATCGTTTCCATATGATGTAGGGTTTACCTGTAGCGACCACCGCCATCATTTTGGGTCCATTCCGATTATGGTATGTATTTTTCTATTGCCATTGATAAACCTTATGATTTAGAACAAAAAACGCGGACAATGCAATGAGGTCTTCCGCCTCCTCAACCAAATTTCACCTTCTCACTTCTTTATGAGAAATCCACGGCTGGTTGCAGCGATGACGTAAAGCCACTTTATTGTTTTTCGTGGTTTTTTAGCCACCCCTGCATCTGGTCGATTTCTGGTTGCTGGGCTTTTATAATTTCTTCTGCCAGCTTTCTCATTTCGGGATCTTTGCCAAATTTAAGCTGTGTTTCCGACATTTTAATGGCACCCTGATGATGAGCAATCATCCCTTTAGCAAAGGCTACATCTGGATCCGATGACATTACTCCCGCCATCATGTCATCATGCATAGTCTTCATCCCAGCCATCAACTCTTGAGATGCAGGAGACAGTGATCCATGCGCCCCCATTTGCATGGTCTGGTTGGCGGCGAAGACCGCCATAGGTGACATTAACAACACTGTTAGGAACAACATTTTCTTATTCATTTTACTACCCTTTCAAGTTAATTAGTTCGCTAGAAAGTATAGCTGTTATCTGCAATTCTGGCCGATTTGTCGTAAGCGCACAGACAACGCCGTATTGATATTCAGCGGTAAGATCAACGCCCCACGGCAGTATTAAACCGCAGCCCTGTTGCCTCCTTTCTCACACTCTACATATCCTCGATGAAACCGAAGAGTAATCTTTAAAAAAACGCCCCGATACCGGGGCGTTGAACTTAAGATCATGCTACTGATTTTTCGTTGCTATCCAAGCGTACCGACCAGCCATGAAGATAGTAAGCAGGTGTTCGCATAACGCGACAGCATTGCATCGTTAGCGAGTTGGCGGTGATAATTTCTGCCGGGATCTGCAACAAAGACAACTGCAGATAGCACATCGCAGTTGCGACCGGATCAATATCAACACAGCTTGCAAACATCCATCGCTGTGGAGGGTATCCCGCCTGGCTAAACTGCTCGGCCACCGCGATAATCATCCCACCGGCACCACAGGCTGGTTCACCCACGGTCAGGAACGGCTTTCGCTTCAACTCACTGTCCAGGTCATGAACCACCATCTTTGCCATCATCCGGGAAATATCAAACGGCGTGAAAAATTGCCCACGTCTTGCATCACCCAGTTCAAGGTTCATGAATATCCTGCCGAGAACATCATCGTAAATCGGCTGCTGCAGGCCCAGGCCACACCGGAGAATACCCAACAACTTTCCCATGCGATTGACGTCTTCACGTTCATACTGTTTGACCAGGCTAAGGTACTCGTCCTCAAGCTGCCGCGAAAATGCGACCTGATTGTGGACTGCGCACGCAGCCATCTGTACAAAATCCCGGAAAACCTCATAACGATGATGATAACGGGCCGTCTGGTTAAATAATGAAATAAATTCCGCAACATGCGGATTGGGATTTGCCATAGGGATGTTTCCTGAAATAAAAGGGGAAACATCCCCCAAGGGAAATGTTTCCCCTGGGGAGTGGCAGGTTATTGGCTAACCTTGGGTGAAAAGTCAGTGCTGCATCAGTTTCTCATCCGTTTCATCGATACGGACAAGCTGGACTTTCTCTGGTACAAGCTCCAATACGGCAACCATAAAGTTGCTTGGGGTTAACAGCGGACTTCGGGGAGACCAGTCGTTCTGGTCTATCCGGTCCAATTGGTATTTTTCTACCAAGTGGTTGATCGCTTCATAAACAGGAATGTTGAGCCCAACCAATCCCATAACGACATCGTCATCATGAAAGTTGGTATCGTTCAACGTCAGCCCAAAGTGTTTCTCCAGAAGGAACGCCGCTATCTTTTGGTATTCGCGAATTGCAGTGGTGTCCATCGTGTCTTCCTCCAATAGCGGCTCAGGCGGCAGCCAGGGCTTGTTCACGTAAAATAAGGTATTCAAAGGCTTCACGGGCAAAACGGCTTGCCTGGAAGATGGCCTTTTTGTCTTCTTTCAGTGCCTTCAGCCATGAGGCAATATAGCTCTCATGCTGAACATCACCCTGGATACCCACTTCGGCGCACAGGAATGCCGAACCGATTTCCGCGACAAGTTCCTCGAACGCGTACACCGGGTCCCCAAACCGGCGTGAAGAAGACGTGATGCCTTCTCGCGCCAATCGGGAGACATGGCCGGTAGAATGCACCAGCTCATGCAACAGCGTACTGTAGTAATCTGCCGGGCGATGGAACTGCACCGCTTCCGGCATCGTGATACGGTCGGCTCCAGGGCTGTAGAACGCCTGATCCTGATGCCGGTGTACCACCGGTACGCCACTGCAGACAACCACCTGTTCTGCCCGCTGGATACGCTCAATATCATGTCGCTCGGGTGTTTCCTCAGCGTCACCGGCCACACTCACCGGCGTCAGCAGTTTCTCGGGTAAATTATCACACTGCTCAACGTTGAACAGGTGAAAACTGGTCATGAAATTTCGCCTGGAGACCACGGCGTTACCCTGTTCATCAAAAAGAGGCTTGCCTTGCTCGTCCGTCTCTTTTTTCTCAAACGGCTTGAACAGGGTCACCAGTGTGGATTTTTCGCCTTTACGCACGTTACCGCCCACATCCAGTGCCTGTTTGAACGTCAGCCAGCGGTGTGAGGTAAACCCCTTCTCCGCTGCATCAATCCACAGCAGCAACACATTGATACCGCTGTAGGCCCGCCCAGTAATGGCGTTGGCCGGTAACCCGCTCATGCTGACCGAACGGCCACCGGCAACAGTACGCCACGGTTTGCGCCACGGAGACGTGCCCTTTTCCAGCGCCGCGACGATTTTATCCGTCACGACCTGGAACAGGTCCACTTTATCCTGGTGACGTGATGCTGCCTTTTTCCTGGTTTGTTTCGTTGTCATGGTAAGTCCTCTCCATAAAAAACGGGGACTTACCCCCTTGCGGGAATAAATCCCCGCAAGGGTTGTCAGTGCTAAAATCGTATTAACCGATAATAGCGTCAGTGTGTTGAAGTCCTGGAGGTAACGTCACTGCCAGATGTAAGTGGGTGTTTAACCAGTCAGTCACCTGTTGCCACTCGGTACGTCCGACCGTCGAATGAAGGGCGTAGCACGTCGGGCAGTAATGGCTGACCAGCAGCAGTACCGCCATCACCAGAAAATCGTAAGGGTGATGGAAGGTATTGCACTGACTTTGCCGCCGTTCGGAAGAACACAACCGAACCAGGCAAAGAGGGTCACCTGACAGGCCTGCGCCAAAATCACCGTTAAAGGAGATAACGCCCAGCCCCACCATACTGTCGTCATACCTCAGTGGTTGCGTTCCACTGTGGTCATAGACAGTCAGGGGTTTACCCAGCCAGCAAAAAACCGACTCGTTGCGAACCCGATGATGCACTCGGGTTATTGCACGGCACAGCTCACTCCAGGCCTCATGGGGAACCGTCTGGATAGGGGTGAAGAAGTAACATCGACGCATTACCATCCCTCCAAAATTGCTCTTGATTCCTCTAGCCCCGCTTCAAAGAAGTGGTCCCAGGCTCCAGGGCAAACCATTCTGCCCAGAGCAATGACATCATCGAACAAAACTTTGCAGGACGGATGGGTATAACGGAGTGGATCCAACCCACATTTTCTAGCAAACGTTTGTGCCAGATTGGCAATCTCCCAGACATTATCGGTAAAGCCGTCTTCATCCGGTTGTGTGCCAATATCCAATTGCTCATGCGCGGCAATCACCCGCAAATCGCCTTCAAGGTTTGCCAGTTCGCACAAGTCATCGAGAGAAAAGGGGCCGTTGGCCTGATTTGTCGTCATCATGGTAAGTTCCTTTATAATTAAAAATGGGACTTACCCCCGATAGGGAAGTCAGTCCCTATTGGTAAGTAAAATAAAAACAACGATTTATCGGCCCTGGGTTCGAACAACCTCCAATGCGGCCTCAAGCGTTAACCAGCAGATCCCTGTGTTGGCATCGAAATCATGAACAGCCTGTTCAAGGGCTGCTATGGCTTCGCCAGGGGTCGCCGTCTCGTCCTGAGACTGAACATCTTCGGCGTACCACAGATCCAGCAGGATCACTTCGTCCTGATCCGCATGTCGTTGAAGTTTCTGAATGGCTTCAGCCACGGTTAAGATAGCGGCCATCAGTCAATCGCCCCGCCAATAGCAGCCCATTCAGGATGCCGCACTGCAAAATCACGCAGTCGGTGGTAGCTCTCGATAAGAAAGTCATGACCCGATTCTGCCAGGACGCACAGGGCATACAATGACACCGTCATTCCCAACGCCTGGGCACTCATCTCACCTCGGTAATAGTTTGAGTGCACCTCAACCCGATAGGTTTTCTCCGTCTGCGGACAGACAAAGAACCCGCCATCGGATTGGGTATACCAGTGCCAGAAATCACTGCCATAGTCCTCGCCATAGTCCTGACTGAACCTACGGGCATAGGCGTAGCACATCTGAGTAAAGCTGACCACATGGAGCGTGGCACTGTCCTGGGAAAACTCCTGTTGGACGAGTACCGAAACCAGCTTGTAGAAACCGGTCATCCAGTCCGTGTTCTCCGCCGTTACGGCGGGTGTTTTTGTCATCTGTGTCATTCCAGGTTTTCTCCAAAAAAAGAGCGGAACCTGCCCTTTGGGGGACACGTCCCACAAAGGATTGAGTAAAAATAAGGTTCTGTGCCGTTCACCACCGAAGTGGCGAAGATGCAAATCAGTGGGGCGCGTTGAGCCAGCCACGCTCGGCAAACGAGACGACTTCTCCATGGCCAATCACCAGATGATCAAGTACCCGCACGTCAATTAATGCCAGTGCGGTGATCAAGGTGCCAGTTATAAGCCGATCCGCTTGGCTGGGTTCAGCCATGCCCGAGGGATGATTGTGCGCCAGGATCACCGCGCCAGCATTGTAGGCCAGAGCCTGCTTGACAATTTCCCTGGGATGAACAGTGACCGAGGCCAACGTGCCGGTAAATACCGTCTCACTGGCGATCAGGCGGTGCTGAGTATCCAGGTACATCACCATAAACACCTCACGCTGCTGTCTTTCCAATTGCAGGCGCAGATAGTTGCGTGCAGCATCTGGTTCGGTGATCACTACCGTGCGGGCTTGTAACTCGCGCGCCAGCAAACCGATAGCCTGGGTAATGATATGTTGCTCATGAGTTTCATATTGCATGGGGTACTCCCGAAAAATCGGCATACACCACCCCAGTCGGGCAGTGCTCAGCCTGACCAGGTGAAGATCATGGATCGTGTAAAATGTATGATGTTCCGAGTTAACGGTTCACCACCGAAGTGGGTAACAACATCTCGCCGTGCTCATTCACCATCGCTATACATTCACGCAATAAACGACTGGCATGGCTAAAACATCGCCGGTCACGCTCACTCGCTCGCTTACAGCTCAGATTTTCCAGTTCTGCAAGATGACGTTGCGCACTACCCCGCCATGAATGCCGCTCATCATTCCCAACACAGGCGCAGAAATGGGCATTCGCCAGGGTAAACAGTCGGTCCGTTGCATTCCGGTATTCCGCGACAAGAACAAAGGTTGTCATAAGTCACTCCGTATCAAATATGACAGGGAGTCATCCCTTTACGGGGATCGGCTCCCGTAAAAGTGAGAATGAAAATCTCTGCCAGGGGAAAAGCTTCCCGGCAGAGACAAGAGCCATTAGCTTGCTGAAGTAATTATCAGTTTGTAATCGTCATATTTCACCAGGAAGCTCTCTGTCAGTTCGACAGATTCCTCCCCCAGACGAACAAACAGGGTTAACGAAAATGTCACTTCCGTATCGGAAGGAACTGCCCGCTTACTCCAGGCATCCTGCGCTGTTTTTATCAGCGCAAGTTGCCGACGTTCCCACTCAGCGATGCTGAAGCGGTCTACGGCGCGATCCCAGGCCGATAACGTGATAGATACTGGTAAAAAAGCCAGTTCTTTGTCTTTGTGTGAGTCCATAGATGTTTCCTTACGCAAAAAATAAGGGAACACCTATCCCCAGGAGGGAAGCGTGTTCCCTTGAGGGTGAGTCAATCAGATAGGATGCCAATCAAGGCATGTTGGATAAGTGCACCTTCATCGCAGTGAACTGCGATCCCCGCTTTCAAAGGTTCAGGGGGGTTACCGCTCTAAAGCGCGTCCTCTCAGGTTGTGGTCGCTTTGGCTTGTGATTGCCCGAAGGCGTCCTTCTCAAATCACCAGGACATTGGCTGTTGTCAGAGACAACGGGTTAGCATATAAAATCGTACACAATTCAAACGTATTCGACAAGTCCATTCCTGCAAGAAATACAACTATCCTAGGGACACCCGACTCCAATTATCACTGCCAATCAAAATTCATCATCACCCACTCTATTATAAACTCTGGCAACATAATGCCCGCGCCCGTCCCCATGCCCTAAATCCATTGAGACCATTGCTTCCGCCTCTTTTCGGCTCAATCCTTTATTCATATGATATTCCGTCGCTTCTCTGGAATAGGCATAGCGCAGACTATGCGGAGACTCCTTCCCCGTTAACCCGGCCTCTTTGAGCGTATTTCTATATCGATCAATAGCAGAGTGCAAATTAGGCTTATCTATTAATTTCCCATTGTGTTTATCAACATATTTTATCGCCTCATTGACTGCACGAATAACCGTTTCGCGATCTACAACCGTGGTATCCCTCGGGCGTCCACCTTTGGTGCCGAATACAATCCGTATACGCTCATCCCCTTTATTTAATGCCTGCCGCCAGGTCTTTAATGACTTGGCGGATTGAACCGTCTCTTCTGTTCTCAATCCTAAATAACGGGCTAATTGCATTGCAGCGGCAACACCTTCGTCTTTATCACGTACCTGGGCGAGCGCTGCGTGATAGCGCTCGTCTGAAATAGCAATTTTAGAACCGTCACGACTGGCCCCAGATAAGCCGAGTGCCGAATTACTTAATCGTTCATGATTTGGATCGGCGAGTTTCGTCCTGCCAGCAGTAGAAAACATCGCCCGAATAGCCGCCATTTCATTTTGCATCGTCCGTTTTGATATATTTTCAGACTGGCGATTTTTTATATATAGCTCAACATGATTGGTTTTTATATTACTGATGTCGCGGATCTGAATATTTAATTTCAACATACTTTCTGCGAAACGAGACGCTATTCTGGCGCGATCTGAAACAGTTTTAAAACTTCCGCCCGATTTTCGGGCCAATGTGATCAATTGCTTACTTAACTGCTTATTGGCTCTCGACATCCCCCACTCCTTTCGTCCTGAAAAACGCACGACATTACCGCCTTCGTCTCGAAGGATGAAGGACGTACCGAACTGCATTTTTGATGTACGCCAAAACGTCTGAACAACGTTCAGCATGACGGTGATACATCCTGGCCCCGACGACACGGTTTGCTTTGCGCTTCCTGCGGCTCGACTGATAACTGTGCATCGGGGTGGCAAAATGTTGAGTTCTTGTGAGGTATCCACAGCTCGCTGAGCTGCTTGCGGCTTGCGCCGGTACCTGACTATTGCCAGGTCACCTCCATCCATCAGCATTCGCTGATGTTGCCATCGTTACCGAGTCGATTGTTCTCCTTTATTTCATAGATAAGCGTCTTCATGGGTTACCCCGTTTTTACGACGCGATGGTTTAAAAAATGGCCTTTTACTGCGCTGGACGTTCCGTAGCCCCGGGTTCGGCCAGGGTACTACGTGTCGGTCAGAGCGTAGAAGACGTTGGTAAAGCCCGTATTACTTGGGTTCGTCAGTTATGCGCTTTGCGCGTCACTTGGTATATGCTTCGCAATTACACAAGTGACGCGCTGCGCAACTCCCGCGCCAAATGCTGCTTCTGCAGATGCCAAATGTTCCAATTGGCATAGCAGAACGCCGCAAATGTTGCCGGGATCGCTGGACGTTGGTCCAAAAAGATAAGGGCGTAGACGTGGTGTTTCTCCTGGTAATAGAGAAACTACCCCGCAGTGAAGTTTCCCGCTGGGGCGTCAGTTGTCGTGATGAAACTGACTGTCTGTGAGTGGATAAGTGCACCTTCATCGCAGTGAACTGCGATCCCCGCTCTCAAAGGTTCAGGGGGGTTACCGCTCTAAAGCGCGTCCTTTCAGGTTTAGGTCGCATTGGCTGTGGTCGCTCGAAAGCGTCAGTCTCAGACCACGCTTCTCTCCATATGACTTTGGCTGTGTGACCACCCGAAGGCGCTTCTCTCAGATCACCCGCGCACTCCTTGCGCTGAAGCATTGGCTGTTGTCATCGACAACGATAGAACAGGGGAATCATAGAGGAGAGTCCAGAAATCTTCAACAGAAACAGGGCGGGGATATATGCAGCAGAAGTGACGGAGTTTTGCACATACCCACCGCCAGAGTCTGTTCGCTTGTCCCGCTCACAGACCGCTCCCGTTTGCCGGGGTGCTAGGTGGCCCCCGGCTTCACTGGCTTTTCTGACCGTGGATATGTGCATAACTCAATTTATTTTTTCAACATTGACAGGTTCCCAATCGCTTTTTTCTCCGCCAGTTTAGCTGCCGGTTTAATATAGCCCTCAATGCCTGAAGACACTGGCAGAATAACATCAACATCGGTTGATTTTGATTGGTAACCCGTCACCTGCTCTATCAGTTTAATCACATTCTCGGCTGTTAGCTCCCCATTAAAAAAACCACTAATCAAGTTAACCAAACGAGGGTCAACAGAGGATAACGCAGCGCCGAAAATAATGGCTTGCCGGTAAAAATCACCCCGAACTTGTGTCGGCAAACTTTCAACATAGTGTTGCGCCAATTGATCTTGCAGATATATTGACGGGTGTAAATACGCAACGATCTTCTTTCGTTTATTATTCATAGTTAAGCCCTGACCATCGCCTTAACCAGAGCGAATTGTGGCTCTTCTACTTTACTCACCTTATGGCGAGGAAAATATGTCTTAATATATGGATAGATAATTTCCGCCCCTCCCCCGGTCAGATATATACGATGCATTCCGCTGAAGGACTCAATTTCATTTCTCACACCATCAGCCAGGGAAGCGGATTCCATTTGTATTACCGCCTGGATATTACTGATCTGGTCAACGTCATTGATGAGGGTTCGTAAATAGTCCTCATCCAAATGATTCCTGATAATTTCCCCCGTCACATAATAGCTACTTGGGGTAGAAGCATTCATTAATGCATCCATCACTGCCCGGTTAATCCGAGATGTCCCAATCTCTGCATTCCCTTTGACCTCGGTAATACTTTCGAAAGCCCCCTGTATCATGCCGCAATCCAGCGTCGTTCCCCCTAAATCGACAATAAGGCTACGCTCAAGTGGCTTAACCTTATCAGCAATGATAGAAGCCAGTGCCGCTGGCAAAGACTCAGGCATGACCTTCACCTCCTTGATTTTAAAGACTTCTCCTTTATTCAACGAAATATTTCGCAAGACATTATTTTTCTTCGCCTCTATATTCACCTCATTCGGCTGGTTATCCACATCGAAAAACTCTGTCACCGGCAGGGTGACCGTCAGTGCGATCTCCTGCGGCGGTAAACCCGATGTCAGCAAGGCATGATGAATGGCAAGCAGGTTTGTGGTGCTGTATTGATAACTAACATGCGTGGTGCCGATTGCCGCAGTGCTTCCCAAATCATGCGAATACTTTTTCCCATCAACGGTGTAGTTGAACACTTTTCGCATCCCCAGGATGGCAGGGCTCCAGCCATCTTTGAAACTGTTACCCGACAGATGTGTCTTGATCTCGCCCTGTTCCAGCCAGGCCAGTTTTACGTAGGTCGATCCATCATCACAAGATACGTTGAGCATATAATGTCTCTAATTGCGTATTGATATGACTCATATTGAGAAAACATGAGTGTCTGAAAACACGCACACCTTCGAATAAATCAATAAATGAGTCCATTTTTAACTCAAATTGAGAAATTTATAATTTCCATACTCCGTCATTCCCTGTGTTGACTCAAAATGCGTCATGGCATGCCTCACCGTGAGTCATCTTTCATGCAGCAAACAGGTTGTCCCAACATCGCATCTGCCGTAATGTAGTGGTGACAAAATTCTGGAGGTTAAGGGCTATGACCAACAAGGCATCAAATCAGCAGGATGAGATCTGGACCGTTATCGCAAAGGGGCTAGTAGAAGCAGTAAAAATGGTGTTTTCTATCTTTCTTTTTGTTTTTACAGCAGGAAAAAGCAGAGACTCTACAGAAAACATAAGAGAAGAAAATGGCATTGGCGAATTACGTAACGGCCATAGTGGTTATGGATACTATGTGAATGGAATGAGAACAGATACGGATGATGAGTGATAATATTACCCTCTATTACCACCCATCTTTTGCCCTATTTCTTGCCCATACCTTTGGTTGCAACAGTTTTAGCTACTTCTGTAGCGATTTTACCTCCTTGAGCACCTGCAGCACGACTACCGTCTGAAGCATTCGTAACTGCTTGAGATATCGCCCCTCCAATGTGTACGCCACTCCAGCTTATAGCCCCAAACCAAAATGCAGGCAGTACCACAAACATCGCCCCTAGAACCAGATTCATGATCCAGCCTTCAGCCCCAACGCTACTGAACCAGTTGTAATACCCGCGAGCACCGGTGTAGACGATTTCAATGAGCCGATCGTCAAGCCAACTACCCAGTTCCCACCAGAACGTAACGAAAGTCATCGCAAACATGACAAACGTCAGCGTGACCACCACTTTGGGGTCATAGGCACCGAACAGCATCACCAGAGGGATGCAAATGACCATTGCCATCATCAGGATGCCATGCACCATAGGCAACGCCTGGCGTAAGGCGTCAAACGCCGGTAACTGTGTTGCTTGTGCCGAGAATGCGCCCAGGCCACTGACCATCTGCTTAAAGCTGCTATCAAGTGCTATCCCGGTTCCCCGCTGGCTTCCTGCCATATAGGTTTCATGCCCCCCGGACATCAGGGTATTTTGCGGGCTGACCAGCCAACGCAACAGGTTTTCCTCCCAGTTCTCACTGTCAACGAGCTTCATTCTGTTGGCAACTTTCGTGTTATAGGCTCCCGCCAACCGACTTTTCAGCCCTGTACCGGATGCACTCCACCACTCTTTGCACGTTGGATACCCGCCCCGTCCCACATCGGGATAACCGCTATCCCGACTGTCGCTGTACGGCCACTGCGAACGGGGTGAGGTAGACGTGTAGTAGTCATAATATCCGCCCGTATTCAGGAAATAGCTTGAGCCTATCCAGCCCACCGAATTAATGGTGGCATCAGTAAGTTGGCTATTGGTGGATTTCAGTTTGAAATAGGCCTTGGAATAGCACTGGTTGGCGAATTCCTGTACCTCCTGTCGGGTCACCGGATCAATAAGTTGGGTATGTTGCACCTCAAAGCGCAACTGGCGCAGTTCCATACCACAAGGGATGGACGCAATGGCCGCATGCGTCACCCCTTTTGACAGGTTGTGAACCAGATACCACCACATCGGTACCTTGGCAACCTGGCCGTTGAAGTCAGTCAGCAACCCGCCATAGCCTGACTCATCCGGCTTGGGCACGTTGGTGCCGCATTGCCTGGAACGGGTTTGGTCAAACTTCATGACTGTCAGATCAACCTCTTTGAACGGCATCGCACAGAACAGGATCACCACGAATGCAACGTACAACACCTGCTCGATGCGAGGGAGTGCCAGTACCCCCTTGTTTCCCTCGTCATCCCCTTCGGTACGCACCTTCAGCCAGACTCCGGCGACCTTCAGGACCAATGGCAACGCGAACAATCCCGTAGTGGTAATGATGGTCCACAGGGCGTTATTAATCAGCCAGCCCAGGAACACCAGGAAAAACTCCAGATAACTGTCCGTCGTCATCACATCCCCCAACGGTAACTGGTGAATTCAATCAGCAAGGCCAGGCACACTATCATCACTTCGAGTCGGTAGACCGCACCCGGTGAAGGAGCCTGACGCAACAACGTCGCCCGGACACGGTGAAACCACATTGCGGCCACAATGCCGTACAACGTTAACCGCCAGATAAACAGCGGAACTCGCGCCTGTTGCAGCCAGACCGTTAGTGCGGTTTCATGCCCGGCCAGATACAATCCCAATGCCGTCGCACATCCCCCCAGTAGCAAAATCCCTACCATACCGAAAATAAAACCTGCAACTTTACGCCACCGGCGCGGCATCTTTTTCTCTGGTTGGCTTTCGTCCTTCGAGACTCTTATGGTCGTCATGATTATTCCTCCGTGGACTTGCTGAGTCCCTGGACAGCACTGTCATTTTGCTGGTTGTTCTGACGCAGGCTGTTATCGACCTCACGCGCTTCCTGACGAGTGATCGCCACCAGAATGGAGTTGTTGCTGATGGACTTACGTATCTCCATCTCATTTTTCAATGCCTGGATCTCCCGGTCTAAAAACTCTAGACGGCGATCAGAGTCCTCCATCGCAAGCGGTTGTTCTGCCGCGTTAGGTTCTGATTGCCCGACAACCAACATACGGCGCATCGCCAATGCCGTCGTGATGGTGTCTGCCATCGCCAGTTCACCGGCCAGACGCTGTACCAGAGCGCCATTGTCCGGGTCATCCTTCAGCGCCTGGATAACCCCGCGCGTTACGGCCAGATCACCGGTTTTCAGCGTGCCAAGGTTGGTGGCATTAGGAGCCAGGTTACCGTTCACCAGTTTGACCAGGATCTCCAGATTCTCCTGGGTAGACGTATCTAACATGGGAGAAAAACCTTCGCCTGGTGTAGAGGTGCCAGGCTCATTTTCCACCCCACCGCTCCCACAGTCCGTTCCCTTGGCGCAGGTACGAATAGCACGATCACCGAGAACCTTGACAACGGCTTCTGCCGCTTCCGTACTGGTCTTGTATTTTTGACACAATGAACCATTACACGCAGAAGAACTTACCGCCGCATCACTGGTTGCAGACTGTTTATTCAGGATGTTGTAACCTGCTTTCACCAAGTCATGAGTCGGTTTGATCGCTGCCTGCCCGCTCCCTCCCCTTTTCTGACCACCTACCCACTTAACACCTTCTTTTCCTGTCGATTTCTGTTGTTGATTGCTGGCCTGTACCGCATCAGACGTGCTGGAAACTATATTTTGGTACTCTTCACTTATCGCAGCCTGTGTCCACTTGTTAGACGAAACGTAATCTCCCATTTTCTTCGACATCGTCTGGCAGTTGAGCTGAGCCTTGTCGAACGCCACATTGGCCTGCAGGACCCCATTGGTCAGCAGTTCGTATAATCCAGGGTTCGCCCGCTGGATTATCATCGCCGGAAGGCTGGCAACCGCGCCGGTTGCACCGTTAATCACATCCCCCATCATATTTTTGAAGCCGTCCGTCGCCCCGTTGAGCTGGTTCTTGACCGTGGTACTCAAATCGAAGTTGCCGCACATCAGATCATTGTTCCAACTGATACCGAGCCCCATTTTCTCCATATTGTTGCTACTGGGGGGTTGAGATATCACTGTTCCCCCACCGATTGAATAAAACAGGTTGTCGTTTACAGCCCCTTTCATTCCCTTGCCATAACCGGTGTTAGCCTCTTCGCCCGTGATGTCGAATACCGCAAATGCCGGTTGATTCAGAACCAACAGAACGGCACCCGCCAGCGCCCCTGCCTTTAAAAATGCGTTGAATGTCATGGTGTACACTCCCTTGAGTTAAAAATCAGTGCTGTAGAGGAACGTTTGGCCGCGCCGTTGGCAGCAGGAATAGGGTTGCCAGAGCGCCCAGGCATAAGCGCCATCTGTCGCGATGGGGTTGCTGCTGTCCGGGAACACGGCACAGGAAGAGGAAACCGAGGGAGCCAATTGCTGCCATTTGTGATTTTTGGTGCCGGTATTCTCCGTCACCGGGTCGGGCGGCCAATATCCGTCACTGCGACTGGCGGTCATCGGGTTATAGAGATGCACCTGGCCGGTACGCGTGATGATATCGGCAGTACGCTGAGCCACAACTGCAGCCGCTTTGTAGTCATCCACCTGGATGACAAACCCACCACGCGGGAACACATTGCCCCACATATCCCCTGTTGAGCCCACTTCACGCATTCCTAGTGTCAATGCTTCGGGATAGAGGGTTTCCGGGATGCCGGTACGCCAGACCAGCGCGTCCAGGGTACTGAGGAAGTACGGCACAAACGCCGAGGCAGAACTGGCGCAGGTGTAGCCCATCGACCCCATGAAATTGTTAAATAAAGGGGCCGCTAATGCAGGGTGGCCAATCGCATCAGCGTTCTTGAAACGCAAGTTGTCTTTGCGCAGCCCGCGCTTCTGCTCATTATTGCCACCGCCTTCTGCCACGCCAGGAATGCCCGTCCCCAGAATCGCTACTTCTGACCATGGGTTATCTCCGGTCTGGGCATAGCTGGACACCACGGCATTGGGGATGTAGTGCTTCACCTTGACAGACGTCCGTACCGTACATCCCCAGGCTGTACAGAACAGCCAGTAACACACCCCGGAGATCCGGTACTCCAGGCACGTCGGGGAAATCGCACTGGCAATGATTTGTACCGAGTTGATCGCACTGGCCGTGAACGGTTGTACCGCGCAGTACAGCAACAACGCCGTCGCCAACTTATGACGGCGCAAGGGGATAAGGTTCATTGTGCCCCCTTATGCTCAGCCAACTTTGCTTCGGCCAGGGCAACGTCAGCCGTGCCGTACACCACATACCGGTCGTCAAATACCACGGCAGGGTATTTCTTCAACCCGATATCGTAGGCCTGGATAACCCCCTGGTAAGCCTGCACTATCTGTTGCTCTTTCTGTTGCCAGTCAGGGGACTGCAGCACCGCTTTGGCCTGCTGCTCTGCCTTGCGAGGGTCAGCAGACAGGGCACCAAACACTTCACGCTGGACGACCTCCGGTGCATCCAGGTAAACCACCTGATGCCCGGCACGTAATCCAGTCGGGGGATGCTGACTGTCGGTATACACCACGGTTGCCGCCTGTGCCGATACGGGAGCGCACCCGATAGCCAGCAGGAACACAACGTTACGTTTCTTCATCACATCTCACTCCTGTGGGACAAAACCGCAGGGTGACGTGCATTGATGACAAAAACAGCAAACAACTCTAAATGCGTTGGGGGAAATTAGGGGAGTAACCACCGTGAGCGCTATTGATGATTTATCAAGATAGTGATGCTGGTAGTAGGTGCTACTAAATCTGATCGTCGGCTAAGTGCCAAATATAGTCATTCGAACCCTGAGAGTTACACTTTAAAGTGATTCAGGGTATGCACTTGCTGGTTACGAAGCTTGAAAAGTGAATGGCTCCCTGTAGGGGGTTATGTGGATATCCATCATGCGGTACGAGATATCAGTGAATGGATACAAGGTTATTCGCCCCCATCGGCACAATGGTGGGTTACCGCCCTGTGAATACGAAGAGCAGTGGAAAAAGGCTACGAAGGTGTCCTGATTTTGTGAGCCACTACACTGACGTACCGTCTATATAGCTATTTAGGGTGCTGCACACAGCCAAGAAAGCTACATTTCGGACACAGCCCAACACATTAAGCTTTTCTCAAAGCCAGTCAGTTGAAGGTGCTCTATTCTGGGAGCCAAGGTCCGAAGTTTCTCCAGCAGGTCGTTCAGATGTTCCGATGGCAAGATGAGGTTCTTGAGCTGGGCCGAGATCTGAGTGGGAATTCCGTATTCATCCAACGCGGTGAGCAGCGGGTCGAGGAACATATTTTCAAGCTGCTCAGCAAAGAAGCTGAAATCTCCCGGCTCGATCCCTTTTTTCGCCAGCACGTCGGCCTGAATGTTATTCACGGCCATGATGTCCCGAGGCAATCGGAAACACACCATATTTCTGATGAATTTCAGGCGTAGGTTGATCGCTTCGCTGGGCGTATGTTCCTGCCGTCGATTCTCCACCGCGTCTCTTAGGTAAGCTGGCAGGTTTTTCTGAGTTCGGAGCTCATTGATGTGCCACACCAATTGCAAGCTGGACGATATCCCATAGTCCATCAGGTTACCGCCCTCCAGACTGTAAACCAGTTCACATAGGTAATTGAGCTGGTTCGGCTCAGGAATACCTTTCCAGTCCAGAAGTTTGCTGCTGGGCAGTAGGTCACGAATGATCGTTTCTGCTACCTCGACTTGCCGCTCAATCGGGACGTGCCGGTTCTCTATCAGGGTTGTCGGCGACAGTACCGGGTTGGCGTATGCATCTTGGAGCCGACCACGTGAAATATCAGTAAGGTATTCGTTCTCCAGTTGCATGAGGAGTCCCATCGGGGAGTTTTCATCCTGATGACCGATGGGGTATTCGACTGTGAGGCCCTGCTCAAGGGGAGGCGCTTCGAGCATGAAGACTTTTCCAATGAAGTACTTATTCATACGGCCTGCGCGACCGGAAATATTCTTGTAGGTGAAGTAGTCGAATGTTGAATTCTTCAGGCGCCGGTCATAAATGATCACGTTCTCTGCCGATGTGTTGACGCCTTCGATCATCGTAGATGTACAGATAATTCTCTTGATGATGCCATCGTTGAACAACTTGACGATGTACTGCTGCAATGCACGTGGCACTCCTCCATGGTGAATCCCGATACCCAGAGATATTGCCTTGGCAACGTTCCATTCAGGGTGGTAGTGTTTAGAGATCCACTCGGCTATTTCCTGCGTCTCTGGTACTGGCGTCAGCCCAGCTTCCTGAATCAAATACTCGGCGACCCTGTTCGCACTAGGGGGGGCCTGACAGTAGATTAAGGTAGGCGAGTCTAGAGTTGTGACCAACTCTAGCAATTTTTCCTTTCGCTCTTCGGATCGCATCTCCAGATTGAAATTCTGGATGTCGACCGCGACCGTGCTGTAGTCGGATGGGATGAAGTGGTACTCATAGTCATCCAAACCAGAGATCTTCTGAATGTGAGGCCCGAGCATGTAGAACTGAGCACCTGTCTTTGCGAGCTTGTGAAAGGCCAAGCTCAGGTCAACAGCGCGTGTGCTTTCGTCTGTGGAGTTCCCCAAGTCGATTTTGTAGAACTCGTCCAAGACAAAGAACTCCACATCAGCAAGATCAGGACGCTGGATGACACGCTCTTGGGTGAGCAGGTAGACGTTGGTTGTCTCGATCACGGATTCTTGGCTCGGATGCGTGATCAGGTTGAAGTCCTTAAAACGTTTGACCAGGCGACGGCGGGTTTCGTCGATCAGCGCAATGGTCGGAACGATCACCACCACCTTTTTGAACCGTCGCTGTGCCAGTACAGCGTCAATGACTAGACTTTTTCCGACGCTTGTAGAAGCACTGAGTACTACGTTTCGGCCTTGCATGATCAAGCTGAAAACATGGGCCTGCAGATGATGAAACACCATGCCTTGTTCTACTCCCTCGACCCTGTGAGCTTCGTAAGCTAAGCGGTCAGAAATCGCCATGCTGCTGAGGTGAGGAGTGATATAGGGGAATAGTCCGACAGCTCGTACCATGTTTAGCAGGAGCGACTGTTCGACAGAGTCAAAAAGCTTAAATTTGTCGAGTGCTCGGATCACCAAATCGCGGCCCTCCCACTCGGAATTGCTTCTGTTGACGATGGTGTTGATGGCGAGCAGCACATCGACCGTCGTTGCGTTCTCTTCACCGAGTTTCGCCAAGATGTTCTTGATTTTTTCGTAGTTCATAGCCGCTTCGTTCCTTGAGACATCTGCGGCTGAGTGATCTGCCCGGGATATCTTCATCTTCGTATACCTTCTGCTCCGTTATCCGGAGAGCATGTATCAGTTATGCCTGCAATTCTTCCAGCTTTTCGCAGCGAGCGTTGAAAGCCTTGGTCAGATGTTCAATGCTTTCCATAGGCACCAAGAAGATGAGCACCTTCACTTGTTTGATGTTCTCCGGCAGTTCCGAGGTGAACGTGCTGAAGTGGGTTTCGATCTCTATCTTGAGGTTGTCTACGTAATCAGCGAGCCAGCCTGACGAAAGAGCTGCACTGTCGTAGGTCAACAAGATGGGGAAGCAGAGAATATTCAGCATGTCATCGACAGGAGAATTCCGATGCAGAGCTTGATTGAAGGAATCTGCTTTTGGCTGGTGATGTAAAGGTTCGCGTAGAGAAATAATGATTTCGCGCTCTGCCGACAGCACGGTTTCTGAGATAGTTTCGTCAAGAATTTCTCGAATTTGCTCTAGCGTTGTATCCATGTCATTTGCTTTGCTCAAGCGGGCAAGACCTAGCCACAACTGGTCATCCTGATCAGGCATCTGAACGATGTGAGCATTGCCAAATTCTGAAAGCTTGCCAGCAGATTTGTAGAAGACTTTACACGCAACGGGCTCGCTGTTTTGGCGGCTGCGCAGGATGGAATGGAGAATTAATTCTGCAATGAGCCTGTCGCGCGAAAGCTCACTGTCGCTGAAGGTACTGATTGACCTAGCCAGTATCGTTTCGGCGTTATGCGCAAGGATGTTTACGATTTCACTGGCCTTTAGGGAAAACTCGGGTAGCCATTCGATGAGATGCTTTGCGTAATTTTCATGCCGCCATTTCTTAAGCGCATAGCGCACGTCAAAACCAGAAAATGAGTGCAACAAGCCCTCTTTTGTGTTGGCGTGAAACTCGACCAAGAACGGATCCGGACGCTTTTTATATGGTTTGGATGTGGCCGTTGACTTGTCATCAGCCTCGTCTAATAATTTCCTGAGGTAAGCCAGCGTCGGAGCTCGAAGGATGATCTTAGATGCTGCGGCTGTCTTCACGCTAGCTGTGGCCGCTTTGTCAGCAATCTCTAAAAATTCTTCGTAAATTGCCTTTAGTTGCGTGAAGTTGGGGCGATTTCCAAGCCCCTCCGCAAGCTGGGACAAAGCCTTTATATTGACGGCCTCCAGCGCCTCGACATCACCGTATACCTGCCAGACAAAGTTTTCCGCCCAGTACAAGAAGTCCCGTTTTTGAGGTGATACAACCGTTTTAAACTTCTTGCGCAGTGCCACACCTCGGGTCGTGGTTATGTCAGGCAGCACCCGCTTATCTATCTCTTTCTTGAATCCTTCAAGAATTTTTGCGACGTCGCGCTTGGTCACGATTCGGAAGCGGGCAATACCTGGGCGTACGTCGCATTTCAGCGATTTATGTAGCAGCGAAGAATTAGCCTTGGTGCCGTCTAACGCTGTTATCTCTTTCAAGTTCCATTTGCCATCACTTTCGGTTGTTTTGACCTGAATGTATTCATTTAGTATCTGGCCCGCGCATTGGAATACCGCCACGATGTCATCCGCTGTCTCGCATTCCACTTGGGAGTAGTTGCTGTCCCGGAGCATCTTGAAGATGAAACTGACAGCTACGTGATCTTGATACTTGAAGCCTTGCCTTGCCGCAGGCCCACCTGCATCGGATAGGCTAGTAATACTCATCATGACATCCTTGCATTGCGAGAAGATTTGCAGAAATTGGACATCAGCTCAGCCAATCAAGACAATACATGCGAAGCCTGCTAATACTACAGCGCTATTCCTATTGCAGTTATTGGCAGGTCATATGCAATATTTATTGTCACTTTATGCTGCTCTCAATAGTCCAAGGTAAAAGCAATATTTCGATTGAATCACCCCATAGTCGTAAACACAAGTTAACCGCTTTTGGCCGAAAGCAGTTATTTATACAAATGGATAATAGACGAAATAAATCATTGCGTCTCCGCTTTGCAGATCGCGCTGCTCCAGGTTCGCTGTCTGCTCATCCCTAACAGGTTTGGCTATGGCCATACTTCTGCATCCCTGACACCTACCGACTGGCTTCCAGAGCCGGGTCTGCGTGCTTGCGCCTGCCATGAAGCTCAGCACACAGGGACGACCGTTGACATGTCCAGCAGTCTTTCCTGACGCCATCACCTTGTCCGTGACTTTAACCCGTGGCTACGCGTCATCAAGGCGCGCCACTCTGCTGTGCGTTTGGGCCGCACCTACTTGCCGCTTTTACCCTTGCCGTTTCTTTCGCTGCTGCATTCCTTTGACCAGCTTCCGGTCGATTGACACGGACTGATATAATCAACGTCCTCTTCACGCACTGAGCTGCCTGTCAAACCTGATTGGTCCAAGAGTTGTGTAAGATTAGGTACAAGATAGTACAGATAGCCGGTCATTTGACCGGCTTGCAAGAAAGGTTACTGTGATTGAATACCCAGGCGCTCTTCCAACTGCGTCACCAGATACACTGCATCGACCGCATCCGGCAGGTTGATATACCAGCGCGGAGCCTGGGCATAATCCTGTGCGGTCGGCCAGTGTAACGTGCCGGTGATCGTCAACAGCAGATTGGCACTGCCATCGGCACCGGCGAGCTTCACCGCGACGCAACTGTGATGCCCCACCCGGTGCGGCGAACAGGTGATCGAGACCACAGACCGGGTACGTGCCCGAATCTGCTCACACAATTCTGCCAACTGCCCGGCATTTACCTCACTGATACGCGGATTACCCTGTGGCGGGGCCTCAAACAGCACGCTATCTTCACTACCGTCACCGGCCACAATCTCCAACATGGCCTTCTTCAACTGCATCATGCCGCCGCCTTAGCGATACCGCGAGCCACATCCAGTTGATGTGCAATCTGTTTTGCTGCCGCCAACTCTGACACCCCCTGCGCCTGCATAATCGCCCGTCGCGCCGCCTTCTCCTCTTTCTCGGTCATGCCCAATGCCAGATATAAGCTCGGCGGTACCGCCCGGAACAGCGCCTCGATGCGGCTCGCCAGTACCACCCCTTCGGTATAACAACGGGGGGTTTTGGTCGCCGACAGCAACATGGCTTTCTGCTCCGCCGTCAATTTCTTGAAGCGGGCGATCTCCTCCACCTCTTCCGGTGGCATCACCAGGCACAGCCACCATTCAATCATGTTGAGCATCTTCTTCGACGTGTTCGGGAAATCCTCCAGGTTCTGCGTTGCCAGCCACAGCCAGGCCCCCAGCTTACGCCACATCTTCACTATCTTGACCACAAACGGAGCCAACAGCGGGTTGGTCGTTATCATGTGTGCTTCATCGGTCGCAAACACGATTTCCCGGTCCAGGAATTGGTCGCGTTCGGCAATGTTGTTGATGGTGTTTACCAGCGAGGTATAGGCCACCGCCAATGCCGCCTCATACCCTTCCCGCGCTAACGTTCCCAGGTCAATCAACGTCACATCCGCCTCGGGCCAATTCTCACCGGGGCGGTCAAACAGCTCGCCCAGGAACCCCTGCATAAACACGCCCAGCGATTCCCCCATGTTCTGTGCTCGGGTTCGGCGAACTTCAGGACGCGCCGGATCAGCCGCAAACTGGTATAACGCCGCCTGCAGGTCGCTGGTGACCATCTGCCGCCCCGCGTTATAGGCTGCTCGCGCGGCCACCAGGATGGCCTCACGCATCATGCCCCGATCGGCCCGCTCCAGCTTGGCCTCTTCCTTGGCCTCGCCGCCGGTGATCATCAACCGAGCAACAATCTCCAGTTCACCCAGGATGTCACGCTCCTCATCGTCATCCTCCTCGTCACTGTCCTCGGTCTCGATACGCTCACTCAGTTCCTCCTCACTCACCAGCACGGCTGGCGTCTCGATCAGACGGTGGGCATCGGCAAAGGGAGCCAGGGAAATACCGCAACCGGGCTTGATGCTGACCTTGTTCACCGTCAGATCCAGCTCTTCGCAGTAATCCGCAAACAGACCAAAGGAGTTACCGGCTTCGGCAATAAACAGCCGGGGACGGTGGATAGCCATCAACTGCGCGAACAGGCTGTTCAATGTGGCCGATTTCCCCGAACCGGTGGGACCAAACAGCACCAGATGGGCATTCTTGGCGCGATCCTGACTGTTGAGCGGATCAAAGGTCAACGGTGCGCCGCCCCGGTTAAAGAAGGTGAAGCCAGGATGGCCGGTGCCGGTGTCACGACCAAACACCGGCAGCAGGTTGGCCATGTGCTGCACGAAGGTCAAACGGGTATACCAGTGTTTTTTGTCGTGCATCGGGTTAAAACACATCGGCAAGGCGCGAAGGTAGCCGTTGAGCGGGGCAACATCGAACTCCGGCTTAACCGGCTGCAGTCCGGCGTTCAACAAGACTGCCGTCAAGTCACGCTGGCGGGTATTCAGCACCTTGACTGTCGGGGCCTTCAGATAGAAGGTCATGCTGCCCCGGTACAGCTTGTGCTTTTCCCCCAGATAACGCTTGGCGGTTTCCGAGTCTTCACGCACCCGCTCCGACTCGGTATTCTCGCCGATGGCATTCTTCGCCAGGTGATTAAAGCGCTCTTCCAGCACGTCCTGGGGCTGCACCACCAGTGTCAGCGAGGCCACTGTCCCTTCCGGCAGTAAATCCATCAGCGCATTGATATTTTCCCCTTTTCGCGTCTCCCCCGTCAGGTGCCCCACGGTGGGCGCCCGGCGCAGCCGGTCGACCGTGACCGCCTTGTGCGGCAGTCCATCAAACCACCACACGCCGCGCTCCACGTCAGAACGCGGCGGTGAAAACAGCACCGTCTCACTGAAATCATTTTCCACCGGTAACACACCCGACTCATCATCCTGGTGCGCAGCCGTGCGATACAAGATCTCTTTATCGACCCAGTCAGGCTCGGGGTTAAACCAGCGCAGCAACCAGGCATGGATCTGCTCCCCATTCTGACGGGCCGCCACAACACCGGCACCGGCCAGCGCTGACGAGAGACGTTCACAAACCTGGTTCAACGCCTCTTCGGGCGCATGGGGCTCACGCAGTGCCGGATTGACATAGCGATAGACCACCATCCGGGTACGGCGTTGCTGACCGCGCCAGGGTGCGCCGGTGATCGCCTTATCGATAAACAGCCCCTTGGGTACCGCAATCCCGCGCATATGCCGTTCCATCTCGGTGAGATAGGCTTCAGTAAACGTCGTACCCTGCGCCCAGGGCTTGACGTAAGCACGCAGTTGATCCAGGTATTCGGTGACGTCGGTTTCATCCTGACAGAAGAACTGCACCACCCACGGGTGCGAATCCCGCTCCTCAAAACTGTCCTGCAGGGCGTCTTCCACCACATCGCGGATCTCCTCCAGCCGCTCCGGCGTCCGCCCTTCGGTACCCACCGGCACAATCTCAAACACCGCCCCGACCGATACCCCGTCATCGAGCAACAGGCACTGGCTGCGCGGCAGGTACTCGGCCCACGGCAGGTAATCCACAAACGTCGGGTTGTTCGGGTAAAGTGCCTTTTCCTCGGCCACCGTCAGCTTGCCGGTTTTCATCTGCGGCTCACGTGTCAAGACCGCCGTATCCAGGCCATCGTCTTCTGCTGCTGCGGGAGCCTGTTTGCCAATTTTCTTCTTGCTAAATAATGAGAACATTACAGCGCCTCCGTACGTTCACCCGGTAGCGCATACTGTACCCGGCTGTAAAACGGGAATACCGAGCTGTAGCCCGGCACCGGCGCGGGCTCATTTCCCGCCATGTGCGGGTAGATATAAATCACCATATCGGGGTTCGGCAGGCGCGGGAACACCTGCTGGATCTCGTTTTCCGCCGTCCGGGTATAGCTCTCCTCGATGGCCTGACGGGCAGCGCTGTCGTCATCGGTCAATCCCCGGCGTAATGTGCTGCGGGCCTCGGTGGCCGTCCGTGCCGACGAGCCTTTGTTTTGCCACAGCTCCAGCATGGTAGAATCCCCCGGTGGCAGCATTTCATCTTTGGTGGTACTGCAGCCAGCCAGCAACACGGTCAGGCACAATAAAGGTAAAAAGTGCTGTTTCATCAAAACCTCCTCAATCCAGCGCATGCTGCTGGCGGATATCAAAATCGTACCGAACCTTGCGGCCCTGTTCTTCATAGTCAATCGGGATTTGGCGGGTAATATGCACGGCCACCTGGGCACCCGGTGGGACATACACGGCGTCAAACATCTGGCCGTAACGCGCTTTCACCCAATCAGCCAGCTCGTTGGTGCCACCCGACAGCGCTTTACCCAACGCCGCCTGCCCGGCACTGCCGGTCAGCGTACTGGTCACCGTGGTACCGTCCACTGAGGTGGTCGTCTGGCTGTTGGCCATCGCATCCGCCGCTGCACCGGCCCCCGACAACGCGAACAGAGTCGGCAGGTACGTCGAGGCGTTGGATTTGCGCTCCCCGGACAGACACGGCACCCCGTTCTCATCGGACAACCAGCCAATACTGCCGCCGTTCGATTTGCCGTTGCTGCCGTCGCTGGATTTGGCCGGAGACGGCACGGTACGCACGGTGCCATCGGTAAAGACAAAGGTAATGGAATGCACTTCGCCCCGGACACAGGACAATACCCAATCGCCGGTGGCGGTGCCGGAGACAATCGCCCCTTCCACGTCCGGCAGCTCGATACCGTTGGCGGTCAGGTTCTCTTTGCCGATAAGCACTTTAAACGGGTACGGATCGGTGACTTTCCCATCAATCGGCACCCGGCCCAGCAGCGCTGTCATGCCACGGCTACCAATCAGCGTCGAGTTCTCCGGCAGTGTGTACACCGGTGTCGCTTCCTCGATGGCCTGCTGATTTTTCGCCGCCCGGTCCAAATCGGCTTTCTGGCGCGAAATAGCGTTATCATCCAGGCTGGCAAAGGAACTCGGGAACTGGAAACTGCCGGTGCCTGCCGCCGTGCCCACGGCAGCGGCCCCGATGACCGGTTTACCGTTGCGGTCAAGCTGCACGGCGTCCTGTGGCTCAATCCACATCACGCCGCCACTCACAGTGCCCGTTGCCCCGTCACTGCCCTCCAGGCCCAGCCCAATCGGCAAATCACCCTGCTGTCCCTGCCCTGATGCGGATGAACCGGCAGACGGCGTCTGACCTGACTGACCGCCCATCCCCTTCAGATTTTCAATCAGCGTTGCCAGGCGCTGCTGCTCCGCCTGAAGTTTCTGCCGGGCCTGCACCTCTTCCTGCTTCGCCACATTGACCGCATCACGAATGCGGTTATCCACATTCACTCCGCCTTCTTTGAGGGTGGCGTTCTCTTCCGACAGCGTGACATTCTGCCGCTCCAGACTGGCCTGCTTGTCCTGGATAACCTTCAGACGTGCCACCAGGGTTCGCAGGGTATCTTCCGGGGTATCCCCCTCGATACCGAGGATCTGCAGCTCCTCATCGGTCAGGTCAGCCACCGTATTCGTTTTGACGGTCGATGAGACCGGTGGGGTACCTGAACCACAGGATTTCACCCCAATGGCGATGGCAATAAACAGCACCACCGGCACCAGGACTTTCAGCAGGGTATTGGATTTAATTTGCATGAGTCTGCCCTCTTGATGAGGTTCGCGCCTTGCCCTTCACGGCAGGGGCCACCGGCTCTGGCAGAAATGCCGCGTCCGGGCGTCCCTGCATCACCAGGTACAGCAGGGTGGTGTCTTCCGGTGTACCGGCAGCACCCAGCCAGCGATGCTGGAAGGTCGCCGAATGGAAGGTGCCCTGCAAACGACGCGGGTCAAGTACCACTTTCCCCGACCGCTGATTGGTCAGCTTCAGGGCTACCACGTTGACCCCCTGAACACCCCAGGCCGCCAGTGGGCGCACCGTGACCGGCTCGGAAGGCAGCAGAGAAGTGATGTTCGATGACAGACCGTGCGAAATGGCGTGTACCCCCGGCAACGCTTCAATCGTACGCAAGGGGGCATACAGACGTTGTGCCGCATAACGCGTCAGGGCAATCGGCAGGGGCGTCGTAATACGCGGGGTGTTGTCTTTGGCAGAGATCTGGCCCTTACCCTGGGTTGTGGCCGTCTCTTCTGCACTGACCGAGGTGTTATCACTGCCGGTCGCACTGGAAACGTCACCCTGATAGACCAGGCTCACCGGCTCACGCACCTGCTTGCCCTCCAGGGCAGTGATATCCAGCAGGATAAGCTCGCCGTTTTCCACGTCCTGCAGTTGCAGTCGAGTGGTGGCAAAGGCGCTGCTCGCCTGCAGGTACACGGCACCGCCGGTGCTCTGTACCCGCAGCTTACCGTTCAACTCGGGAGGGAAACCCACACGCACATTCTTGTTTACAAACACAATGCGTTCCTGCCCCACGGTCAGTGGCACCTGCAGTGGAATACGCTCCCACTTCATCAGTTCTACCGCCTCGACCGGCAGAGGGGCACCCAGTATGCCTACCGTACCCAGCAACGCCAGGCACAGCGGCAGATAATGATGTTTTATACGCATCAGAACAGTCCTTTCTTCTCAACCGGCGCGACCGGGGCCGCTTCCAGGCGTTGGGGAATATCGGCGTAGCAATCAAGTGCCAGACCAAACGGATTGGCTTCCGGGTTCTGATCCCAGCGCACAATCTTCAGCGGGTAGCGCACCAGTGCGCGTTTGACCGGTTCGGTGTGGTAATACTCATCGGCCACCAGATCCAGGCGCACAATCCAGCTATCGCGGCTCACTACTGTCACGCTGTCATCCTTGTAACCGCGTCCCGGTACTTCCGAGATCCCCCGGACGCGCTCCCGTAACTCCCCGGCGGACGAACGCTGTTTTGCATCCTTGTTCAGCCACTCTTCACAGGTCGGCGTCAGGTAGGCAGAGAGAGTGCTGATACGGTACGGGTAGTCGGTATTGCCGTCTTTCGGCCAAGAGTTAAGTTGCTGGAAGATGTAAAAGGCAAAGCTGTAGACGGTGGACGGGTGAACCTCCCACCAGGCGCGGGTCGAGCCCGAGCGCAGATCGGGCGGGTTATGAACGGTCAGGTTGCGCGGTGACAACATCCAGCCAGCAAGGGCTATCATCAGCAGAACCATCAACACCCCGCAGGCTCCACGCAGGGTTGAAATATGGCGGTCACGCGCATTGACCGCACTTCTGTACTTACTCATCAAATTCCTCCTGGAACTGGCGAATGACCGGCGTTGAACGGCGCAATGCCCAGGTCTGGTTACGGTGTATCAAGTGGGGATTGCCCATCCGCTGACGGCTCAGCCACAGCTCAACACGCCGGTACAGATAGTTCTCCGGTTTACCGCGCTTGAAGCGGGCCATCAGCTTGCCGCCGAAGAACACCGTAAACAGCGGCATCAATAAGCTGACAGTAGGAAAAGCCAGCCAGCCGATGAACGGCGCAAAGGGTATGGCGACCACCAGGCCGCCCAGTACGCTCAACCCCGCTGTCATAAACAGCTCCGGCGTAGTAAAGCCTTTGAACACGATAGGCTCGGCATTGAGCCTGTCAGGCAAAAACGAGATGGTCGCCATACCGTACCTGCCTTAGCCTACGATGACCGTGGCCGCTTTGGTTGCCAGCCAGATGACAGCGACCACAAGCACGATACCGACCACGACCAACATACCGAATTTGGCCCAAGTGGATTTTCCCTGCTGCACTTCAGCAAAGGTGGCAATAATGGCGTTCGCCACAACCAGCAGCGCCACAGCCGCCAGAATTAAGCCACCCAGCACGATGCCGTCATTCACATAGCCAGAAATCTGGCCGTAGAATGAACTGTCGGTGCTGGATTTTGGGCCTTCCACGGTCGGTAAAGCTGCCTGGGCGGACGTGACTGCCGTTAACGCCAGCAGCAGGGTGGACTGACGGACACGCTGTGCGACACGGCGGGAGGAAGAGAGAAGAGACTGCAGATTCATGATGGTTTCCTTACAAATAAAGAAGAGATAAATGATTAACTGGCGAACAAATACAGACTGACCAACAGCAAGATGACGACACGCACCACGAAGCGTTGAACGGCAGCCCCTTTGATGTTGCCTGCCGCATAGCCCCGATAGACGTGAACAAATCCCCACCCTGCCCACAGCGTCAATACCGCTATCAATGAACCGATAAACAGCAGGTTCAGGACGGCGGGCTCGACGTTGCCAGCAGCGGCTTTAAACGCGGCGGTCTGTGTTTCATTCATTACCGACGCTCCTGGCGATATTGCCCGGAGACTGACGATGTGGTGGGTTGAGCACGGGAAGGTTCGAGGTAAAACTCAATCCCCCTGCGCATCGTGTTGACGTCCTGCGTGGCCCGCAGATAGTCAAAATGAAAACGCCCGGACTGACCGTCCTGAACCGCCATCACACGGGCGCGCTCTAGGCTGGCCTGCACCTGATCCAACTGCTTCATGACCAGGGCCAATTCGTCTTTCTCACTGGCCTGGACGGACAGTGCGGTGAACAGACTGCCTGCGAGACACAACGCCCGCAGCGGTGCTATGTGCATGGGAACCTCCTTTTACGGGTAATAGATGCAAGGCAGAGCTTGGCGAAAAGGAGGGGGAGGGTCAGCAAACAACTAGAAGGGGGATTTTGAAAATTTATCCGGAGCTAAACAGTGTGAGATCTGCGCTCTAGGGATGATAAGTCATGAAAACAGACCAGAAAAACGCTTGGGTCCATTGTGCGAGGCATGTGTCACCTCAAAGATGTAACTTAAACATGTACATATGTCATACTGAATCATGCCACCCTAAAGGAAAAGATGTAAAAAATCATTAAAATCAACTAGTTAAATTTATTTTTAATTTTATTAACAGTAATAGATTAACTTTTTGTAGAATGTCTTGGTGAAACAATAAGGATCTATATAGCATGTCTATTTACGCAATTTGGAACAACAAAGGCGGTGTTGGGAAGAGCTATCTGACATTCCAGTTAGCTTCCGAGTACGCCAGACAGAACCCACAGAAAAAAGTGCTTGTTGTGGATCTTTGTCCTCAAGCCAATTCTTCATCTATGTTGTTAGGAGGAATGATTGAAGGGGAAAATCAGCTCACCAGAATTCATACGCAGCAACCTAAAAGAACTATCTCCGGCTACATTGATGAAAGAATAAGAAGCCCATATGTGTCTCCAAATTCTGGGGCAAATTATATTACTCAAGTATTTCCCCTAAATAGACGCATTCCAAATAACGTCTACTTAGTTGTTGGTGATGAGCAACTAGAAACACAGTCATCCCGAGTTTCTAGTGCTGCCAACCCAGGACCACAGGATGCTTGGAGAAGCGTTCATTTATGGATTCGTGACCTAATTGATGATATTAGGATTTCATGGAATAATGAGGATTGCTGTGTTTTTGTTGATTGCAATCCAAGCTTTTCTATTTATACAGAATTAGCATTGTCAGCATCTGACAGATTACTTATTCCTTTCTCTGCCGATGGTTCGTCTAAGCGTGCTGTAAAAGCTATATTATCGCTAGTTTATGGTGTACAACGCCACGCTGGTGAACCTCTCTCTGAATTTGTTATAGAATCAAGACGTTGGAGGATGCAAGCGCCTCTCATATATATGTATGTCGGTAATAGACTTACACAAATGAATAGCTCATCTGCCTCAGCGTTTAGAACCGTTGTAAGCGAAATAGGAGAAGAGATCTGGAGTGTTTGGCAAAACAGCCCTCAAGTATTCTGTGTTCACCCAAATGGTGCTGCTACGCCAGGCAATAAGCGAGCTTTCAAAGCTATGTTCCAATATGAAGTTAGTGATGCAAACTCAGCATCCGTAGTTTCTGGTGCGTTAGGAATACCGATAGCATCCCTTACTGCTGGACAAAAAGATGTAGCGGGCAGAAGCATAACAGTGAATCAATCACAATTAGACAAACAAGTTCCAAATGTTCGAGATCTCGCTATGAATATTGAATAATATTTTTCATCCAAAACATCCAGAGGGACTATTACTTTGGGTGTTTTGATAAAATGGAGATATTATCGAGAGTGATTAAAATTCGCCCGCAAAGCTTAACATATAAAACCTCATCATTATAATGATGAGGTTCATTGCTATATCCCGCAAATGTTATTTAATAATGCAACATTAGCCCATAAAGCGATTTAATTTAAATATTATTACTAGACTAGTCGTAAGGCAGCTTTGCTTTTTGAGGACTGCCCTCCAGATCCCTGAACTATAGATACGCCAAATAATAAATTTGAAAGTTCATCTATAGGAATATTTAGGGTGTTAGCTATCACCGCCATAGAAATTCCATCTAAACTCAGGTTTTCTATAACCTTCTCTATAATCAGTGAACGCTCCCGCTCAATCCCACCAGGCTCTCCTGTTCTATAACCTTTTACAGAGGCATCTCTCATCAAACTATTATATTGCCAGTCACTTAATGCGCCTGCATTTCTCATTCGAACGATCAAGGCCATAGCAGATACACGCCAATTAGCTTTAAGCTGAATTATTTTATCTAATGTAGGAAATGCAAGTTTTGCCGCTAGTATATTTTCTTTAGGCATTAAGAAGCACGATGCGAAGGAGTCTGCTTCCTTCTCAACATCCTGTCCCTGAGGTATTCCATGCCTATGCAAGACCAAATGACCCAATTCATGTGCAGCGTCAAACCTACTTCTTTCACCTGTCTTTTTTGTATTCAGAAACACATACGGAATACCGTCTTTCCAAAAAGAAAAGGCATCTATATCAGCGGTGTCCTCTGCAAGGAAAAAGACTTTAGCCCCATGTTTTTCAAGGAGATGTATCACATTTCCTATACTTTTCTTCCCAAGTCCCCATGCTTCTCTTAAAGACTCAGCGGCTGTCTCTGGCTCACTCCCTCTCATATCTGGAACATCAACTGCAGGTAACTTGAATTTTTCATCAAAATAGTTACTAACCATGACACCAAGTCCACCGACACCTATTGCAGCATGCTGCTCCGCTGCTTTAGTTTTCCTAAGTGAACGGAAGGAAACTGTGTTGGGGTTTATGCTTTCAATATCATCGCCAAAAAAGAAAGATTCCGGGTACTTAAGCGCATTAACATAGGCTGAAATGGTTGCGTCAGTTGGAGCATACAAACAATACTCCTTTTCATACTCAATAATAATACGTGAAGACAACCCTGTAGCCTCAGCTAACTCTTTCAGGGTCATCTTCCTCCTGATCCTAGCTAAACGCAGCCTGGAAGGATTAAATAATTTTCTATTCTCGGAATCTAATTCTTTCATATTCTTACAACGTCAATATCAATTTCTTCGATGAAATCTTCATCCTGAATAATTTCACCACCATCAAACGGAACAGAATTTAATATTATTCTCTCGCCCCAAGTATTTACCCGAGCAAACCCATTGACCACTTTCATTCCAACAGGAAATGAAATTTCGCAACGTACCTCTTTATTTCCACTATCATAGTAATAAAGAACGATGTATGTCTGTGTAGTATCTACTGCTTGAGGAGGTTCTAATCCAAGTCCATCATTAGAAAACATCGGATGTTCTACTGGAAATAATTCAAGAGTATCTGAGTTGCTGCTCACAATACTCATGGTAGCCTCGCCTTTTGCGTTTTTTGTTTTTGGCCATCCTTCCGACTGCCCAGTATCTTTATCTCCGGCAGTAACTACCAGGTTAATCCCTAATTTAGAGTTGTGAATCATCTCCATGCGATTTTGTCGCGAAGAGCTCCAGCCAAGATCTTTTGCGATCAACTCACCGCGCAATGCAGCTACGAACTGACTCCAAAATCTAAAACCGCCATCAATCACTGGATGTAGCTTACTCGTTCGGCGACGCTCATAAAGAGCACTTGTAATCGCGTTATGAACATCATCCGGATCGATACCCATCTGAGACAGTCGCGTTACTGAAGCATCCTGAATTGTTATCTTACACTTTGGTATATTCATTGTGACTACTCTTCATTTATGGGCACTTCATGATTTTTACATAAATTTAATGCGCAAATCAAGAAGTGAAAAAATTTAAAGTTGCGCCCCATGCTCTTGCCAGGCGAGTACTACCACGGATACCTCCCCAACTTCCTATACCGAAGATGTACAATAATCCTGTCGAATTAGACCTTTATCAGCAATCACAAATACTTTTTGAATGACCCCATCGTCACCGATATCGCCAGCCCCATCAGCAGCGCAGCAGGCAGCAACAGCAGGTTCGGATACACTGAGAACGGTGCGGACAGATAGAGGATGCAGGGAATATAGACTGCCGGTTTCACAAACCGCTTGGCATGGTGATACAGAAAACTCGACTCATACCCAGCACCATAGCGACGTAGGTCACGCCTCACCATCCCGTCTACGATTCCCACCAGGGCCACCAGAACAAACAGCGGCACCGACAACACCAGAATGGTGACACGCATCAGGAAAACCAGCGTGACATACATCGAGGCCATCAGGTATTCACGCGCCACCTGTATCAACCAGGCTCCACTGACATTGAGGCCATCCGTCAGGGCATTACCGCTGTTACTTGACTGCGCTGACTGGAGCCACCCCAGAAAACCACTGTTCACAAACAGCCACTGGTAGCCAACGGTTATCCAGGTACTCACCGTGGTCACCGGCGCAGACAGCAACAAACTACGGGTAAACCCTTCAGAGAAATAACCGCTTTCCGTCACCATCACCGCACGGCTGTGCTCGGCTCCCAGTTCCGGCCAAAAGAAGGCAATCCCGATGTACTCCACTATCAAGCTAAACAACAGGGAGACCAGTAACATGCCGACTACCCGCCAGGGCATGTCCCACAATACCGTCATCAGCACACCATGCGGTTTAGGTGGCTGGGCCTGCTGAACCGGTTGCGGGGAAGAAGATGCTTGTGCCATACCCCTCTCCTTAATGTAGCGCCAGGACTTCCAGCTCACACTGCAGCAGCATGGGCTGGGCATTGATTGTCACCCAGATGCCCACCTGATTAGCCGGGCAAGGCTCCTGCTCACGTCTGGCGTCATACCCTAATCTGCTTAACGCTGCCACTATCTCCGGGGCAAACGGCGTTGAACAATGCTGGTTTTTCAGCACCGCCATGATATCGCGAGGCACCTCTGCAGACAGCCCCAGACTGGATGCCAGCACAACACTGACACGATACTGTTGTTTCATTGAGTTTCCTTCTTCAGACCACGTTATTGTCAATCTCGGGTGCCCGGTCTCCCGGCAAGGCCGTTCCCGACCACCAGGTATCGCCCGTGCGGTAATTTTTCTTCATATACTCGGCGATTTTCGCCAGACTTTCCGGCATCAAGGCATCATTCCCCGCCGCTGGCAACGGCATACGGATCTTCCACAGTTTCCCCCCTTCCAGCAAGGCAAAGGCCTGGCCTTTAGGCAGGTTGATCACATTGGCCGGGGTGATCAGTGGGGTACGCACTGAGCTGACCCTGTCTTGAGTATTAGACGTAAAATCACTGCCCATTTCCGGGTTAGAAATGTCAGTCACCCCGGACACCAGTGTCTTGGTATACACCTCGACTTCAGGCACTTGTTTCGTCATCAGTTCTGCCGTTTCGGTATGCCGAACGCGCAGCATCACCAGGCTGTTGAAGTTACCGACCACCTGAGCGGCCTTGGCAGCACTCCCTAGCCGTGCCTCGATGTCCGGCAGGGTTTGGGTATAGGCTGTCACCTCGATACCTGCACCGCCCCCTTTGTTGATAAGCGGGATAAACTCGTCACCCATCAGTTCGTTGAATTCATCACAATGCAGGCTGATCGGGGTTTTCTTCCCGTCATCACCCGGTAAACCGTCGTTGATACCAAACTTATAAATATGCCCCGCCACGCTCACCAGGTCGGCAAACATGCTGTTGCCCACCGCTGCAGCCACCTCCGGGTCTGACAACGCATCCAGGCCGATATAGACAATGCCCTTTTTACGGATCACCTGCTGCCAGTCAAAAATCGTGCGCGGATCGGTCAGGTCGGTATAGTCCGGTGAGATGAGTTGCGCCGTCTTGCCGGAGGTCAGTTTCTCCAGCAACGGCAACAGGCTGGCAACAATCTTGTCATAGTATTTCTGGTCATAGCGAACAGACGAGCGCAGGCCATCCAGGATAGGGTCATACACCCGTTTTCCCTCATCACTCCCCAAAACGTGCTCAATCGCCACGATACGCATCGAGCGCCCCTCCATATGCCGAGGAATATCACGCTCATCGAGAACGGGCACCAGACTCTCAATCTGCAGCCACAACGCCGGGGCATGTTGCGACAGGTAAAACTCGGCGTAGTTTTCATAGAGGTCACTGATGTTATTAACGTAACGCATGATCAGACCAAAGTCAGGCCGCTGTCCCAGGGCAACCAGGCCACGGGCGATAATGTTGACAAACCGCCAGGCAAACTCCCGAAACACCGCATTGTTACCGCCGCCTTCCAATTGTCCAGCCACACGGGTAGCCACCTCAGAAATACGGTTGAAACGGCCCACGGCGTTGTAGCGGGCACTGATGTCGGGCCAACCCAGGTGAAACACCTGCAGCTCGCTGGCGCGACCGGCGCGGTGGGCTTCGGCGTAAATGCGCTTGAGCAGATCCGCATCCCCTTTTGGGTCAAAGACAATGGTGACATTGCCACGCCGGATATCTTGGGTGATCAGCAGCTCTGCCAGACGGGTCTTCCCGACGCGGGTCGTGCCCAGAACCAGCATATGTCCCACCCGCTCCAGCAGGCTCAGCGACACATTGACCTCATCAGGTTCAATACCGTGCAATGCGGGCTTACCGCCGACGTCCGGCAGTGGACGTACCGGATTGAACGCCGACTGGCTGGAAAGCCATTTGCACAAGGTGGGGTAACGGTATTCGTAACGTTGTTCAAAGCGACGCGCCGCCTGGTACAGCGCCGGGGGATTCACATAGCGTTCCACTTCGGGGCGCAATGTCGCCAGCAGGCGCTGGGTATGTTTCTGTTCCCATAAAAATCCGCGCCCCAGGAACAAACGTTGGTGACTCACTGGCACCTCAGCGCTGGTCATCACATAACGCGGTAAACGGCGGATATTGCGCCGATAGCGCAGCACCCTGAACCCTTCACGGGTCCGTTTCAGCGCAAACACGGCAAACCCACCGGCAGTGACATAGCTGACAACAGGAGCCAACGCCACCGCCCAGGGCGCTGTCACACAGATATAGCTGGCACAGGCGGCAACAACTGCGGTATTTAGCTCGACAGCCGGTCGCAACATCGCCTCAATCACATAACGATCACTCATTGTTCATTCCTCATTCAGTAGCCAGGGTCGTTGCCCGTCGATAAGGTCAAGTAACCGCTGACCACTGATAAACTCGATATTGGGGAAACCTTTCCGCGCCTCGCGGGATTTCAAACCCGTTCGCCCGGTATGCACAAACAGCCCCCGGCAACGTTCGCGGCAGACCAACGCCCCAAATGCCGCCACATGGGCCGGTGTGATGGTGCGGGCATAGCGTTTGGCCTGGATAAGGTAACGTTTGCCATGACTCCACACCTGCCCATCTAATCCGCCATCACCGCTATAATGCCGGTTGCGTTTGATGCGATATCCCCGGCGTTCGAATGCAGTCAGTAGCAATTCTTCAAACACATAGGGGTTCACTTTACGCAGATAATTCAGACGTTGGCCGTCACCGGCCAACTGGGGAAGACGCGCCAGAACACGTTGAGCCTGACGCTGATAACGTCGGTGGCGACTGACTTTCGCGCCAATCAGTAACGCTATCCAGCTCAGCACGCTAAGTAAAAGCAGCCACCAGACCAAAGGTCCCAGACTCTCCAGCATCAGACCCGATCTCATTGTTCCAATCCCTTTTCCGTCAACAACACCGGGTAATGGGTCAGCCCCAGCCGCTTCGCCAGATCACTGCCCGAGACCGGCAACAACTCCAGCCCATCCGCGTGTTTCTCCAGGTCATTGAGCGCCCCCTCGCTGGCAACGTTAACCACCAGGCCCACCGCGTTTAACTGCACCAGAGCATCCCGACGCAGTGACAGCCAACGACGAGACAGGTCATCATCACCAATCAAAAACATCGGGCGCATCCCCGGCAGAGTCAGTGCCCTGGCCTCCACCTTGCCGGGTGTTAGCTCAGGGGTACTGATGGGCAAAACGGTAAGCGGAATAACAGACAACGGCTCTGCCTGGGATGCCGTGGCTTTGCCTTGATTATTGATGCCCTCAAAATACGTTGCTGTTGGCTGACCGCCCAAATCGGCGACGACAGTGAGTTCAGCCTGGACGGTAAAACTGGCGACACCCAATACCATCACACAGATCAGGCGGGGCAATAAACGTGGATTCAGATTCATGGCGTCGCTCCTGCAGCAGGTTCAATGACAACATTCGATGCCAGTACCCCGGTTGTCGGCTGCAGGCGATTCAAATGTCGTTTCACTATGGCTTGATAGGTCCGTGCAGGCTGACCGCCTGCCGGATGGTGATAGCACCCGGCTGCCGTTATCCAGCTCCCCGGCTTGTTGTCGTAGCAGGCCCGCAGAATACGGGCTGCCACATGCAGATTGACATACGGATCAAAGGCTTCCCAGGTGGAGCGGAAGTGATGCCCGTTCCAGCCCAGGTTCACCTGTGCAATCCCGACATCGATACGTTTCAGCGAATGGCTGCGCATAAACCCTAATAGCGCCTGATAAGCCTCTTGGCGGGTCGTATAACGATAGCCTTTTCCGGCGACATTAATGGTCCACGGCCAGGGGCGAATACCGTGGGGAAGTTTCTTTGACGATTCCGTCAGCGCCAGGCTGTACAAGGCTTCGGCTGGCACCCGCTCTTGTACCGCCACCTGGTAATAACCTGACGGGATCTGCTGAGAAGACACGGTTGCCAGACTGCCCGCGCTGCACAAGAGAAGCGCCAGCGCACTTAATACGCGGTAACTTGCCATCCGTTTGTCCCCTGTTGCAGTACCACCGGCATACGTCCCTGACCGAACTTGATCCACTGCCCCCGGTCGTGATTGAGCGTCAGCGTTTTCGCTTTCACCCGCTCGACGGGGATAGCCAGCTTCTTCGCCCATACCCGCACGGCTTCATCCTTCCCTTCACTGCCGACAAGGTAGATATCCAACAGGCGTTGGCTAGCCAGCAGAGACGCCACTTTGGTCTCACACGGCGTCCCACAGTCAGCCCGAACAAACAACGCCAGCCGCCCGTTACCTTGCCCGGCATCCCCGGCAGATTGCACCGGCAGGATACCGGGGTAGACACGAACCCAGGCGGCATTCACTTCACGTTGGAATGCCAACTCAGCCTCAACCCGCTGAAAGTCCTGCTTGACGGACAGGACGGCGTAGTGACGCCGCTCTTCCTCGCTCCGCGCTTCGATACCCAGCGTGGTGATCGGATCTAACCCCGGCGATAAAATCCCCCGACGCCCTTTGCTCAACTGCTGATAGCGTTGCCATTCCTCGGTGGTCAGCCCCCATTCCTGCGCACTTTTTTTCGACTGAGCTTCTTCCAGCGCCTGCAGGGTGGTACTGACACTGGCGGTGTTTCCCTGCTGGGATTGCTCAGTTTGCAGTGCGGCGGTTGCCGGGAAAAGCGGGGCCATACCCAGGCCCAATACCAGCGCGATTGATGTCAATTTCATCCTGAACCTCCTTTATTGAACGGTCAGCGTCTGCGTCCGACCTGCGACGCTGAACTGGGCCTGATTGACCCCGGCTGACAACAGTGTCCAGCCCTGGACGGTTTCGCCGGTTTCAACCAGTCGGATATCCGCCAGATTGAACGCCTGCAGCGGTGCCACGGCGACAAACACTGTGCCTCCCCGTCGTTCAATGCTGGTTAGACGGAAAGGCGCAGCGACAGACCGGGCGCTCCGGGTGGGGGGGTCTTGACGTTGGGTGTGGTCGCCGCTGGAGTGACGGCAGAGGTTGCTGGCTTGGTTTGTGCTGCACCGGCCCGTTGTTCCAGGGTGTCAATACGGGCCTGCAGAAGTGCCATTGTGGCATGAACGCCCTGCAGCGCCTGCGCATCTGACGACACCGGCAGGCTGACCTTCGTCTCAAGCATACGCACCTGCTGCGCCAGATGGTCAAACGCGGTTTTATCCACGACGGGCGCAACCAAGGCTTCCTCCAGGGAGGCCGACAGCGTTTTCAACGTCTCGCTATTGCTGATGACCTGCCCGTTCAGCTTGTCCAGCTCTTGCTGGACCGCATCCCGACCGGGGACTTGCCCCAGGGCCGTTTGTAGCGAGGCAATCTGGGCAGATTGGCTCACCACTTTTGCCCCAATACCCACCACCGAAAGTACCAGGAGCATAAAGACGCTATAACGCAGCAACCGCATCCCCTTGCCCGGACGCGCGGGCAGGGTCTCCTCCATTATTTCGCTCATTTCAGCATCCTTTGCCGGGCTGGAGCCGGAGTGGGTTGCGGTTGTACGGTGGGAGCCACTGACTTGATGGCAGGCGGCTGTAGAAAGTGACTGCTGGCGATCGGCGCAGGGGTCGGCTCTGGCGGTAAACGGAATCCATCACGCAGCGAATGACAAACTACACGCTGCACCGAATCCACCTCTAGCTGCCAGGCCGGTCCGGCCAGGATTTGCAACGCGTCACTCAGGCGGATCGGGCCGAGCTGATGATGCACTGCCGGTAAGGCTTGGCTGTAGAGCACACGATTGGCTGACGTGATACTGCACAAGCTGAACCCAGACTGGCGCAGCGCATAGCGCATCGCATCCGCCACGGTGGGCGACAAGGAGGCTGGAATGCGAATATCGATCACCTGCTCCAGCGGGGCGCGTTGTGCCTGGGAAGGGGAGGTACTGACCAGCAGATAGCGGTCATAGCGAACCACCTCCAGCGGCGCGGCAAACGCATCGGGACGAGCCGACTGTACGTTACTCGAGAGCTGGACACCGGCAATTGGGGAGGGGGGATCGCGTTGCAGGTTTTTTTGCGGTTGGACACACCCGGTCAGCACCGCAGCGGCCAGTAAACAAGCAGGGAAAGCGTAATATGATTTCATGAACATCCTCAGTAAGCAGTCAAAAAGACGTGCTCACTGTGCGAATCTTCACGGTTACCCTCAACGAACAACTCATTTCCCGAAAATAAAAAAAACGCCAGAGAAAAACCCTGGCGTAAAGTGAGGTGCTACATCGACAATCTAGAACGCATTGTCCGGGTACTGTTGTTGTGCGGTACTGGCCGAAGCCCCTGGTGTTGGCGTTGATTTTTCCGCTTTGTAAACCATTTCTTGCCCTACCTTGATCCAACTGATTTTTATCAGTCGCGCTTTCAGCGTAGGCCGGGATTCACCTGCGTGATCGCCTTTGGTCAAGGTAAACACATCTGCCGTCAGATTGCTGAGTTTAAAGCCTAAAAGCACTTTTTTTTCTTCATCAACAGACTTCTGACAGCGCCGGATGAGACTACTGGCTTCTTTGCCGGATATGGTGACATCGAAACGCGTGTAGTCCGGTTTCTCAGTCGATCCGTGCAAGGCATTAATCACGCCAGTCAGGAATGAACCGTTGGCCGTAGTGATCTCACGGATATTGCTGAGATACCCCAGACCATCAACATGCAGATTAAAATAGCTGGCCTGATTTTGGGTAGCAGTAGATTGAGATGCTTGAGACATGGTGTTTCTCCTTGGGAATAAACCGGTATGCGGAGAAACGTCCCCAACGGGAATTTTCCCGCAGGGTATCAACGTGAAGACGCTGACTGTCTGTTAAGTTGGATAAGTGCACCTTCATCGCAGTGAACTGCGATCCCCGCTTTCAAAGGTTCAGGGGGGTTACCGCTCTAAAGCGCGTCCTTTCAGGTTATGGTCGCTTTGGCTTGTGATTGCCCGAAGGCGTCCTTCTCAAATCACCAGGACATTGGCTGTTGTCAGAGACAACGAGTAAGCCTGGTCATTATTCAAACGGGCTAAAAAGAAGTCAACACTAAACTGTCAGCCGAAATGTCATTAGGAATATTTGATAAAAAAAACGGGAACCGTATCTTCCCGATACGTTCCCGCCATGCCTGCACCACAGGCTGTTGTATGACTGCATTCCATCAACTCAGAGGCCGAGCCTTCGAACCCGACGCGTTTTTCACTGAGACTTTGCGTCTTATACATCCATTCCCCAGGTAAAAAGAATGATGCATATTACTGGTGACCGCAGTAATCACGGGGTGCTTCAGAAGCCTCGGCAAAATAGCAAACTCCGTGCACCGAGTGCAATGGATTATTAATTTTACCTCAACGCGCTTTCTTTTTGGGGAAGCCCCGACGCTTGTTCCGCTGAGGGGGATTCACTATCCCGGTACAGTCAGGATAACGCAGGCATCCCCAAAAACTCCCTGATTTCCCCGACCGCTGCAAGGTCACACCCCCACACGTCGGACACGGCGGTGAGGGTGGAACCGTGATATTTATCGCCTGCTGACGCCCTTTTTCGACCAACTGCGCTGTCCAGGCTGACTGCTTTGCCATAAAGTCATCCAGGGACATCTTTCCTTCGGCGATATCATCCAGCGCCTGCTCCCACAAGGCGGTCATGCCGGGATCTTTCAACGGCATCGGCAACACATCCATCAGTTCACCGGCAACTACGGCAGCACGCAGAGATTTCCCCTTTTTTACGATAAAACCGCGAGTCAGCAGGGTTTCAATGACCCCGGCCCGCGTCGCCTCCGTCCCCAATCCTGCGTTCTCTTTCAGGATTTTTTTCAGGCGGGGATCAGTCACAAACTGCGCGGCGTTTTTCATCGCCGCAACCAAGGTGCCTTCCGTATAATGCTCAGGCGGCTTGGTCTGCTGGGGCTTCATGGCCGCCCCGGTCACCTGACACTGCGCGCCCTGCTGCAGGGCTGGAAGCTGCATGTTGTCGGTATCGCCTTGCGCCTCATCGCCCTCATACTCCTGTTCTTTCTCAAATAGGACTTTCCAGCCGGGCACCACCACCACATTACCACGGGTTTTAAACAGTTGACCGCCACAGAGCAATGACACTCGGGTCGCATCCTGTTCATAAACTGGCAGAAACTGCGCCAGATAGTGCTGCCGGATCAATTGGTAGACCTGACGCTCTACCTCACTCATTATACCGAGTTCGCAAGGTTGTTTTGTGGGGATAATACCGTGGTGGGCGGTGATCTTCTTATCGTTCCAGGTACGGGAGACATACCCTGGCTGCAACCGTGCCAGAACCGTCGAGAGCGCCGGGTCACTTTTGACCAGAGCAGAAAAAACGGCAGGCACTTCCGACAACATCGAGGTCGGCAGAAACCCGCAGTCTGTACGTGGGTAGGTCGTCGCTTTATGTGTTTCATACAGAGCCTGGGCAATATCCAGTACCTGCTGAGCACCCAATCCCCAACGCTTTGAGCACTGCTGCTGTAGCGTACCCAGATCAAACGGGAGCGGGGCCGAGACGGTTTCGCGTTTGGTCTCTATCTCTGTGACCGAGGCAACACCCTTTTGCTGGCAGAGCTGGACAACCTGCTGTGCAACCCCTTGCTGAATACAGCGCTTTTCATCATCACAGTAGGTTGCTGCGGGCACCCACTGCGCCTGAAAAGATTGACCGCTGGACGTCAGCGCAAGCGTGACCACAAAAAAGGGCTTTGGCACAAAACTCGCGATGTGCCGATCGCGCTCAACAATCAGATTGAGCGTCGGCGTCTGTACCCGTCCAACTGAAAGCACATTGCCGTAGCCGCTATCACGGGCTTTGACCGTGTAAAGACGGGTCAAATTCATGCCGATTTGCCAATCTGCGCGAGAGCGGCCAAGACCCGCCAGGTAATAAGGATACGTTTCATGCCCTGGTTTTATCGCGGCCAGTGCGGCCCGAACACTGGCTTCATCGAGCGCCGAGAGCCACAACCGTTCGACGTTGCCCTGATAGCCGCAATAATCAAGGATTTCACGGGCAATCACTTCACCTTCACGGTCGGCATCCGTCGCAATCACCACACAATCCGCCTTGAGTAACAACTTTCGGATCACCTCAAACTGCACTTTGGATTCGGGTTTGATCTGCATTTGCCATTGTGTGGGTAACACCGGCAACACCTCGGTACGCCAGGGTTTGCCAAACTGCTCGCCGTACATATCAGGGCTGGCTTGCTCCAACAGATGCCCAAACCCCCAGGTCACCGTCACCCCCGCACCTGACAAATAACCGCTCTTCTTCTCCGTTGCGCCCAGCACAGCGGCAATATCCCGTCCCTGACTGGGTTTTTCACACAGAAATAGTTTCATTCCATTATCCATGAAAGTGAGCCCGTCAGATTCAGAATGCACAACACCCTACCCACAGGGGCATAGCACTAAAATGACAGGTGAATAAAAATTCGAAGATGGCCCAGCCGGACCATCACATGATGCAGACGCCGTTAGCGTACTTTACCTTCAGCGACCTGTTTGACTTCGGCAAACAACTTGCCTGTATAAGCCTCGGTGACATGTGAGGCCTCACTGGAACGGAACGAAATGTACATACGACTCCCCGCACCATTTTTCTCAAGCTCAATCAGGATATTGTCTTCAATCCCCTCATCAGCGCCCCAATCCTTGCCCATCTTGTAGTAGGCCCCAGGTTGCGCGTCCCAAGCATAGGCACCATCCGTAATTGAGGCGGCAACCCAACGATTGCTATTACTACTATTGTTTAATCTATTGACCTCATCACTGGAGGTAAAATTGTAATACCGTTTTACCCTTGCCGCTACCGTATCCACATCAACCGGAACGTCAAATTCTCGGGCGTTTTTCTTATCCACTACCGGTGAGTTTTTGGACAACGTTGGAAGCCCGCCCCCCTCATTTGAGTCGGTTTTTTTTCCCAGTGAGAGCAAGCCGTAGCTCACATCGCTGACTTTTTTATTCAACTCTGCAACATCGCTCCCTGCACATCCCCCTAATAGAACAGCCGATAGCACCACGCCTGCAGCATTACAAAAATTACTCTGTCCCATGCTTCTCATCCTTATATCCTTGTTTATCAACGTCCCCCACGACCTTATTATCCTTGGATTTATGCCGAGATCGCTTATTTAATAAACGAAGGCTCTCTGCATTGACCGGCGGCGAGAAACGAGAGCGTTTTTTGCCTAAAAGCACCTCACGATCCAAATCACCAAAATATTGCTGCGCCGGATGTATCGTGTCAGTCTCCATCACAATATCTGTGCGGTTGATGGGGAATGATCGGTAGTGCTGTGCCGCCGAGAATATTTTACGAATCTGGTATCCGCCCTGATGCAACTGATCATCACGATGCTGCCGAGAGATAAATCCGTAATGATGGGCCTGAAATAATTTCAGCGCCAGTTGGTCAAAACCAACAAGCAGGTAAACGCAGCGATACCCTAAAGGCGTATGACTATGCACACCAATATTAAGAGGGGAGCTGGAAACAACACTGGATAACGAAATACCGCTTGGAAGATCGGCTATAATACTGTTTGCCTCATTTAACAAATGCTGAATGTTCTTATGTGCTTCATCAATCAGCTTTTCAAGCTGATACATCACGGCATCCGCATAAGGATTATCAGCAAGAGAATCTCGGCTGATGCTGGACACTAACCGGAAGAATCGCGGCATTCCGATGATGGTATCTTTCCTAGCACCTCTTTCTCTTCCTTCCCAGGTACTGATCGCATAGTAGGTATGCAAATCAATCTGCAGTTCTGAATGTAGTGCACCGACTTTTTTACCATCCTTTTTCTCTGCATTGTCAGTCATGACAGCCTCTATTCGATAGTTGACGCAGAGTGAGATAGTCAGAGATCAACGGCCCCTCGAACAACGGGAAAGTATTTTTTCGTCTTTCACAATTTGTAGCTCAGTCTGTACCTATTGATCCCCGATTATTGATAGCTTAAAACTGATGACCCCATCATCAGTCTGTACCTATTGATCCCCGGTTATTGATAGTTTAAAACTGATGACCCCGTCATCAGTCTGTACCTATTGATTCCCGGTTATTGATTGTCAAAACAATTACCGCTTGTAAGCAGCACGGATCTCAGCCATCACCTGAGCAATGCTTTCCGCCGATGCTCGCTGGTTTTTCCCTTGCGATTGGACTTGAACAGGCTCTGGTAGTGGCTGGGATTTTGGCGGCTGCCCACGTTTGCCCTCGCCAACTGTCGAATTGAATTGTCCATTCCTCGCCCGCTTCAGCGTGGCAAGCAGGTAGGCAATCACATTTTTTATCTCACCGGTACCGATACGCTCCGCCACTTCATCCAAAACCTGTTGTCCCAATGGCGCTGGCAGTGCCTTCAGTTGCGGCTCCACGTTATCCCGGTCAACCGTGGCCAGATTTTCAATCAACACTGACGGCCAGCGAAGCCGGTTGTCGTTATTCCCGGATGCCCCTCCCCCTACGTACGTATCTTTTACACACTGTGTATAACTACGTACGTAACAGTTCGGATTCCGAACTCTGTCATAACCCCTTGTTTCTAGACTGAGTTCGGGATCCGAACTCGGTAAAAAAGCCCCCTCATCGACACTGGGTTCGGTTTCCGAACTCGGTGATCTTTGGGTAACAGGAGCCATTTTTTGACTGAGTTCGATTTCCGAACCCGGCAAAGAAGCCTGCTGTCGCAATGCCAATTCTTGAGGAGACTGAGGGGAGGACAACCGAGCTTCGATCAACGCAACGCGCGAATGACGGTGACGCATGGACGTATCCTGTTTGATTTCACTCAGTACAGACAGTGCCGTTAACCGGATAGTCTTGTTACCGTGCTGACACGCTTGTGCCACCGAATCCAGCCAGCCGGGATCAAAGTGTTCGGCATCACGTAACCCCAACGGTTCATCATGCTGTGCATAGATGTTGCCACGGACACGGCCACCGTCATCCCTGACTCGCTTACATAAACTCAGCCAGCCCGTGAGCCGTAACATCAACAAGGCGCGACTGACCGTTTCTCTTGAGGCTTTACCTGAATGGGGGGAGGCAAGCTGAAGCTGCAGCTCTTCATAGGTGGGGAATACCGCTCCGTCGTTCTGCTGAGCATAGAGACGGATCATTACCCAGGCGGTTTTATCCAGTGGCGATAAACGGTTATCCATATAAAGTTGCCGGGGAATGGCATCATGCACATTCCCCAGATAGAGCAGACCACTCTGCTCATTTGTCACCGCACCGGATTGTGCCTTTTGCACAATCCGGGCCGTCATCCTGCTTAATGTATGTTGTATGACGCTGTCTACCGCCAAGGCCATCAACCCGCTCTCCGCTGTTGCTGCTGTTCGATCCAGCCTTTTACCAGCGTCCACACGGACGTTAAGGCGATATCTTGCTGTTCAGCAATCAGCATCATGACCTCCAGCGCTTCCAACGAGTCAAGATTGCTTATCTTGGCAGTTCGCCACTGCTCCCAGATAGAGATCTCTTCTGCTTCAGCGGGCATCTGATTACGCCCTTGCCGGGTAGGAATTCCGGCAAGGCGACGACGGGTACTCACTTCCGCCGCCGTCAGTCCAAAATAGCATTGCATCATTTCTATCGATCCGCCCAACGCCAATGCACGATCGATACGCTGTATACGAACCTGCTCTTGTCGGGCCTGCGCCAGCATCATATTGAGATTGGTATGGTTGATGTGAAACGTCAGTATCGAGACAGAGGAGTTAACCAGGTAGTGTAAATCCTCTACCGTAAGTTGATTCAATTCCTGGATCTCCTCCAGCGTCAGTCCCATTGCCTCACAACGCCGAATGTTGCCGGATTTCAGTTCCATCAAGACCTGCGTCAACAAGGCATTTGTCGTCATACCGGTGTGCGGATTCATATGTAGTTCCCTCCTAAAAGTATCCCTAAATCAATCGCCCACGCCACCACACACAGCACAACCAGCGTGATACCTGACCTGTCCTGACGGATTTTATTCATTGGATACCCCTCTGTTACCGGTCAGTTTGCCTTGCTCTGCACCGTCGACACCGTGATACAACCGGGCATTCTTCCCTGCGACAAAGCCGGTTCCACGGGCAATATCTGCCCCGCGACATTCCCTGGCTTCCCGAAGTTTGGTCTGAGATAACGCCAAGGCTTCAAGGTAATGCGCCATACTCTGGCTCTCCCGCTGAGAGGGGCCAAAATCAACGACGACACGGCGAACACCCTCAACCCACCCCTCACGAAACTGGTCGGCACGGGCACGGCGAGTTGACAGTTTAAGACGCTTGTTTTGCGTCTTAAGGTAGGCGGTTGTTGCCTCTTTCAGTTGGCGAGATAGAACATCAAAGGAATATGCAGCCACGGCAGGACGTTCGCCAAAACCGCAGAACACCACGACGCGGTGACTGTTGCCAGCGCTTCCCTGCTGCCAGCGATAGTAAGCCCGACAACCAAATGCACGGTTAACAACCCAGACCAGCCTGTCCATCCACTGAGGGATTTTCACGGCATCTGACGGGGCTTTCTGTGTCTGCTCTTCCCGTACAGAAGAAGACTCGGCATCCAGTTCACTGATACCGTATTTTTGCATCAACGTCTGAGCGCGGGATAAGGCCAGCCCGGCCTCATGGGCATTGCTGTTATTTTTAGCCAATTCCAGCAGTTTACGAATTAACTTCACCAGACGAACCTGACGCTGTGAATGTGAGTGACTCATCCCTATTCCTCCCTACCCTGACACTGCTGTGACTGGCGTTGGATCTCACGCAAACGCCGTATCACGCGTATTAACCGTAAAAACTTCACTACCTGAATATCATCCAGCAACGGCCAGTCTGCCGGTTGCTCAGTACCGATGATGATGTTGGTCAGTTCAGTCGCAGACAGTGAAACCGCAGCATCACCTGATAACCCTGCCAGCAATCGCGTTATCGGCGAGGCCCGGTGAACATTCACCTGCAGACGATATCCCGACGAGCCAGGCGCAGTGTCTTCACAGAGTTCCTGCTCGGCCTCAAGCACTTCAGCCAGCTCAAAGGCCAGACGAAAAGCGGCATCCTGCAAATGCTCAATATCGTCCTGCAGGGCGGAAATATGCCAAATATCCGTCACCGGCTCTAAACCGGTATTGGCGAATGAAACCGAGGGATCTGAGGTTGCACTTTCCAGTACAGAAGACGGGTTATCATCCTGCAGTACAGCGCCAGATGAGGCTGAAGGTGGGAAAGTTACCGGTAATGTTGACTCCCGAGACTCATTTGGTAGGCCATACAAATCAAGCTGTTCCTCTTCCTTGCGCTGCTCGTGATCGGCGGTATCAGCATCAAACGCTACCGCAGGTTTTACATCCTGCAGAGAGATAACGGCATCGGGCTGGCGATGCACCGCCGGGGAGGGGTTTTGAATCTGATTATCATCACAGGAAGGAACACCAAGCGAAGACGCAGGCACCACAACGGGGGTTACCCCCTCCTTCTCGGTGCCTTTATCTGCATTGATAATATGTTGTGGTAGAGGTGCGGGTTCGCCGAAGAGTTTCCGGCGATTCTGCTCTTTCGGGTCGAGTTCGATTAACCAGCGATCATACGTAATCTCCGAGCTGGGCATTGCCTGGAGTAAGGCGGCGATCAACTCGTCTTTGAACGTTTCCAGGGTGTATTGGTCTGGATCATCCAAGGTGTGACAAACCGTGCCAAATACTGTATCAAAATCGTTAGTCACAGGAACACTGGTCGAAAAATCGTTCCATGCTTTTTGTGCAGCCGAGCGGAGGGATATAAGCTGGATAACTTGCCCCTTACCCATTCCTGAATTGAGCAGGGTGGGCATGTACGGGTATAAATTTTCAAGGGTATATTCCATCCTGCTGATATTTGACTGAGTGATAGGGTAGCCTTCAGTACGCAAAAATAACTCCAGCTCTCGCTGAGATATTTTCTTCCCAATTTGCTCTTCGTAAATACACTTCGCCTTTGCGATACCCAACGCTTTTTCTATAAACAGTAAATCACCCCGAACATCATTTTCAGCCAAATGCCCGATGACACACTTCAACCGCCCCGGCCACGGCTTGAAAATGCACTGAATACGACGAAAACGCTCATCTTGGGTCTCTTCCCATAGCTCCACCAGGATCGTGTAGCGTGTATTTCCCCCATCACTGAAGATATACACATCTTCTGCGCTGTCGGGGTTTTTCGTGACTTTTGGCACCGAATCCAGACCACGCGCCCGGATAGAAGCCTTGATATCGTCATACCTGGGGTTACGGGTCGTACGCGGGTTATCTGGGTTGGGCCGCAGTTGATCCAGCGTCAGTACCATTGGCATTTCACTGACCGGCAAGACGGCCACTGCGCCGGACGCTGGCGAACGTCCCCGCTGCAATAATTGTTCCCCTAACGTCTGCACCTTTTTAGAAGTCATAGCGACCTCCCGAGAAATCTTCAAATCGGGTGATTTCAGGCTGGAACTTCACTTTTACCGTGCCAATGGGACCATTGCGCTGCTTACCGATAATCAGCTCGGCAATGCCTTTATCCGGGCTGTGTTCGTCGTAAACTTCATCACGGTAGATAAACAGGATCACGTCAGCATCCTGCTCTAATGCCCCGGAATCTCTAAGGTCACCGTTATTGGGTCGTTTATCTGGCCGGTTTTCAAGAGCGCGATTAAGTTGTGAAAGGGCGACGACAGGGCAACCGATCTCTTTTGCCAGCACCTTTAGAGCACGTGAAATCTCGGCAATTTCCTGTGTGCGGTTTTCCTGACCAGGGCAACGCATCAACTGCAGGTAATCCAACAGGATCAAAGACGGCTTTCCGTATTTACGCACATTTTTGCGTACCCGAGAGCGCAACATTGAGGGGGTCATAAAGCTGTCGTCATCAATAACCAGACGATCTTTCCACTCAAGAAGAATTTTGTTTGCCTCCCCCACCCTGGCCCACTCTTCATCGCCCATATTGCCATTGCGGAGATGCTGCAAAGGGACACGTCCCAGCATGGCAATAAACCGTGATAAAAGCTGGTCGATGGGCATTTCCAGGCTGTAGATCTGCACCGATTTGTCTTTCCTGGTCTCCAAAGCACCTTCACATAAACTCAGAGCCAGCGCGGTTTTGCCCATTGAGGGGCGTGCCGCTAACAGGATTAGATCACTGTCTTGCAATCCACTGGTCATCCCGTTGAGTTGCTCAAAGGGGGTTGGGGTGCCGGTGATCAGGTCTTCACTGCTGCAACGCAGCTCCAGACGGTCAAGATAGGTCTCCAGCGAGGATATGAGATCAAACGGCTTACCGGACGCCTGTAGACCCGCGATATCAAAGAGACGTTGCTCTGCCTCTTCCAACAGGGAAGCCACATCCGTACGAGCATCTTCGGCCTGTCCGGCCAGATCATGCCCCAACGCCAGTAACTGGCGTTTTTGCTTACCGGTCGAGACATATTGTGCATAGGCCACAATATTGGCGGCGCTTGGGGTGTTCTTGGACAGTTCAGCCAGATAGGCAAAACCCCCGACAGTATCAAGCTGCCCGACACGCTCAAGCTCTTCTGATAAGGTGATGAGATCGATGGGCATATTGCGACCAAGCAACGCCTGCATGGCTGCAAATATCGTCTGATGAGGTCGTGAGTAAAAGCTGTCTGCCGTCAGGATCGGTGCAATCTCATCCCAACGGTCATTCTCCAGCATCAGGCCACCCAGGACAGACTGCTCGGCTTCCAATGAATGTGGCAGAACCCGTTGTTGTTCAGTGCTACGCATGGCGAGCCTCCTCAATCTGAACCTCGCGCAATGCACACGCCAGAACTTCACGGAGTCGAGAAGAAGCGACCAGGATCAAGGGTTCTCGATCATAACTCGCGCCAGACTCCAGCAACGGAAGTCCAACCGGCGCTTGCGGGCCCACGGCCATATCACGAAGTTCCGATTCACTCCACAGGTTGGAAAACTCGATAAAATCGCTCGCCAGTTCCCATTCATCAGCCAGACGCTCATAAATCCGGCTTTTTGCTGTTTCGTAATCAGGCGCATCGACAAACACATGAACCTCATCGTGTCCCTTATAGGTATCAACGGTATAAGCGACAGCCCGCCAAATTTGATTGCGATTCATACGCGGATCTCCCGAGCAAGAACATCATCAAACAGGGGTTTCCACTCAGGGAAAAGCTCACAAGCCAGATCACATATAGACTGTGCGGCAGGCGGGGTTTTACGGTCAGTTTCATACTCCAGTCTGTGGGCTGGCTGAGACAAACTGTGACCCAGTTTATAAACGTCCAAATCGTAGATTTGCGTTGCCAGCATACTGACCGGGATACCTGTAGAACTGTATGTACCTTCATCAATAATCTGCGTTATCGCTGCCAGCGCTTTTTTTGCCAGAACGGTGTAATCCATGCAATTCACCAGAATTTTCACCGGGGGCAATGCGATACCAAAGTCTTTATAAGGCAATAATCCTTCCATCAGCGGGATAGTGCCGCGTAAAAACTCGCGCACATCAGGTACCACCGGCTTGATCATGGCTAGCGCCGTATGGTTCGTTGCTAGCATGACCAGCTCAAGCATGATGGATCGGGCCCCCTGTGAATCAATAATAATCACGTCATAGTCGGTAAACAGAGGATGCTGCAGTAAATTGCGCAAACGAAAACGGCCATCCGGCGCATGCATCATGGCCGTTTTGAGTTGTTCGTGGGGATCGTTAGAGATAATCAGATCAAGGTTGGCAATACTGGTATGGGAAATAAGCTGTTGAGGTTGATTGAGATCAGCCGTCTGCATTAACAACTCATACAGGCCGTAGGGGGCTTCATACCGCAGGTGATAATAACTGGAGGCTGTCGGTTGAGCGTAGTCACCGTCGATCAACAGAGTCTTGAGACCGGCATCTGCACAGAAGCCGCTGAGATTAGCTGCGTGGGTCGATTTACCTTCGCCGCCTTTGGTAGAAATGATTGAAATTACATGCATATTTATTACCCGAATTTGTCATTCGAGCAATAGTAAAAACAGGTGAAACTTTAACCGTTTTCTACACGGGGATTGAAAATCCCCGTGTCCTTGGTTCGATTCCGAGTCCGGGCACCACTATTTATAAGGCCTCGCTGCAAAGCGGGGCTTTTTCGTATCTGGATTCTGGTCTATTTCCTGTCTGACGCCTGACTCATTGCGACCCCTATTTCAACACGCTATCTCCCATTTCCCCCTGCACATCCCATCATAGTCATGCACTCTGACCTATACAGCCAGAGCCCCATTCATCATATAATCGTCCTCATCCTTATTAACGCCCCCTTTATCACACCACAAAAAGCAGAAAAACTCCGGTCCTGATCCGGTCTCCCCGTGGCTCTCCCGTGCTTTCCCCGCAAATCCCCCGAAATCTTTGCGCGTAAAACCCTTGTTATACAACGTTAATTTACCCACAGCCCCGTTTTCCCGTTTATTTCACAGTAGGGGCCCCTCTATTCTATATTTCTTATTATTCAAAAAATGATGTCACAGTATTGTGATGACTCATGAAGGTATTTTGTCTAAAAATCTATTTTTTTAGACAAAAACCAACAACATCTCACTGTCAATTAATTTCAAATTAACTCATTGTAATATATCAATTTATTAATTATTGAATTTAAACAAAACCCATAAAACATGGAAAGTATTACAGGAGGATAGTGAAAAAGTCATATTCCTCTCCCCAAGACATGTATGCCATTCAGAAAGCATAAGATGTGATGAGTGAGTCATCATTGAGTTGGCAACAGAAGAGTGGACAGTCATGAAAACTGAATAAACATATTGTTTTTATATTTTATCTGAGATTAACAGAATAACCCTATCCCCATGCAGCATCAGCCTCGTTCTTCAAATACATATTATTACCCTGCCCCCACGCCTCAAACTTACGGGGAAACGGGGAAAAAACCCAAAAGTCATAGGATGAGAAGGCTTTCGGCTCCCAAAAAAACGGGAAAATACCGGGAGAATGCGGAAGAAAGCCGGGGAAGACCAGAAATAGACCGGAACTCTACTCGCCCAGTCGCCTTATCTCATCAGCATTTATCCACCCACTTCATACCCCTTGTTCATCTGCTCATATCAGTTCTCAACACCGACTGAGGTCAGGGACTCTTACCTCCCTGTCTCACTTGTTACGCGTATTACCCCATTAATCCACACCGGCATAAGGAGACTTCAGCATGCCTGTACCCCGTCGTTTTAAATTTACTCACCGGCTCATAGAGAGTTTGCCACCCAATCCATCCGATGCGCCGTCACGAGAAGCTGAATACAGTGATACCGAGATAAGCGGCCTAAAATGCCTGATTGGAAAAGGAGAAGGCAAAAAGAAATTTCTGCTACGTTATCTCTGGCAAGGACGCAAGCGCGCCATCAGTATTGGTCACTGGCCGGAGATTGATGTCAGTACTGCGCGAAGGATTGCCACTGAGATGAAGCGCCAAATTGCCACAGGAACCGATCCTCGCCACGAACGGGACAAATGTCGCGCCATTCCCACGCTCACAGAAGCGTTTAACCAGTATTACCTTCCGTGGGCGAAGTTACATAAAAAAGCTGGAACAAGGATGAACAGCGTTTTCGTGACCATATTACCCCTGTGATGGGGAATCTGCTGCTCAATGAAATCACGCCCCGTCACGTCACCCATCTTCAGTCATCACTCTGTGAAACCTGTCAGCCTGCCACCAATAACCGGGTCATCGCCCTGCTTAAAGCCCTGTTCAGATAAGCGTGGAGACCGGAATACTGACCTTTATAATATGATTATCCATTTCATTCGTCGGATTCAGCGCTACCTCGCCGGTCACACCCGTTAGTTTCGCACGCGAAATGTCGCCAAACGCGCGCTATGAAAGCCCTATCACGGTGCCCGGTGTTGAAATTGTGTAAAGCGAGGCTGCGCAGGATAAAGGACTCAGCAGCAACCAAGTAATCAGAAAAGATAAAGCGCGCGTCATAACGGGATTCTCCATTAAACAGATGAAGCATAAACGCGTCAGGCAGCAACTTTATTCGACTGATACTTACACTTAACCATTTTATCTTTGAGGTTAATAAAAAAACCGGCCAAACTGGCCGGTTTTTCTAGCGTCGGATACGCGCAGCTTAATCCTGAAAAACGGTGTTGAACCAGAGCGTCAGATGAACTATGTCCACCGCGTCAGGTGGCCTGCTCCCGTTTAGTTAATCTGCGACTACCTTAGCAAAATCTCAATCTGCTGCAGAAAACTTAGAACGTTCGCTGTGAGCTCAAAGCTGCCTGTCATGCCTGCTTAAAAACAGGCTTAACGTAGGATAATTTCCTTTTTCCAAGCGGACCCCTTCATGTAAGCACCGAAAGTATCACTAATGAGCCTTATCACCTCTGATTCATAAGCATTCTCAATATTATTTATCACTATCACGCCCTTGTTTAAAATCGATGCAATTATCCGCTTGATTTGCCCCATTAAGGGCCTCTCGGATATCACTTAATATACGTTGTCGCACTGAAGCAGGTTGTATCACTTCAACATGCGGTAGCCAGTATTTAATTAATGGGATAATTTGGTTCAAATGGTGGACCTGAGAAATCAACAACATCCTCCCATCCGGGGATGTATGGATTATTTCTTGCTGTGGGTAAAGGGCTCGACGGCGAAAGTGATGTGCTACCTGTGGCGATACAGAGAGTAATACCTCGAAATGTTCTTCGCCGTACCAGATACTGTCAGCCTCCTCAATACGGGCATGAATATTCGACTGAGAGGTAAACACCACCTGACTGACCAACAATCCGCTAATACCCGATACCACGAAACTCTTGAGGAGATGATTGTCCACACCAGCCAGATACCAAATTCCCCGATCGCTCACTAAACGATACGGCTCAACGTCACAATATTTCTTGTCACTATACGTAAAAGAAACGGCTTTAGACTGCTGGGTCGCCTCAGCCAGTGTATTTAGCGTGGAAAGAAAGACAGCGCAATTTTCAAAGGCACGCGGCTTAATCAGAAAAGGATTATTATCTGTCGCTCCCAGCAGTAACGTTAATAGTGGATCATCCCAGCGCGGGAATAGCCCATTTATCCCAAGAATATGGGTGAAACGCCGTAAATCAGTATTACTGCGCTGCCCCAATGCCCCTCGAGCCAGATAATAGTTTTTACCTTTTCTTTCAAGATGTAGGTATGCCAAACGCTCATGCATATCCCGATACAAGGTACGCTCGGATACATTAAATTCTGCCGACAATTCTGCCAAAGAGAGGCACTCACCATTATTGAGACGAGTCAGCACCACACCAAGGCGATACCCCAACTTGTCGTGTCGATCCATGCCAATAACCTGCCCAATTCAGTAAAAACTGAATTATCCGGGAAGGTCAAGACAGGTTACGTCGAGGGATAAAAAAATAACCATAAAAATTAATCATTTAAATTCAATTCGTTACTTAAGTATATCTATCTAATAATAGTCGTTGACACAACCTGTCATATCAAAAATTTACCGTATTCGTCAACACGGTGAGCCAGAGATCGTGACTCTCGATAAAAGTGGAGCCAACACAGCGGCTTTGGCCACGCTCAACGCCGACAAACCCGATGAAGAAACCATCACTATCAGGCAGAGTAAGTATCTGAATAATCTTGTCGAACAGGATCACCGCAATATCAAACGCCGGATACGACCGATGTTGGGATTCAAATCATTTCGCCGGGCACAAACGATATTGGCTGGCATTGTGTGTACAGATGATACGTAAAGGGCCGCTTCAGCATCCCGACGGCGAGGGTTTATCCCAGGCGGAACAATTCTATCTGTTGGCTGCCTAAAAAACCGGCAGCGCCACTTTTGCTAACTTCTCTACGCTAATGCGACAGAGCCCAGTTTTCAGCTACCGCCTCTTCGCGGTTTTTCTTGCTGACTTCGGCGTATTTCTCGTAGATACCCTGTTTATCAGCGCCATTTTTTTCGGCTTCTTCCAGCTCTTTGTGCAGGTTTAGTACATCTTTTGAACTCAGATAGTTATTCTCCACCGGAATCGCAGATTTCAGTAACCTGCTTCAGCGTATCATGCCAATTAAACATCCGAGGTACCCGGCCCGACTTAACCATAAAAATGGGCTGGTGAGACCAGACCGGCGGATATTGGTTAATTCCCGCATTGGTGCAAGGCCATCATTTTTGATAACAACATCCTTTGCACCATAGCGACAATGCATTATCAGAAAGAAAATCCCAGCAATCCCTAAACCAAAATAACTCTCAGGGCTGCCCCAAAAATTGGTCCGTAATTTTAAATAAGTGAGCCCCCACATACTCAGTAAAAAGACCATAAAAGAACATGCAGCAATATTCATGTCACGTTTACTGCTTAGCCCAAAAAAGAGCGCATCAAAAAAATACATCGGGGTAAAAGGTGACTGAACACCTCTTCCTGTCGCTTTACTAAACCGATAAAACATGACCGTTCCGACCGCAAAAGCGGAAAGTGCAATACCTAACAACACATAAATCATTTGGTTAGTCCTTTTTGATAGGCCAGGAAATTAGTTCGGTACTGCCAGAGCCGTTAAGCTCTGGCTGATTGTTACTGTTTTCACTTTGTCGGATACTCGCACCAATTCCTCCACCAACTCTGAAAGAGCCACCAATGCCGTCTTTACCAACACACCCTTCAACTGAAAAAACACCTGCCGATATAGCACCGGAATAATCATAGGTAGGGTTGAAACCTTAAATCGGGTAAGGTCCAAAAGCCAGACCGGCAGACGCATCTGCACGCCAGCCTAACACCTTCGTAATCCCACCATTAATTGCAAATTTATCCTCTGAAAGCACACCTTCCAGATACCCCCCTGCGACATAACCTCCAGCGACCTGACCTTTTAAATCGCCATGAATTTTTGCTGAATCCCCTACTGACGGGCCGATATGTGATTTGTCTACCGCTTTGATAATTTTATCGTTAGTGACCCCTTTACCGCCGAGATCAAAAGCCAAAGACGCATCCTGCTGCACACGCGGAGGAATAAGATCACCAAGGGCATTATTCTCCACCGCATTCTTCCCAGCCTGCGCACCAGCCACTGCGCTACTGCTGCTATCACCTACCAATCCACCCGCCAACCCTGCGGCCAATGTCGCCAGCGCACTGACGGTTTGTTTCTGTTTTTCGGTGAGACTGTCTTTATCCCAGCCCATCGCCTTGATGATTGCGGGTGCGACGGCTTCTGCCGTGAAGGCAGAGATGGCACCGACTGTCGCATTACCGCTGAAGTGCCCCACCACCGCACCTAACACCGCATGCGCCATCAGATTAGCGCCCAAGCTCTGATCGGCGGGCAGGTATCTGCTAATTTCATGGGCCAGATAAGGGGCGCTGCCACCAGCGAGAGCTTGATCAATATTACCGCCGGTCAGCCCCTGAGTGATTGCTGTTGCAGCTTGGATCGCCCGTTGTAAATCACTGCCAGTGCCGTAACTGGCTGACGCTACTGACTCACCGCTTACAGATCAAGTCGAGACTAATGCAATTTAGAGCTTAGATGGGGAAGGATCGGTTCGGCAAGCAGGCAATTATCACCGTTGAGCGCGGTAGAATAGTTATTGAACTGGATATTAATATCTGACAAACAGGCAAAACAAATACCCTCCGGCATAGCCGGAGGGTATTTGTTCTATTTAATAGGATAGTTGTAATGCTCAGGGATTTTATAATCTTCCGGGAAAGATATCTCATCGGGAAGCTTGAAAAAACGATCAATATCCTCGGTCGTCTGATAAAAAACCCCATATATCCCAGATAAAAAAGCTGATATACGTAGCAAAGCTGCTTGCATTGCTAATTCATCATCATTTTCTTGCGCATTAAAAAACAACTCGATTGTTAAATTAAGATTTCTTATGCTTCCTTGGATGCTATCTACTATTGAATAATCCTTCTCCAAATAAAGGTCATCCATATCAAGCTCTTTACCCGACCGCTGCTTTAACAGCTCCAAGTAAGCATCTTTAAATTTATCTAACATACTAATATCTATCATTTTGGCAACCTTCTACCTTCAGCTTTAGCGGCCTTGGTTTTTGCGTCATTAAAGGAACCGTCAAGATTAAGGACCGCCCTTACCTTTGTCCCTGTACTATCAAAAACTTCGATATGGTCTTTATGTTTGGCATCTAAATAGAATTGATCACCTTTCTGAATATAATCACCTACAGGTTTATTTGCTAGGTAAACGCTTTGCCCCTGATATAGCTTACTAGTTTTTTTAGATATATCTTTAATTTCACTACCAAAACCAGTTTTTTTAAAGAACTCAGCCATATTCCCCACAGCCCCGGTATTTGGAACATGCGACATTTTCTTACCTGGCAGGAAAAGACCTGCTAGCATCCCACCAGTGGCTTCCAGCGCCATCTGATCCCCATCGTATGCCTTTTTGGCTGACTCTGCGATGGCTGACCAGGTTTCACTCTGCATCAGTGCTTTTACGGTATCTGCCGCCGCCTGATTTTTACCCGCCAGATCGTTTAATGCCTGAGTGCAATAACTGTCCCCGATAGCACAGGACGCCAGCGCCATCACATAATCAAGCGCATAGTCGCCGCCACCCAGTGCCGTATCACCAGTATCAGCAAGAGCTGTGATAATAGCGTTTGCGATAGCAGATGTTGTGCCTTCACCCAGTTTATCCCTAATTTGATTTTTCAGGGATTCAGCAGCCTGTTTCATCGACTCACGGCCATGATCACCAGACAGCGAGTTATTCTCCACCGCATTTTTTGCTACTTTAATCTCATTCGATTTACTACATCTAGAAGTTCTTCAAGCTCTTTACCATACTCAGTTGGTTCAAAGTCTTCAGTTATACCATTTAGCATGAATTCATTAGAGATCAATCCACATAGTTCTTCAATTTCATTTGGCGTGAGACGGTTATCAATTATTTTTGATACAATCACTGAGTTATCTGTACCGCATAGAGTGGCGATTATTTGTTGATGGCTCAGAGTTAAAATACTATTCATTTTGCTACCCCATATGATGATTTCGCCCATCCAGTAACTACTTTACCTTCAGCATTGATAACGATAACTGCATCATTTCCTGTATATCGAAATGTAGGGCCATATTTTGATGGTACATATTCAATCTTTAGAGGGTTCGACCAAGCACTATCCAGCGCTATAGGACTTATCCCTATGCCTCCATCTCTACCAGCAATTTGCTCTAATGCATGTTGAGAGTAACTAGTAATTTTTGTTGGCGCTTTGGCTCCCGCAGCCTGTTCAGCAGTTAGCTGCATGTTCAGTCTTGCACCACTGAATGCGCTTTCCGCTGGGCGGCTAGGAATAATCCCTTTAGCCATTGCTTGATCAATTGTTAGCCCGTTCCCTCCTGATGCTAGCACTTTCGCTGAAACTAAAGCCCCTGATAATACCCCTGCAACATTCTCTAGAGCCCTCTGGTCGCCATTAGCTGCTTTGATGGTCGTGGATTTTATTCCCTCCCATGCATCGCCATTAATGATGGCAGTCAGTATGGCTGCAGCCCCCGAATCTTTTTTCGCTAAATCACTTTGAGCCTGATCACAGTAACTGTCTCCGGTTGCACAGGCAGCCAGCGCTGCGGTCAGATCGAATGCCGTATCACCACCTAACATGACGGCATCACCAGCTTCACTTCCAGCATTAATCAGACCATTAACAAGCTGGGATGCGAGGTTTTCACCCAGCTTATCCCTGACCTGTGCTTTCCACCATTCCGCACTCTGCTTTAGTGATTCACGTGATTGATCCCCACTGAGCGAGTTATTCTCCACCGCATTCTTGCCAGCCTGCGCTCCGGCCACTGCGCTACTGCTGCTGTCACCAACTAACCCACCCGCCAACCCGGCGGCCAGTGTCGCCAGCGCACTGACGGTTTGTTTCTGTTTTTCGGTGAGACTGTCTTTATCCCAGCCCATGGCCTTGATGATTGCGGGTGCGGCGGCTTCTGCCGTGAAGGCTGAGACGGCACCGACTGTCGCATTGCCATTAAAGTGGCCCACCACCGCACCCAACACCGCATGCGCCATCAGATTAGCGCCCAGACTCTGATCGGCGGGCAGGTATTTGCTAATTTCATGGGCCAGATAAGGAGCACTGCCGCCAGCGAGAGCCTGACCAATATTACCGCCGGTCAGCCCCTGAGTGATTGCTGTTGCGGCCTGGATCGCCCGTTGTAAATCACTGCCAGTGCCGTAACTGGCTGACGCTGTATTACGTATCTGCTCGACCAGTTGCTTATTCGTCGGCGTCAGATTGCCTTTCTCCGCCAGCACGTCTTTTGCTGCCTGAATTGCCTTCGGATCTTTCAGCGCTTTTTCTTCCGCTATCTTACCCTGCGTGCGCGCAATATCGGCAACCTGATTGCCTATCTCCCCGATCAAATTGATTTCGCGCAGGCGGTTTTGCTCTTTCTCTTTATCGAAGATAGGGGAGAGTGCGTTGTTGGCGTGTTCGACGTCACGGCTCAGGTCAGCGACATTTTGCTGTTGTTTCTCGGTATCGCGAACCGTGATAGTGCCATCCGAAACCGCAGCATGAGTAGTCGAACTGGCATCACCACTATTGCCTCCCACGATGGGGACGCCCCCGCCCATATTGCTGATAAAGTCCTTGCTGCCGGTAAAGCCGCCACTGCTCAGGCCCATGCTGCTGGTCGAGGTTTTAAAACTGGCCTGATTATCGAGATCCGAGAAGCCGAGCGAGCCAGTATCCAACTTGTTTTTATCTGCAGTGGCCGTCGAGCTAATCACCGCACCGTTGAGCTGAGTGTGCTCGCCTACGGTGATATCAAAACCCCCTTTGCCGGCAAAGAACCCGGTCTGCTCCTGTACCGATGTATAGTCTGAGTCAATTTTGGACTTACTGGCACTGACACTCCCGCTGCCGGTCATGGTGCCGAAGGTGAAGCTGCCACTGGCACTCACGCTGGTCTGTTTGCTGTCGTAGTTGTTGCGGTCTTGCTCACTTTGCAGGGTTAAATTGCGGCCAGCATCCACTTTCACTGTTTCGCCGCTGACCTGCGTACCTTTCAAGGATGTATCGCGGCCACTGGTGATACTCACCGTATCGCCCGCTTTTAACTGGGTTTCAGTATGGGTCAGGCTGTCGCCTTGCTCTTTGCCTTTACTGGCATTCACACCCGCAAAGATACTGATACCGGCCCCTTTTCCGAAGCCAATACCTATCCCAATATTGCCGCCCGAACTTTTATTGCTGCCATGCAGACTCTCACTATTTTCGGCACTGTTCAGCGCAATATCATTTTTAGCAGCCAGACTGAGATTTTTTCCCGCTTGCAGCTCGCTGCCCTGTACCCGAATATCGCCCGGCCCCTTGTCTCCGGTGGCGGTGATAGAAAGATTATTCCCGGCAGCAATGTTGCTGCCGCTGGCGGTGGTCTGCTCAAGACGACTTTCTGATTTACTTTTTTGGCTGCCAAGTGAAATGCTCACCCCCACCGCATTGGGGTCGCCGGTTTCATTGGCAAGCACCCCTGCTTGGGCCGCCTGAACGCCCTGAAGCACAGTTTTGGTGGTCTGCAATGCCTGGAGGCGGCCATTGGTCTCTTTTTTGGCATCCTGGGCGGTAGTGACGGCGCTGTTGATGGCACTGCCTACCGCACCTGACAGGGCGAGGGTGATGCCACTCTGTTTGCTCTCGGTGGTATGCTGTTGAGACAGGTTGTTTTCCGCGGCAGTTATCGCGACATCTGACCCTTTCAGGCTGATGTCTTTATTGGCGATCACTTCGCTGCCATGAAGAGTTAACTGATTTCCTGCATTAAGAGTGACATTGCCCCCCAAACTGCCAATCGTGCTACCAACGTTGCTCAGAGTCTGCGTCTTGTCGGTGTTTTTTTGGCTATTACTACCAATCGTGACACCAATGCCGCCCGTGCTCATCAGGCCAGATTTTTTCTGCTCAAACAGGTGAGACTCGCTCTCGCTCTGTTGCGCAGTGCCGATGGTGATATTGTCTTGCGCCCGCATATTGATATCGTTATCGGCCACCACGTTACTGCCGGTGACCGCGATATTTTTGCCACTGACATTGATAGAGCCCGCCGACAACATTGATCCGACCGCCAGTGTCTGGCTAATACTGTCTTCGGTGCGGGTCGTGGTGGTCGATGCCAGCCCTTTACTCTTACCGGTGTGATTGCGCAGTTCATCATGCTGTTCGGTCTGGGTGGTGCCGTCGTATTCCGCAAATGCCCCTTACAATGTGTATGAGGTACTAAAACCAATTGACGATGTTTCAAAAAGTAAAGTTCTTCCTTGGTTTGGTCAAAAAGGGCAAGGAACTCAGTATGAGCTACCTAAGCCAGTCCAATGGTATTTAGATAAAGGTTACTTGGGAGAGAAAAAATGACAAAAGAAGATCTGCTTTGTGAATTAGAAAAAAGGAACGTTCCCAAAGGGATCTATAGCCTTGATGGAGTTAAGGATGGAGAGTGTTTATGCATTATTCATCAGGGGAACGCCTGGGATGTTGTTTATAACAGCCGGGGTAAAATTACGTACAAAGAAGTTTTTAGTAACGCTGAATCAGCTTATGATCAATTTTATCAAATAATGAAAGATGATTATGGTTGGTAGTTGTCGTGGAGAATAATCTTCTAGGTGGCAGTGAATGGCTCCAGACGGAAAAAGCCAGGGAACATGGCGCTGATGTTCTCTCCTGTAGTGATAATCCTTCCGGTGAAGCCTGTAAGTGGGGGCAGGCTGAAAATAAAGCTTATGCAGCCGCATTAGCGACAGGCAGTGTTGTCCTGTTACCGGGGAGTGCCCAGTCTATGTGGTTACTTGGTGCCGGGACAAATGCCGGGATGCAGATAGCGGTGAAATAAACCCGGTCAACTCAGTGGCAGCAGGCTGAATAAATGTGATAACCATAGGGCAGGGCTGGAAAGGGACAATATGATGCACAAGGTAAACTTATAGGCTTCCTGGAACCGCCAAGATGATGAAATTAACAGCTCAAATAGCGAGCTTGCCAGACAGAGAAAATGTTGTTTATGAAATCTATGCTGGATCTGATCAGGTTGCAGAAATATCAAACGAACCTGACGTTGGATTGCGAATAGATATTTTTACTTGTCCTAATGGTGGATGTTGGAGTTTTGATTTTAATAAGTTTCGCGTTCTCATCGAACAAGCGAAAAAAAACATCAGTTAAAACAGCAATCTAGGCCAGTTAGCCGGTTGTGTCGCATTAAGGGTAAGAAGCTAAGCTGGCGTGGTATGGCTGTTTTTTAGGACAGGCTCTATCCGCCCCGTCCCGGGAAGGCTGATGGGGCTATAGGTTCAACGGACAACTCTAGCATATGGCAAACGGGTACTATTGGTAATGCGATAACCAAATCTGAAGGGTCTCTGTCTGGATCTACAACCGTTATTCCTCCCAATGCAAAAACAGAACAGATTCGCTCCTTAAACCGAGAAAATGAAAGCGCGCAAATATTATCTCAATCAGGTTTTTATGTTGAGCAAAACCCTTATATAGCGGGAAATAAAAATCCAGGCTATAGGATTAATGGTGAAATTTTTGACAATTATGCACCTAGTTCTAGTAGTGTGAGAAATATATGGACTGAAGTGAAAGGTAAAATTGACGAAGGGCAAACCTCGAATGTTGTCATCAATATGTCTGATACCAAAGTCAGTTTTTCTCAGTTACAACAGCAACTTACAAAATGGCCGATAATGGGGATGGATAAGCTCATTATTATAGATAAATCTGGCAACGCTATTAGGATGAAGTGATATGTCAATAGATATAAGATGTTACACAAAACTGATAGTGCCTGATTTACAGGTTAAGTTAGATCAGTTTTTATTGAAATATCCTGATGTTTTTCCTGAACACTACATGTTGTATAAAGCAAGAGATTTAGGGTTATTTGATAAAGAAATCTCTAATGAATTTGGACTGGATCCAGAATCGTATTTTGGATTGCATATAACTAATAAAACACTTGAGATATCGGCTGATGAAATGGCAAATATGATTAGGCAAGCTCTGGGAGCGGACAATGTCATTGTGCTTTTAAATGGTGAAGATTTAATCTAAACATTGTGATGAATCCCAACCCTTAGCGGTTGGGATTTTTTATCTATCAGAACTTCAACTCCGCCTCAATTGTAAGCACACCCGTAAGTGGTGCCAACACAGCGGATTTGTCCATACTCAACGCCGACAAGCCCGGTGAGGAAACGATAACCGTCAGGCAAAGTAAATATCTAAACAACCTGATTGAGCAAGACCACCGGAACATCAAACGCCGGATATCCAGCTTTTATGAGTTTGCTCGCGTAAACAGTGTGCTCTGATGGCCTGGACAAAAAACACATCTGCAAGCCGACTCATCACTATACGCGACCCCATGTGTTGCTCGGCACTTTCGATTGCCAGTAGTTTTAATGTTGCTTCTAAAAGCGGTGAACGGGTTGTGTCAGAGGGGATCACTACAACTGTCGGCAGCAGTGAAAGCAACGGTTCTGCTCCTGCGGTATCAAAGGAGAAATAACCACATAGTATGTCGGCCGCTTCGCCATCACCTCCAAAACTGAGACCATTACCTGAACCTTCAGCAAAAATGTCTTCACACCACCGCGCTGGGGTAGACGGGTTATCCACTATCCTGTGCCATAAACGGCCCCAACGTCGAAGTGGTCTGACCGGTATTCATCATACCTTTACCGAAACCGCTCCCACTTAGTGCATTATTTTCAACGCAGGCCATAGTTTTCAAAGCGTAAAAGCAAAAAAACGCCCCCAGCCTACATCTTAAGCTGGAATAAGCCGGATTTGGGACGGATACACCTGTGACCGTAGCTATCGAGCGGGAACAGTTGATTGTTGAGACTAATTTCTGACCGTGAAAAGTAAAATCCCGACGTGGAGATCGGGATTTCATTTAATTATTTTATTCAAGAAAAAAATCAAATTCTCTCTCTTCCCCTTTTCCTTGATACTTATTTTTTGTTTTATTAAAAATATAAATAATAATATCAAAAACAGCCCCTAATCTTTGGCGTGAAATGTTCGAGTTTTTCCAGTGTAAAATAACTCCAGCTCCCATACCTGAACTTAGCATATCCCAAAGAGCATCTGTGTTATTTCCATAATACGGTCCAAAATCCAACAAGTTAGATAATATAAAATGAAAATCATGTTCTGAATTAATTTCGTTACCATCAATAGTGATTAGCTGAGTCATCGCCATATCCTTTCTCATTTCCATGTACCTACAGGTGCTACTGTTTTATAGTGATCCGTTGTGATGTATAGCAATCCATCATTTGAATATAAGAGACGGGTGCCATCTTGTTTCGCTCTGGACACAGTATTAGCCAAACCTACATCAGCCTCATACCAGACTCTGCCTTGAATTGAAGGTAATACATGGGTCGTATTTTCAAATATATCGCCTCCAATTTGACCTCCGGGAACATAATTACCCAAAGCTTTACCTGCTGTCCAGCCACTATCTTCCGCAACTTGTTTGACTACATATTGGGATGGTAATTTACCTGTATTCCGTAAACTATCTACAACTTCATTTGCCACTTGAGTTGTCTTCAGATCTATTTTCAAACCAGCATAACTTGTAGCGTTATGTGCTGCATTAGCCGCAACAGCTCTCGCTGCTGTCGCTTCCACTGCCGTTTTACCAATCCCTATAACTCCGGCAGCACCAACTCCGCCAGGCGTTGCGGTTTCAGCAATCTGCAACCCTACGTTATTCAGACAGATTGCCGGTTCGGCCTTACAACCTTTCAGTGCGGCTTTAGCAAGGGCTGCTATTTCCGGCGTGGCTGCAACAATCATTGCTCCTCCAGCCACCGCACCTACGCCAGCAGATACAACAAGGTTTCCTTCTGCAATACCTTTGGCTATACCAGCCTTACACGTCGTATCACAGTCAGGGGTGTTACCCAACCAGAATCCGATATCTCCGGCTCCCAGGCCCAACGAGTTATTCTCCAGTGCATTCTTCCCAGCCTGCGCCCCGGCAACTGCGTCAGCAGTGCTGCCACCGGTCAAACCGCCGGCTAATCCGGCCGCCAGTGTACCCAAGGCGCTGATGGTTTGTCGTTGTTCTTCGTTCAGATCTTCACGCGCGATCCCTGGGTACATTTGCCAGGCGATATATTCCCCCATCACCGCACCGGAAGCCCCTGCCAGTGCACTGTTGCCATTGACCTGAGCGACCACCGCACCGAGAACCGCATGGGCCATTAGATTGGCTTCCGTGTTGACGCCCCCTTTTCGGGTCGGATCAAGGGTCATATTGTGGATCACTTCAGCCAGATACGGTGCTGAGGCTCCTGCCAGCGCTTTCGCCATATCACCACCGGCCAAGCCTTGTACGGCGGCTGTCGCGGCCTGAATACCTTGTTGCAGCGCGCTGCCGGTACCGTATTTCTTCATCTCGGCTTTGTATTCTTTTGTCTCACGCAGGGCTTCCGCATCGCCTTTCAACTTCGGATTGGCCTTCAGCGCGGTCTCCAGACCGATGATATCCCCTTGTGTTCGCGCAATATCCATGGCCTGACCGCCAATCTCGCCAATCAACTGCGCTTCTTTTAGCCGGTTTTGCTCTTTCTCTTTATCAAAGATAGGGCCGATGCTGCCGTTGGCGTTGTCGGTGTCGCGGCTCAGGTCATCGACATTCTGCTGCTGTTTATCCGTATCTCGGATGGTAATCATGCCATCGGATACGGCTGCCTGCGTAGTGCCTTCGGCATGACCGTTATTGCCCAGCCCCGACAGCACCACGCTACCCAGATTACTCAGCAGGTCAGACCCCACCGGACCACCGGTGCTCAGGCTACCGCCCTGATGCTCAGCTTTGAAATCGGCTTTGTTCTCGATGTTACTGAAGCCCAGTGTGCCGGTATCCAGACTGTTCTTGCTCTTGTCTGCGGTGCTGGCAATCACTGCGCCATCAAGCTGGGTGTGTTCACCGACGGTGATATCAAAGCCGCCTTTGCCTGCGAAGATACCGCTCTGCTCCTGCACCGAGTCATAATTGCTGTGCAGCTTGTCCCGACTCATGCTCAGATTGGCTGAGCCACCGGCACCAATGACCGCGACACTGATACCGCCGCTGACGCTGGTCTGCTTCGAATCATAATTGTCGCTGTCTTGCTGGCTTTGCAGCAGGAGGTCACGGCCGACATCCACTTTGACGGTTTCGCCGTTAGCTTGCGCGCCTGTCAGTGCAGTATCACGCCCGCTGCTGAGCGACAGTGTGCCGCCCGTATCAATCTGGGTTTCCGTCCAGAAGGTGCCGTCGCCGTGCTCATTGCCCTGACCTTTGTTGGCATTGGCAAAGATGCTCAGGCCACCGCCAGAGCTACCGAACCCCAGACTGACGCCCACACTGCCGCCGCTGCTGCGGTTACTGCCGTCGGTTTTTTGCGTACTGGCCGCGCCGAGTAGCAACACATCACGGGCCGCATCCAACGTCGTATCGCCGCCAGCTTTGAGCTGGCTGCCCTGCACCACGATATCGCCACTGTTCGTTGGGTTGCCATCACCGGTGGCGTTGATGGTCAGATTGTTGCCCGCCGTCAGGGTCGAACCCGTCACGCTGGTCTGTTCCTGCTGCTGTTGCGAGGAGGATTTTTGTGCGCCTAATGAGATGCTGACGCCGAACATGCTGGCGCTATCGCCCCCCTGAGCCTGCACCAGTTGGCCTGCCTGCACCGCTTGCACGCCACCGAGCGCGGCTTTCACGCCTTTCAGCGCGGCCAGTCGGCCATTGCTTTCTTCGCTGGCATCTTTGGCGGCGGTCACTGCGGTATTTAGTGCGCTGCCGACTGCACCAGACAGGGCCAGCGTCAGGCCGCTACTTTTTTGCTCCACAATATGGGTTTGGGTGCTTTGATTTTCCGCTGCCACAATAGCGACGTTTTTCCCGGTCAAATTGATGTCTTTGCCGGCTAACACCTCGGAGCCTTTTACCGTCAAGTCTTCCCCGGCAGTCATGTTGACGTTGCCCAGAACACTGCCAACGGTGCTGCCCACGTTGGAAATCGACTGGCCGGTATCGGTCGTTTTGGTACTGTTACTGCCCACCGTGACCCCAATACCACCCGTGCTCATCAGGCCCGATTTTTTCTGCTCAAACAGGTGAGATTCGCTCTCGCTCTGCTGCGCAGTGCCGATGGTGATGTTCTCTTTTGCGCGCAGGTTAATATCGTTATCGGCCACCACGTTACTGCCGATGACCGCGATATTTTTGCCACTGACATTGATAGAGCCCGCCGACAGCATCGAGCCAACGGCCAGTGCCTGGCTAATACTGTCTTCGGTGCGGGTGGTGGTGGTGGAGGCCAGACCTTTTTTAGTGCCGGTATGATTGCGCTGTTCATCATGTTGTTCGGTCTGGGTGGAGACGGTGACATCCCCGCCCGCAGCCAGCTTCAGAGAACCGTCGGTTTGTACTGCGCTGGCACTGAGGGTGATGTCTTTTGCCGCATTAAGATTGATATCGTTCTTGGCGTTCAACTGGCTGCCGTGCAGCGTTTCATCGTAGAGATCCACTGAACTGGTATGGCGCTTGCTCGAAGATTCACCGGTGACGTGCAGACTGTCGGTGGCCGCGCTAAGGTTGATATTTTGCGCCTGCACATCAATGGTATCGGCATTGATGTTGGCCCCCACGGCGGTCAGATTGTCGACCTTAGCGGTCAACGCGCCACCGATATTCACCTCGCTACCCAGATGGCGGATGTGCTCGCTGGTCGAACTGCCATAACCATAATTCGCACTTATCTGGTCGCTGCGCTCGACGGTATTGAGGATCCAGTTGCCGCCGGTATTGACCTGAAGATCTTTGCCGACATTCACACTTGCGCCTTGCAGGATAAAGTCGCGCTCGGTATTAATCACCGCGTTGTTACTGACATTGAGACTCGCCAGCGGCCCTAGCAGGGTTTGATTGCGCAGCACGGAACCATTGCTGCTACTGAGTTGTTCAGTGCCGGTGCGCAGGATTAAATCGCGCCCGCTATCCAGTTGCAAGTTAGTGGCATTTAACTGCGCACCGGTCAGGTCTATATCACTGTTCAACGTACTGAGTTGCAGATTATTGCCCGCCTGAAGCAGGCCGCCATTGCTGGTCAGGGTGATATCTTTTGCCATGCTAATGCGCAGATCATGGGTGGCTTTGATGGCCCCTTGATTACTTAAACCCTGGACATCGGTGAGTTCGATATTATTGGCCGCAATCAGCGCACCGTTGGCATGCAAGTCACCCGGCTTAACGCCTGCCAGATAGACCACCGGTACCAGCACGGTTTCGCCAGCGACTTCGCGGCTTTCCATCAGCACGATATTGGTGGTTAATGCGGCCATCTGTTCCGCACTGAGGTGGGTGCCGAGGGCAATATTGAACGTCTTGCTGTACTCGAGTCCCGCCGCAAAGACCTGCTCGAACTGTTCCTGAGCGCTGCGGTAATCACTGGCGACCGCCTGACCGGTCAGCGCCAGCACCTGGTCGCGCACCAGACGTTGTTCGTAGGCGTTATCCCCCAAACGTTTGAAGAGCACATTCGGGTCATTATTCAACTGTTGGAGCACGTAATCCGACCCTTTCCAGTTATTGAGATTGGCAAACGCCGGGTTAGTTTCCACCAGATAGCCGCCACTCAACGCCCTAACTGGGGCGGCGAGGCCAGTGCGATCCACGTTGGCGGAAGGGGTATTGATACTGTCGAACGAAAGCTTGCCTTCCGGGTCAGGCGCGTAGTGGCCTTTATCTGTACTGAGTTGATACAGCCCACCGCTGGGAAGTGTCAGCGAAATACCGTTAAATTCAACAGCAATGTCCTTGCCGATATTGTCACGATTGTTTGGTGGAGAGATTGCACCGGAGTTTGCCCCATTATTAATCGTCGTCCCACTGCCACTAATGGTTTTCGCGGTAAGACTGGAGGCGTATTGGTTGGTGGTGTGTTCTTTGACCTCCGGCCCCCAACCGGTACCCCACAAATTGCCTTTGTAGGTACGGTAGCGCCACTCACCGCTGGATGTCGTCCGTTCGATCAGGCGTTGTGCATTCCCCCAACCATCTTGATTCAGGGTGACACCCGAAAGATCAATCTCGCCTTGCGCACTCACTTTGCTCCAGAAATTTTCCAGCGTGCCCACCTGTGGGGTCAGGTTCCCTCCCGCTAACAGTTGTGCCTCAGGGCTGATTTGATCAATGCCGTTATAGGCGTAAGTCGACGTATAATCAGTGCCGGTATAATCGCTATTCATCGAGCCGCCATGAGGCGGTTCTGCATAGCGCCCGCCCGGAATATCTGGGTTTTCAGCCGTCCAGTAAGCGGTGCCATTCACCGTATTGGCCACAACAAAGTTGCTATTGGCGGTGAGAATATGGCGGCGATTGGTCAGCTTGCTGGCGTAAATCAGCAGATCTTTGCCTGATTCAATCAGACCAGAAATGTTGAGGATCTGAGCCGCCGTCTGATAATTCCCGCTATTATCTTGCCCGCCCGCCAGAATGACCTTACCCATACCTAAAAGGGTGGTGGTCGGGGCGCTGTCTGTGTGGGTAACGGTATCACTGTTCTCAATCACCGGTGCCAGCAAGGTTAATGTGCCATTTTCATCCGTTGCGCCGATGAGGGCTTTAGGGCCGGAGTTGGTGATGCTTTGACGTGCTTTGAGTGTGGCTTCAGCCCCAATAATGCTGCCGCTGTTGAACAAGGTGGTGGAGTCAGTACTGAGTTTTCGGCCTGCCAACAACTGCCCGCTATTGGTTAAGGCACCTTGAGTGGTAAAGGTTAAATCTCGTCCAGCCTGGAGGGTAGAGCCTGCCAGATTGTTGAAATCACTCAGTAAACCAATAGTTAGATCCTGACTGGCACTGACTTTACCTGCGCTGCCATCAAACTGACCAAGATTCAACGAGATATTATTCGCCGCCAGTGCGCCGCCTTGGTTATTGAGTTTTTGAGCTGCATTTGCGCCCGCAGTAATGGTCAGCGAGCCAAGAGAAATGATGTTGGCGCGCTGTGTGCTGATATCACCACTGTTGGCAATAATATTCATCTCGCGAGCTTGCGTGTGACTGTCGGCAAGACTCACCCGACTACCGGTTAACGTCATGGCCCCCGCCGCGAGGGTTTGACCTTGTGCGATCAAATCCTGATGGGTGGTTACCGCCAGGTTGCCCGTATCAGTCAGGCGGCCATCACTTTGTATCCCAGCGCCCAACAAGCTGGTGCTGTTGCTATCAAGACGCTGCGCCTGCACCGCCACGTTGCCTTTAGAGAGCAGGGTGCCAGCGCGGTTATCCAGATAACCAGCCAGGTTGAGATTGAAATCGGTGATGCCAGTTTGTGCGATGACACCGCCGAAGTTAGAGAGTGATTGCGCGGCGAGAGTTATCTGATCAGCAATCAGGCTGGCTTTATCAGCACGTAGCAAGGTGGTTGTCCCAGCCGACAGCTGCGTCGCAGCTTTAACCACGGCCTCAGTTAAGGTGATATCGCCCGATTTGGCCGCGAGAGTGATAGCATTAGCCTGAGTCTGACTACCGGCTAAATCAAGTTGGCTACCTGACAGCGCTAATGTACCCGTAGCGATATTCTGCCCTTGAGCAATCAAGGTGTGCTCTGTGGTGATAGTCAAATCACTGCTGTTGGCTCGGCTACCATCTGCTGTCAATCCCGCTGCTATCATGGATGGATTGCTACTGAGTAAGCCGCTGGCCTTCAGTTGGAGGTCGCCAAGTGCGGCAATGGAACCATTGTTAGCGACACTCCCGTCAGACTGCCACTGTAGTACGCCTTGGGTATAAACGGAGCCGGAGTTAGCCGCATTACCATGCACTGTTAACTCGCTGTTCCCCGCGCCATAGAGGCTGCCACTGTTATCCAGATTACCTTTGGTCAACAGGTGTAAATTGCCCTTGGCAGCATACAGGCTGCCCTTATTGGTTAGGTCACCGGTGACGGATAGCGCCATTTGGTCACCCGCGCTATACAAGGTGCCGCTATTGTTGAGATAGCCCTCAGTGGATAACTGCATATCCCCGCGAGTTTGTATCACACCGCTGTTAGCCAGATTGCCCGCAGAGGCTAAAGTCAATTGTTGTTCGGTGTAGATCTCGCCCCGATTTTCGGCATTTCCGTTAATTGTAAATTGCCCAACACCGGCGGCATACAGAGTCCCGCTGTTAAACAGGCTATCGGTGTTCAATGACAAATCCCGACCGGCCAGTAGGGCGCTGTTGTTATCAGCATTGGTGTTGCTGATACTGAGCGCCGTCAACTGCATATCCCGTCCGGCTTCCAGTTTGTACTGATTAGTCAGTGCGCCACTGGTGTTAAAGAGCAGATCACGCCCCGCCGTTAGTCGTGCGCCAGCCTGATGAGTGAAATCACTTTGCAGGCGTATCCACATATCGGTCGCGGCGGCAATTTCCCCTATGCTGCTATCAAGTCTGGCGAGATTGAGTTGGATGTTATCAGCATGCAATTTACCGCCACTGTTATTCAGGGTTTGTTTCGAGTTTGCTGCGGCGGTGATCGCAAGGGTTCCGGGAGTGAGCACCGTCGCGTCTTGCGTAGAAATATCGCCATCGCGTGCCGTTACAGTGATATTGCCAGCCTGAGTTTGGCTACCGGTGAGGTCAACACGGCTGCCCGATAACGTCATGGCACCCGCAGCCACATTTTGCCCTTGAGCAATCAATGCCTGGCGCGTGGCGACATTAAGCTCCCCACTATTGGCCAGCTTGCCATCGCTCTGCACTCCGGCACCGAGCAAGCTGTTGCCATTGCTGTTCAGTGTTTCGGCTTGCAGCGAGAGTTTGCCACCAGAGAGGAACTTGCCATCACGGTTATCAATATTACCCGGCAGATTCAGATTGAAATCTGTGGTCCCCGTTTGTGCTATCACGCCGCCAACATTGGAGAGCGTTTGCGCGTCGAGTGTGACTTGTCCGGCAACCAGGTTGGCATTGTCGGTACGTAGTTGCGAAGCTGTTGAGGCAGAAAGATTCTGGCTGGCGGATAACCTGGCTCCGCTGAGATCAATTGGCCCACCTTGTGAGGTCAATGTGATATCACTGCTCTGGGTTTGACTGTCGCTGAGATCGATACTGTGTGCGTTGAGATTTTGCGCCGTACCACTGACATTTTTCCCTTGGGCGATTAGCTGCCCGTTGGCTTCAATGCTAAGAGTGCCGCGGGTAACACTGCTGTTGTCGGATTTGACACCCGCACCCAAGAGAGAGTTGCGGTTACTGTTTACCTCCGCCGCGCGCAGAGTAGTATCACCCGCCGCCGCAACAGTGCCACTGTTACTGAGCTTACCCGCCGTAGTGAGTTGGGTATCACCACTGGCGTAGAGCACACCTGAGTTATCAATATTGGCGGAAGTCTTCACCGCCAGTTGTCTCGCACTATTGATCTGGCCGCTGTTCATCAGCATGCCGTCAGCCGTGATAGTAATATCACCTGCTGAAGCACCTATCTCGCCCGCGTTACGCACACCGACACCGCTTTCAGTACCAATCAGGCGAATTTTACCCGCATACATGCCACCCAAATTGGCAACATCCACCGCCACTGTTGGGTGCGCGCTGCCATCGGCAGCTTTGGCATTAATATTCTGATGTGCGGCATCAATCTGATTGCGCCCGGCGGTGACTTTTAGATCATTGGCCCAGATACCGGCATTCACTTTAACGGAACGGGCGATCAGATCAGTATGATCCTGGTTGCTGCTGTCCAGACCTTTACCTTGAATAACAATTTCGCCCCGATCTACATCGTAGCCGGTGAGCTGGCCATTATTGAGCTGCGCCTGACCGGTAGTTAAGGTCGCGCGGTTGGCGTTAATAAAACCACAACCATCACAGGTAATGCCTGATGGATTGGCAATCACCACCTGCGCCTTGCGCCCGGCCACTTCGATATAGCCATTGAGCTTGCTCGGGTCACGGCTGTTGACTTCGTTAAGGATAATACTGGCCTCACCGTGTGCCAGCGATGGGTTGCCGTTGACAAACCCACCGAGTTGGGTCTGGCTGACGCCGTGGCTGTTATTGAGGATAACTCCGCGATTATCGACATCTAACTGGCTGTAAACGTTGCGTGACACACCGTCGCTGCTCGGCGTCTGGATATTAACCTGCGGTGTCCCGTTGGCGCTGTTGATAATGGCCGGCTGCTGATTTCCCGGCGCACTGCCGTCGGCGACAATATCGGCCTGAGCGGATAACGAAACACAACCCAGGGCCAGTAACAGACTAAAACTCAGCGACGATAAGGCACTGATACGGCGGCTTTGCGTATGCCCAAGACCTGACGACGGCGATGATGCGGCCCGACCCGAGGCGGCGATATCCGCTACCACCATCAACATGCCACGCGCTTTATTGAAAACGATACGGTACAGGTTCTTATTCATAACTCATCCCAGAGTAAAGCGTTAATCGGGCGCATCAGTATTGCCAGTTCAGGTTAAAGCCCAGAGTCACCGAGTCGGTTTTGAATCCGTCGGGTTTAGAGAGTGGTTTGCCCGCAAACAGGTCGTAGCGGGTATTCAGAATATTGCCGCGAACACCGATGGCTCCACCCGCCAAATGCTGGCCCAGCAGATAAGAGGCACTGCGTCCCCCAACCTCGCCATAGTCAACGCCGACATACAGTTCATGCCCTGGCAGCGGGGTGTACCAGCCGAGATCATTGCGCACTGTCCAGCCACGATCAGCATTCAGCGTGCGCTCGCCATCAAACCCGCGCACTGACCAGCGGCCACCAATAGAGAACTGATCCTGTGCCGTCAGCGGCGTGTTAGTGCTTTGACGTTGGTATTGCAGGTTGTAGTGGAATTTTTGCGTCAAGACGGCAAAAGGAATATCCAGTTGTGCATTTAAGCGCAGAATTTTACTCAGGGCGGTGCCTTCCCCAACATACTCTTCCTGTGCGGGCATCGCACCAAACCAACGAGTGCCGCGCTGATAGCTGATACCGGCATCCAGTGTGGCCTGCGAAATAAAGTGGCGATGTTCCAGCCCAACACGCCAGGCGGAGGTGCGGCGGCGCTGCACTTCCACTTCGGTATCATTGATGTAGTTTTTCGACGAGCGGGTCAGCACATTGTAGGTAAAAGTGGTTTTCTGGTTGGCGTTGCGGTGCAACAGACGGCTGAGTTGCAGTGTGACATTCTCACTTTCACCCCGATAGCTGTAGTCGCCATTCAGGCCTGCAACCGTCTGATGATAGTCATAGCTGCTGGCGGTAATACCTGCGGTCCAGTAACCGAACGGCAGCGAGTAATGACCGGTCAGGTTATTGGTGCCTTTGTCGCCGCGATTTTTTATTGAACCGCCAGCCGAGACATAAAACAGGTCACTCAGGGATAAAGGGTTATCCAGAAACAGTGTTGCACCACCTTGATAGCGGCCGGTGCTGCGGGTGCCGGAGTCATCCAGTGAGGCCGCCAATCGCCACATTTTACTCTGTTTCCAGTTTAGGGCGATGTCGGTCTCACCGGGTGCGGAGCCGGGGATCAACTCCATACTGGCTTGCACGGTGGGGACGCGCTGTAGGTTCTCCAGCCCTTGTTCGATATCACGCAAATCCAACAAATTACCGGGGCGGGCGGGGAAAGCACTGAATAGTGTGACATGGCGGTCACTGTCGGGAGTCAGTGTCACCTGACGTATTTTGCCGGGTATCACGTGTAATGCCAATGTGCCGCTGTTCAAATCTTGCTGCGGAGCCAAAACACGGGTGGTGACATAGCCATGGTCGATCAGGCGGTTTTGCAATTGGCTCATCAGCAGATTAATGCCCTGTCCGCCCAAACACTGGCCTTGCGCCTGATTGGCCAGCCGTTGCAGCGGCAACCAGCTCGGTAATGGCTCGGTTCCACTGAGGATAATGCGGTCAATAACAAAGCAGGGGTTTTCAACCGGGAAGGCAATCCGGCCCACAGAGGCCGCAGGTACCGATAAGCGTACATCGGGTGTCGCAGGCGCCAGACGTTCTTCCAGTGCCCGTTGCCGTTCCTGCTGATGAATACTTTGTTGAACGGGGGCTAATTCCGCGCTATTACTTGCAAGTGGAATAGCTACCGCAGGCAACAATATGCCAGCTATTAATGTTGAATGATGGGAGCGCAGCACAGGGAATATCCTTATTTGCCCTGCTGGGGCAGATAAACGGCTGAATAAAGTAATTCAGCGCATTATGCCTACGAGAAGTTATTTTCAATACATATTTTATAATATAAAAGACATCAAATAATTAGCTTATAAAATCCATAGAAAATATCGTACAAATGGAAAGTTATTGTGATAAATATCTAATTAAATTAAATACCAATAGTAGTTGGTCGTTCGTGAAGGCGAAATGAGTAGTCAGTTAACTTTATAATAATCTCAATAACATGACTTAAGTCAATATTCTCTGGTAAAGCCGCAGGAGTAACATAAACTAATCCTACAATTCCAAACCAAAAATCTAATGAGTTATTCTTTCCATTGTAAATAAGGTTGGAACATGATAACCGAATTGCAGGCTTTGTCGCATTAAAGCGTAGTCAGGTAACATGCTGTTTTTTTATGGTGCTACCTGACTATGCCACTGATCCGAAAAGCCTTCAAACGCCTGCATTATCCCGTGGATGTCATCGCGCAATGTGTTCGCTGGTACCTTGCTTATTCCCTGAGTCTGCGTGATCTCGAAGAAATGATGGCTGAGCGTCGCGTTGTCGTTGATCATTCCACACTTCACCGCTGGGTTGTTCGTCTGGTACCGCTACTGGATACGGTATTTCGCCGACATAAACACACAGTGAGTCGCCGCTGGCGAATGGATGAAACCTACATCAAAGTCAAAGGCCAATGGAAATATCTTTATCGGGCCGTCGACACTGCCGGTCACACCATCGACTTCCTGCTGACTGCCAAACGGGATACCGTCGCCGCATTACGTTTTCTTTCGCAAAGCCATTCGTCAGCACGGTGAGCCGGAGATCGTGACTATTGATAAAAGGGGTGCCAACACAGCAGCTTTGGCCATATTCAACGCCGACAAGCCCGGTGAGGAAACGATAACCGTCAGGCAAAGTAAATATCTAAACAACCTGATTGAGCAAGACCACCGGAACATCAAACGCCGGATACGGTCGGATGCTGGGATTCAAATCGTTTCGGCGAGCACAAACGATATTGGCTGGCATTGAATGTGTGCAGATGATACGTAAAGGGCAACTTCAGCATCCCAATAGCGTAGGTTTATCCTCTGCGGAACAATTCTACCTATTGGCAGCCTAAAAAACAGGCAGCGCTAATTTTGCCGCCCCTTTCCTGTTAATGCGACACAACCCTTTTTCTCGTCAGTCGCACCCAGCGTATTATTCTCCACAAAAATAAAATCCCAGCGACTTAGGTGGGATTTTTTACTATCAATTGTAATTAGAGATGAGTTTATTTATTTCATCTCGTAGCTGATCATCATTAAATTCATACTCCTCACGATCTTCATCTGGGTTATACATATCAGCCAGACAAAATATACTTGATAAACACTCACTTATCTTCGCATCATAGTTAAGTATATTTTTGTTATCTCTTTCTATACGCCAAAGCTCTATATATGCTTCTGAAAATACTGTTGCTGACAATCTTTCAGCAACAAAAGATCTAGCAAAGTCCAAAAGTAAATAATTCATCTTAACACCCCATTTTTCATAAGGTTATCATATTGCGGTGTCCCTGGAATGACTTTAAAACCTGTAATAAATTCACCCGATTTACCAATAACAACCGCGTTATTTGTAGTAGGGTTAAAAAATACTTTAGAGTCTTTCACAAAACCATAAGTACCCTTTTCAAAGGTAGTAGTATCATCTATATGATTTTTAATTGCAGTTTCATACTGCTTAAGTGTCTCAGAGTTTTTCTTTGTGGTAACAACATCAAAATCAGCTGCATGCTTGAATTTTTTATCTAACTGTTTGGTGCTGAAAGCGATTCTATCAGAAACAATTATAGCTCCAACATCAGGCACTTTCTTACCCGGTAGGAAAAGCCCTGCCAGCATTCCACCAGTGGCTTCCAGAGCCATCTGATCCCCATCGTATGCCTTCTTGGCTGACTCTGCGATGGCTGACCAGGTTTCACTCTGTATCAGTGCTTTTACGGTATAGGGCAATGGAAACATACACTGTCAGTTTTTATCTCGACATCTGAGCAACGTACTGAAGGACGCGAGAAAGCGCGACAAATTAATTATGAATTGTTTTAATCGTGACCAATTTAAGCACGAGTTTTGAAAATCCCCGTGTCCTTGGTTCGATTCCGAGTCCGGGCACCACTATTTAGAAACGGACGCTTACGGGCGTCCGTTTTGCATTTAAAAACCAGCTTTTGGATACGAGATAACAGTATCATTATCCTCAAAAAAGCCAGTTCCCCTCTGAAAGACCAATCTTACGACTGACCAACAGCTAATACATTTATTCTGCATAAACGGGATTATCAAACTTAGTTTTATTTCATTACTCATACTGTCTCTTTCCCCCGGCCTATGCGCAATATATTAATTTATATGGCAATAGTAACTCACAGCAATAAGTTAGAAAAATCACAGTAAATAATATTGAAAAATCCCTCCCACCCTCTTTCAGCGCCGCACTCACTATGGCGGAAAAATTTCCCCAAGCCCCCAGTGATAAAGAGTTAGCACAAATACACCAGAAAACCTTAACAAATAGCGATAGAACTGTAGATGCGTATAATTTTCATCTTAAGGAGCGATATATGTCTTTAAAAGGTAAAGTGGCGCTGGTGACAGGTGCGGGGCAAGGGATCGGCAGAGGTATTGCACTTCGATTAGCTCGTGATGGTGCTGACATTGCATTGGTTGATTTAAATGATGAAAAAACCAAAGCCGTCGCGGACGAGATTCGTGCTTTGGGTCGTAAAAGTGTCACTTTTAAAGCTGATATAAGTGTTCGTGGTGAAGTTTTTGCCGCGGTTGACTACGCCGAAAAAGAGCTCGGTGGCTTCGATATTATGGTGAATAACGCCGGTATCAGCCAAACTAAAAGTCTGCTGAACGTCACACCGGAAGAAGTCGAAAAAATATTTAAAATCAACGTGCAAGGTACACTTTGGGGTATTCAAGCCGCAGCAATAAAATTTAAGGCCCGCAAGCAGACAGGTAAGATTATCAATGCCTCATCTATTGCCGGTCATGAAGGGTTTGCTCTGTTAGGTATTTATTCAGCCACCAAATTCAGTGTTCGCGCACTGACTCAGGCCGCAGCAAAAGAGTTGGCCAGTTTCGGTATTACGGTTAATGCCTATTGCCCCGGAGTGGTCGGGACAGATATGTGGGTTGAGATTGATAAAAGAATGGCCGAAGAAACTGGCGCACCGATTGGTGCAACCTATAAAAAATATGTCGAGGGCATCGCCCTTGGCCGGGCAGAAACACCGGAAGATGTTGCCGCTTTTGTTTCATTCCTCGCCGGCCCAGATTCAGACTATATGACCGGACAAGCACCCTTAATTGATGGCGGTTTAGTTTTTAGATAAGTTGCCTTGCCGTGTTCGTGAACAGTAAACCCACCATTGGTGGGTTTTATGATTTATGTCGTGCAAACTTCTCATCAAATACGAGTGGTTAAAAAACTATCAACAGTGACTCTGCTATCTGTTAAGTTACTCTTTCACGCACGATGGAAGGAGCATGCCAATGTCCCGTCTTACCGCGAAAGACTTTTCCCCTGAACTGCTCGAACTCTACGACTATTATGCCCATGGTAAGATAACCAAACGGCAATTCCTTGAATTAGCAGCAAAATATACTGTCGGCGGCCTAACCGCGCTCACCATACTGGGCCAACTCAGCCCGAATTATGCACTCGCCCAACAAGTGGAATTCACCGATCCCGATATTATCGCCTCATATATCACTTACCCATCACCAAATGGTCATGGTGAAGTGCGCGGCTATCTGGTTCGTCCCGCGAAAGCAACGGGCCCACTTCCTGCGATAGTGGTGGTTCACGAGAATCGGGGGCTAAACCCTTACATTGAAGATGTGGCCCGCCGTGTGGCAAAAGCTGGATTTATTGCGCTCGCCCCTGATGGGCTTAGTTCTGTCGGGGGGTATCCTGGAAATGATGATAAAGGCCGTGAGCTACAACAGCAGGTTGACCCCACCAAACTCATGAATGACTTTTTTGCCGCGATTGAATTCTTGAAAGTGAATGAAGCCACCACCGGCAAAATCGGGATTACGGGCTTTTGTTATGGCGGTGGGGTTGCCAATGCCGCCGCCGTCGCCTATCCCGAACTTGCCGCGGCGGTGCCTTTCTATGGCCGACAACCCAAGCCCGAGGATGTCCCCCGCATCAACGCGCCATTGTTACTGCACTATGCTGAACTGGACACCAATATTAATGCGGGTTGGCCAGCTTATGAAGAAGCACTCAAATCCGCGAACAAAACTTACGAAGCCTATATTTATCCCGGTGTAAATCACGGTTTTCACAATGATTCTACACCGCGTTATGACCAAGCCGCTGCTGACTTGGCGTGGGAACGCACCATCGCGTGGTTCCGCAAATATCTGGCATAAGTCTTAAGATGGGCTAACGTCTGAGTGACTCTGCGTTAGCTCATCCATCTGAATTTGTATGAATTTTCACTATTAGTCAGTAAAAAAACCCACCAGCCGCCACTCCTAAACCCAGCTTAACTGAAGCTCTTTCCTACTCTCCCGGCAAATGTGAGCCTATTTCGCCCGGATTTAATGATGCGGATCAATATATCGGCCTTTACCCATTGATCAAATGCTTATGATTATCATTTAATTTATCATCTAGGTCGTAATTGAGTCTGTCATGAATATTGATTTGATGCCGTATCATGCCCGTCCGGGGCCCCTACCTTTCCCCAAGCGCTGGGCCACAATGCCATGGCGTGATAGCCGCCCACTGCCGGCTGAGTCACTGCAAAATAGCTGGCAATCACTGCTGCAAAAGCCGCTGCCACCGAATAAGCGTTTGCTTTATTTACATATTCCATTTTGTGCTACTCACTGCACTTTCTGTGGTTTCTATCAAAATCCTCTACAACCTGAAAGCACTGCGCGCTACACCGACTACCTGCTGCGGGAACTGAGCATGGAAGCGGGCAGCCCCCTACTACAAGGAGGGCCAATTCATGCAATTTACTTCGGGGGCGGCACACCAAGTGCACTTTCAGCACAACAATTACACAGCATTATCAGCCAATTGCGTAAAAGTTTGCCGCTAGCTCCCGATTGTGAAATAACCGTTGAAGGCCGTATTTTCAATTTTGATGATGAGCGGATTGATGCTTGTCTGGATGCTGGCGCTAACCGTTTTTCTGTTGGAGTTCAAACCTTTAACACCCGTATTCGTCAGCGCATGGGGCGGAAGGCCGACCGCGATCAAGCCATTCGTTTTCTGACTAATTTGGCCTCTCGCGATCGTGCTGCTGTGGTCTGCGACCTGATGTTTGGCCTACCGCATCAAACACCAGAAACCTGGCAGGAAGATTTGGCTATCGTGCGGCAACTGCCACTGGATGGCGTTGATTTATATGCTCTTAATTTATTGCCAACCACACCATTAGCCAAATCAGTGGAAAATAACCGGGTGGAACTGCCGACACTGGCGCAGCAATGTGACTTTTACTGTCGCGGGGCCGAAAGTCTCGCACAGGCGGGTTGGCATCAGTTAAGTAATAGCCACTGGGCGCGCACCACACGTGAACGCAATCTTTATAACCTATTGATAAAACAAGGGGCTGATTGCCTGGCCTTGGGCAGTGGTGCCGGGGGATCTTTGCAAGGGCATGCTTACATGCAGCACCGCAGTTTAGATAACTACTATCAATTAATCGACAGCGGGCAAAAGCCTTTAATGATGATGACGCAAGCCAGTGGCGAACATCCGTGGCGGGCCAAATTGCAAAGCGGTATTGAAGTCGGCCGCCTGGATCTGAGTGAGTTAATGACTGACCCATCCCCGCTGCTGCCATTGATTGCGCAATGGCAACAGAACCACCTGCTAAAAGATAACAGTTTCTGTCTACGGCTCACTGATAACGGGCGCTTCTGGGCCAGCAATATCATGCAAGCTCTGCAAAATATTATTCCTTCACTTATGACTACGGAAAGCCACTTATGACCTCACAATCCCCTAAAAATAAATCATTATTGGCCGAATTTCTTGCCACGGAGCCGGATGGCACACTGGAACAAATTGCACAGGATTATCAGGTCAGCCCACTCGAGGTAGTCCGCGCCTTACCACAACGTGTTTTAGTCAGTGCGGACCAATTTGACCAGGTCTGGGACAATATGACGCAGTGGGGAGATGTCACCACTCTCGTGCACACGGCCGATATTATTCTGGAGCACAAAGGCCCGTTACCCAGTGGTTTTCATCGCCACGGCTATTTCAATCTTCGCGACAAACAAGGGCTCAGCGGCCATATCAGAGCACAAAACTGCCAAGCTATTGCCCTACTGGAACGCCCGTTTATGGGGATGGCAACTGCATCAGTACAGTTTTTTAATCAGCAAGGTGATGTGATGCTGAAGGTCTATGTGGGCCGTGATGAGCATCGCCAATTACGAGCTGACGGCCTCGCCGCATTTCATCAATTGGCTCAACAGCTCACTCAAGAACAGCATGATATCAATGAAAAAAGTGAGGAAACCCCATGAAACCTTGGCTGATATTTGGTGCCGGACATGGCGTGGGCGCACATCTGCTTGCACTGGCAAATTCACCGGCCAACTCTGCCCTGAATCCGCGCCCTGTCACTCTATTGATACGCAACCCGCAACAAGCAGAATCCCTGCGTAGTCAGGGACTTACCGTGGTATGTGGCGATGCTTGTGATCCAGAAAGTGTGTATCAAGCTTGCCAACTCGCGGGGCCAGAGGCCGCCATCATTTCAACATTAGGTAGTCGCACGGCTGACTATCAGGGCAATCGGCTGATCATTGATACTGCCGAGAAACTCGGCCTGAAACGCATGCTTTTAGTCACATCCATTGGCTGTGGTGATAGCTGGCCAACACTTTCCCCCGCCGCTCGTGCCGCTTTTGGTCAGGCGGTTCGTGAGAAGTCACTGGCTGAGAGCTGGTTACAAACCAGTGGCCTGATTTATACCTTAATTCGCCCCGGCGGTTTACTGGATAAACCCGCAACAGGAAAAGCCACCTGTCTGCAAGCTGAGGCCCATGGAATGGTCACCCGCGCGGATGTTGCAATGCATCTGAGCCAGATGGTCGAAGATCCCGCCACCTATCATCAAATTTATGCGCTTGTCGACCATGGATAAGCTCGCTAATTAAAAGCCAGTTAACAATAAATATGTCTTGATGTAACATCCACCCTTGATTGATAATGCTTATCATATTGATAGCGGTTATCATTACCTTGCTGGTTATATGGATAAACAGTTGAACAGAGCACCAATAATGAACGATGAGTCTGCTACCAAGCTTCCGGCGGACAGTAAGCCACTGTCTATCACCAGCGAACAACTGCTGGGAGAGCATGGTGTCGCTTTTATCGTCCATCAGGGCGAATGCTATCAACTGCGCCAAACCAAAGCCGGGAAGTTAATACTGACTAAATAATATACCGAAAAATCTAAAGCCCTCACGGTGGAAACCCTGAGCGCGAAAGATATTAATGCAAGCCACCCAGATTGAACAATCAAGGCAGCCAGCAACCTATTTATTTGTTTTGCATATAATTTTTTGCATAGAAAATATGGAGAATTGCCGACATGCCTCGTTTTACTTCCGACCGTTTCCGCTGGTCCTCACTCAGTTTGGCAATCGCTTGCGCCCTGCCTCTTGCTGCTCAAGCTGCTGATACCACAACCGCAGCAAACAGCAAAAAACACGCCACCGACACCATGGTGGTCACGGCAACCGGTAATGAGCGCAGTAGCTTTGAAGCACCGATGATGGTGACAGTCATTGAAGCCAACACCCCTACCAGCGAAACCGCGACCTCTGCTGCAGATATGTTGCGCAAAATTCCGGGGCTGACAGTGACGGGCAGCGGACGTGTTAACGGGCAAGATGTGACATTACGTGGTTATGGCAAAACTGGCGTCCTCACCTTAGTTGATGGTATTCGTCAAGGCACAGATACCGGCCACCTGAATGCAACTTTCCTCGACCCAGCGCTGGTCAAACGGGTTGAAGTGGTTCGCGGCCCCTCCGCACTGTTGTATGGCAGTGGCGCATTGGGCGGGGTTATTTCTTATGAAACAGTGGATGCCGCCGACATGCTGTTACCTGGCCAAAACACCGGTTATCGGGTTTACAGTTCCGCAGCAACCGGCGACCACAGCTTCGGCCTGGGGGCCACCGCTTATGGCCGTACTGATGATGTCGATGGCATTCTCTCCTTCGGTACTCGCGATATCGGTAATATCCGTCAGAGTGATGGGTTTAATGCACCTAATGATGAAACCATCAGTAACGTACTGGCAAAAGGGACCTGGCGTATTGACCAGATTCAGTCTTTGAGCGCCAATTTGCGCTATTACAATAACAACGCGATAGAGCCAAAGAACCCGCAAACCAGCGCGCCATCCAGTAGCAATATCATGACAAATCGCTCGACAATTCAACGCGATGCTCAGCTTAAATACAACATTAAGCCGCTTGATCAAGAATGGTTGAATGCCACCGCTCAGGTTTACTACTCCGAAGTAGAAATCAATGCGCGACCACAAGGTACGCCAGAAGAGGGGCGCAAGCAGACCACTGAAGGTGGGAAGTTGGAAAACCGCACCCGTCTGTTGACTGATAGCTTTGCTTCACACCTGCTGACTTACGGCACCGAAGCTTATAAACAAGAGCAAACGCCGGGCGGCGCAACAGAAAGTTTCCCACAAGCTGATATTCGTTTTGGCTCTGGTTGGCTACAAGACGAAATCACCTTGCGCGACCTGCCGGTTTCCATTTTGGCCGGTACCCGCTATGACAATTATCGCGGTAGCAGTGAAGGCTATGCCGACGTCGATGCTGATAAATGGTCATCACGCGGGGCGCTTACGGTAACACCCACTGACTGGCTGATGCTGTTCGGTTCCTATGCGCAGGCCTTCCGCGCACCGACGATGGGTGAGATGTACAACGATTCAAAACACTTCTCCATTCCTATCGGCGGCGGAAGATTCATCACGAACAACTGGGTGCCGAATCCAAACCTAAAACCGGAAACCAACGAAACTCAGGAATACGGTTTTGGCCTGCGCTTTAGCGACTTGTTGATGGCCGAAGATGACCTGCAATTCAAGGCAAGTTACTTCGACACCAACGCGAAAGACTATATCGAAACCAAGGTAAACATGGTCGCCATGACCACCACTTCGGTGAATGTCGATCGCGCCAAAATTTGGGGCTGGGATGCCACCATGAGTTACAAAACTGCCCTGTTTAACTGGGATCTGGCCTATAACCGCACCCGGGGGAAAAACCAGAATACCAATACTTGGCTCGAATCCATTAGCCCAGATACCGTGACCAGTACCCTGGATGTGCCTGTCGCTAACAGTGGTTTTGCCGTAGGCTGGATTGCCACCTTTGCTGACCGCTCTCAGCCATTAAGCACCGGCAAACGCCAGGCCGGTTATGGCCTCAATGACTTCTATGTCAGCTATAAAGGTCAGGAGCAATTTAAAGGCGTGACCACCACCGTGGTGTTGGGTAACGCCTTTGATAAAGAGTATTACGCGCCACAAGGCGTGCCACAAGATGGCCGTAATGCGAAGTTCTTCGTGAGCTATCAGTGGTAATTGATTGAAAAAGTTAGTCTGAAATAACACATCCGGTAATTCAATCAACGAATTACCGGATTATCATTTCTACCTGTCACCTGCATATAAAAAATCAATAGAACGAGGAAGTTATTATGAGCAAGCCAATATATGAGCAGTATCTGCAAGCAAAAGCCGATAACCCAGGCAAATATGCTCGCGATTTAGCCACTCTGATGGGCATATCAGAAGCGGAACTGACTCACAGCCGTGTCGGTCACGATGCCAAACGTCTGAAAACTGATGCCCGCACATTACTGGCCGCATTAGAGGCTGTCGGTGAAGTCAAAGCCATCACCCGCAATACCTATGCCGTCCATGAGCAAATGGGGCGGTATGAGAATCAACATCTGAACGGCCACGCCGGTTTAATCCTCAATCCGCGTGATTTAGATTTACGTCTGTTCCTCAATCAATGGGCCAGCGCATTCACCTTGTCAGAAGAAACTCGCCACGGTGTGCGTCATAGCATCCAATTCTTTGACCATCAGGGCGATGCTTTGCATAAAGTGTATGTCACTGAACAAACTGACATTCCCGCTTGGGAAGCACTGCTGGCGAAGTTTATCACCACAGAAAACCCACCATTGCAGCTAGAGCCGCTAAGCACACCTGAAGTGGCAGAACCGACGACCACTGATGAGACAGTCGATGCCGAATGGCGCGCCATGACTGACGTACATCAGTTTTTCCAGTTGCTCAAGCGCAATAACCTGACTCGCCAGCAAGCATTCCGCGCGGTGGGTAATGACCTGGCGTATCAAGTTGATAACAGCTCACTGACCCAACTTTTGAATATTGCCCAGCAAGAACAGAACGAAATTATGATTTTTGTGGGTAACCGCGGTTGTGTGCAAATCTTTACCGGCATGATTGAAAAGGTTACACCGCATCAGGATTGGATTAATGTTTTCAACAAGCGCTTCACACTGCACCTGATTGAAACAGCCATTGCCGAAAGTTGGATTACCCGCAAACCAACTAAAGACGGTTTTGTCACTAGTTTGGAACTGTTTGCTGCTGATGGCACCCAGTTAGCTCAACTTTACGGCCAGCGCACTGAAGGGCAACCGGAACAAAATCAATGGCGAGATCAGATTGCTCGCCTAAATAATAAGGATATTGCCGCATGAGATTAAGGTTACTGTCACTCCCTTTCATTCTGTCGCTGAGCGCCTGCATTCTGCCGCTAAATTCTTTCGCCGCAGAACGTATCGTCACCGTTGGCGGTGATGTCACAGAAATTGCCTACGCACTGGGTGCGGGGGGCGAGATTGTGGCTCGTGACAGTACCAGTCTACAGCCTCAGGCAGTGCAGAAGCTGCCTGATGTTGGTTACATGCGCATGCTCAATGCCGAAGGGATTTTGGCGATGAAGCCGACCATGCTGCTGGTCAGTGAGCTGGCGCAACCTTCACTGGTGCTTAAACAGGTCGCTGACAGTGGTGTAAATGTAGTCACCATTCCGGGCCAAACCACACCGGAAAGTGTGGCAGTGAAGATAAATGCTGTCGCCACAGCACTGCATCAGCAGGAAAAAGGGCAAGAACTTATCAAAGACTATCAGCAACGTTTAGCCGCAGTGAATAACACTCCCCTGCCGGTCAAAGTGCTGTTTGTCATGAGCCACGGGGGGTTAACACCGATGGCCGCAGGTCAAAATACCGCAGCAGATGCCATGATTCGTGCCGCCGGTGGCAGCAATGCGATGCAGGGTTTCAGCCGCTATCGCCCACTGTCACAAGAGGGCGTAATTGCCAGTGCCCCTGATTTATTACTGATTACCAGTGACGGCGTGAGAGCGCTGGGGGGGAGCGAAGGTATCTGGAAATTACCCGGCATGGCATTGACGCCCGCGGGTAAAAATAAGCGACTATTAGTCGTAGATGATATGGCGCTACTGGGCTTTGGTCTGGAAACCCCACACGTACTGGCGCAACTGCGCAAAAGTATGGAACAAGCGCAATGAATTGCCGCATTCACCCGCGCCTGATGCTGAGTATCTTGTTGATGATCCTTATCATCTTAGCGCTCGGTTCAGCCAATATGGGTGCATTGACGCTCTCGTTTCGGACTCTGTGGCACGCCTCATTAGATGATGCAATGTGGCATATTTGGCTCAATATCCGGCTGCCTCGCGTGCTGTTGGCGGTCGTGGTCGGCTGCGCACTGGCAGTTTCCGGCGCTATCATGCAAGGATTATTCCGCAACCCACTGGCAGACCCCGGCCTGCTGGGTATCAGCAGCGGCGCGGCTTTGTGTGTCGGCATAATTATTGTTATGCCATTCAGCTTGCCGCCACTGTTAGCACTTTATAGTCATATGGTTGGCGCATTTATTGGCAGTCTGGCTATTTCAGCCATTATTTTCACCCTCAGTCGCTGGGGGCATGGCAACTTATCCCGCCTGCTACTGGCCGGCATCGCTATTAATGCGCTGTGTGGCGCGGCCGTCGGGGTATTGACCTATATCAGTGATGACCAGCAATTGCGCCAGTTCTCCTTATGGAGCATGGGCAGTTTAGGTCAGGCGCAGTGGTCAACACTCCTGGTGGCCGCATCCTTGATTCTGCCCGCGTGTGTGCTCGGTTTGTTACAAGCTCGTCAATTAAACCTGTTGCAACTGGGGGATGAAGAAGCGCATTACCTCGGGGTCAATGTACGGCAAGCTAAACTGCGCTTGTTGCTGCTCAGCGCTATTTTGATTGGCGCAGCCGTTGCTGTCAGTGGAGTGATTGGTTTTATTGGGTTGGTCGTCCCGCATCTTATTCGCATGCGTATCGGTGCGGACCACCGCTGGTTGCTACCCGGCGCTGCACTGGGCGGCGCGTGTCTGTTACTGACTGCCGATACTCTGGCCCGGACCTTGGTTGCACCAGCTGAAATGCCGGTCGGGTTGATAACCAGCTTGCTGGGTGGGCCTTATTTTCTGTGGCTGATTTTACGTCAGCGGGAGCAACGTAGTGGTTAATACCGCGTTATTAGAAGCGAATCAGCTTTCTTACCATGTTCAGGGGCAAAGGCTGATTAATAACGTTTCACTACAAATAGCCAGCGGGGAAATGGTGGCGATTATCGGGCCAAACGGCGCGGGGAAATCCACCCTGCTGCGTTTATTAACGGGCTACCTTTCCCCCTCAGAAGGCCAGTGCCAATTGCTGGGGAAAGACCTCAACAGCTGGCAGCCCCAAGCATTGGCCCGCACCCGAGCGGTAATGCGCCAATACAGTGACTTGGCTTTTCCATTCAGTGTTAGTGAAGTGATTCAGATGGGCCGGGCACCTTATGGTGCGGCACAAAATCGTCAGGCGTTGCAGGAAGTTATGGCGCAAACAGACTGTCTGGCTTTGGCGCAACGCGATTACCGCGCACTCTCGGGCGGCGAGCAACAGCGGGTACAACTCGCTCGGGTATTAGCTCAGTTGTGGCAACCCGAGCCGGCCCCGCGTTGGCTATTCCTTGACGAACCAACTTCCGCATTAGATTTGTATCATCAACAACATACGCTGCGCTTACTGCGCCAGCTTACCCTCCAAGAACCCTTGGCGGTGTGCTGCGTACTGCATGATTTAAATCTGGCGGCACTGTATGCCGATCGTATTTTACTGTTAGCGCAAGGCGAGCTTGTGGCCTGTGGCACACCAGAGGAAGTGCTCAATGCCGAGACACTGACCCGCTGGTATCAGGCTGACTTGGGGGTTTCACGTCACCCGGAAAGCGCCCTGCCACAGATTTATTTGCGTCAGTAATTGCAGCCTAAGGCTGGCTTTGCTTTTCTAAAGCCGCCTTTGGCTCAACATCCGCCAACAATTCATAAATCGTCTTGCCCACTTTTTGCACTGCGCGTTCAATCTCAGCCGTCATCGGTTTGCTGTAACTCAATCTTAGGCAATTGCGGTATTTCCCAGAGGCGGAACTAATAAATCCGGCGGCCACCTGCACCCCCAATGGCAACAAGCAGCGATTAAGGCGCAAGCTATCAAACCCATGTGGCAATTCGACCCACAACATAAAACTGCCCTGTGGCCGACTTAAGCAGGTATTCGGCGGGAAATATTTCATCACCCAACCCGTCATAATATCGCGATTGCGTTGATATTGGCGGCGCATCCGGCGCAAATGCTGCATGTAATGGCCCTGCTTGATAAATTCAGCCATTGCCAATTGGGGTAACGAAGCAACTCGCCCGGCAGAAATATATTTCATGTGCAGCGCTTTATCTAAATAGCGCCCCGGAGCAATCCAACCGACACGTAAACCCGGTGCTACCGTTTTTGAGAAAGAACTGCACAGCAATACTCGCCCGTCATCATCAAATGAAGCAATAGTCGGAGGGCGCGGATATTGGTAAGCCAGCGCGCCATACACATCATCTTCAATTATTGCGACGTCATAGCGCTGGGCGAGTATTAGCAGCGCCTTTTTGCGCTCATCGGGCATGTTGTAGCCCAGTGGATTATTACAAGTCGGCGTGAGTTGAACGGCCTTAATCGGCCATTGATCTAAAGCCATTTCCAAGGCCTCCAGACTGATCCCCACCACCGGATCGGTTGGGATCTCAATCACTTTCATGCCCATCCCTTTCAGGGTTTGCATCGCACCATGGAAACTGGGGGAATCCACCGCCACAATATCACCGGGCTGGCAAACAGCGCCTAATGCAATAGCCAGTGCGCCATGGCAGCCGGATGTAATAATGATATTATCAGCCGATTGATGATTGCCGCTGTCCAGCATTAGACGAGCAATTTGCTCGCGTAATTCCGGCGAGCCATAAATATTGTCATATTCCAGCACTTCTTCACTCTGATGAAGGCTAATACGGCTCAATAAACGGCTGAGAATTTTCAGCCCAGGGCCAGAAAGATCAGGCGAGCCCGCGCCCAAATGAATAACATTTTCCTGATCGCCTCTTTGCAGAAATGCCAGCGTATTTTCCCACTGTGATATTTCGACCGGCCGCTGTGCATGGGTGCATGTGGCGGGTAAAGAGGGTAAATTTGAACTGCACCGCACGAAGTAACCCGACTTCGCTCGCGCCTCAATCAGCAAACACTCTTCCAACTGCCGATAAGCCTGTTGTACGGTACTAATGCTCACCCCATGCTCGTCACTCAATACTCTGACCGAGGGGAGCCGCTCACCTGCAATATAGAGCCCTTCTTTAATCCGCTGACTCAAAATATCGGCCAGTTGTTGGTAACGAGTCATTGATATCACCTAATCAGTAGCAACCAGTACAGATGGCAAAAAATTGCACCATTCAGTTGATATATCTCATATCTGTATGGAAATAATAGTCCTAATTTGCATCTGTAATGTTTCGCGCCAAAGTCTCATGCTAATGGCTCACCTACTGACGGGGAGTCGAAAATGAATAATATAATTGAAGATCAAATAGATAAATGCTGCTCGTCAGCTGCACGAGCCGCAAAAAATCGCCCTAATATTTTTATTCGGTTATGGCTAAAAACATACAGATATGCGCATCAATGGAATGAGCAACGCAAAACGGCCAATACACTGGCGCGGTTGAACTCGAGTCAATTGAAAGATATTGGCCTAAGCCGAGAGGATATCAAGCGCGATTACAGCCGCCCATTTTGGCGCTAAATGTCGATAGTGGCCCATCAATATGACAGGCCACTCGTCGCTTTAATATGACCATTTAATGAAAATTACTCAGCCCGTTACACTGGCACTGCGCCAGATTGGCCATAATTTCGGGATATAAATCAGAGGCTAAAAATGCAGATATTCCGCCTTTTAAACTAAATATCTGGGAATACGGCAGTTTGCTTGCCAATATATTAGCGGCTCTTTGGCTACGTACCCCTGATTGGCAATACAAAATAATAGGAACATCATTAAAATATCCATTATCGGTGCTTTCTATCTCAGCTAAAGGAATATGAACTCCACCGATAGAGACCTGCTCTCTTTCATGCAATTCACGAACATCAATCAGATGGATGACCGCATAGGCATGGATAAGATCATTAAACTCCGCAAGGGTCATAACAAATTGATCAGGCATCACGGTACTACTGCATACAGCAGGAATTTCTTCTAATATCTGAGACCAATTAGGGTCTCTTAATGGGTTATTCCGCGAGGCAGAAAAACTCAACTCTGTTGTCGTTGCTTCCAAAGCATCATAAACCAATAACCGCCCAGATAGAGGTCGTCCCAGACCGGTTACTAGCTTAATTACCTCATTAGCCTGAAAGCAGCCAATAATACCGGGTAAAATACCTAACACCCCAGCTTCTGCACAATTTGGGGCTAATGCTGCATCCGGTGGTTCAGAATAAAGATCGCGATAATTAGCACCACGAATGCCATTTTCATCCTGAACATTAAATACCGACACCTGCCCCTCAAATTGCATGATCGCCCCATAAACCAATGGCTTACCGGTAAGATAACAAGTATCGTTAATCAGGTATTTTGCAATAAAGTTATCCGTGCCATCGACTACAATATCGTAGCGAGATATTAACTCTTCGGCGTTATCTATATTTAATTGGTCAATATAGGTTTCTATCTCAATATAGGGATTGAGCTCCTGTAAACGTGACTTAGCAACATCAGCTTTTTTCTTTCCTTTATCTACAACCCGATATAAAACTTGCCGATGTACATTAGAAACATCAATATGATCAGCATCGATAATACCTATCCACCCAATACCCACAGCAGCTAAATAAAGTAAGACCGGGCAACCAAGCCCTCCGGCCCCGACGACTAATACGTGGGCATTTTTGAGTGCCAACTGGCCTTTCATCCCGATGGACGGAATCAATAAATGCCGAGAATATAACCCTATTTCAGGGGGGGTAAGATGATCATAATGTGTATTATTTACCAAAATTTTCATACTATGACTCCAAATATTACCTCCTTTTATTTAATAGTCAGTTATCCATGACTTATCCAGGTTAAAAACTTTCTATGACAATAGCGGCCAAAGTATCAGCACGGCTAACATTAAAAACATGATGAACAAAGATGGGCTGTTTATTCAATAAATAAGCTCGCGTTCTTACTCTACCTTCATCAAACAAAAAGAATGGGCAGCTCAGCTTCGCAACAATGCTCTTAATGGGCTTCTCCATAGTGCGACGGAGTTCAGCCGGATCGTCATCTAATGAAATAATTAGCCGTTCACGCCCGGCAGAGGCAAGAGTGGGTAATTCAATAAAACTCCATTGGTCCGCCACTTCACACTGATGGCGATAAAGCGTAAATAAGTCGTTACTCTCAGTAATAAGCAGCCCTTCAGTTTCTATTTTATTTAGCAGCTTGGGCACCGCTCGAACAATATTGGATGAATCTATCTCTTCAGGCAAAAACCGTTGCAGTAACTTTTCATCTACTTTACCCGGCACAGCGGTAAGTGCATCATCTCCGGATAATAACAATAGACGAAAACAAATCATAACACGGGAAAAAACAATATTATTGGCACTAAATTCGTAATGAAACTCAAATATATTATCATTTTGTCTAACCCTAACTTTAGTCACACTTGCCGTAAATTGATTAGCATCAAAGAATTCAAATGGTGCAGTATATTCAATTTCAAAAGCCGTCACTACCATACTCTGTTGATACTCTTGTATCAGTGTAGGAAGTGATACATTTAAATAATATTCAAACCATAGCCATTCACTACTCGCTGCCAAAGACAGCAACTCTCTCCCATGAAATTGCAGAGCGGTAAATACACACGTATGAATGGGGTAAGTCATATTAACCATGCGTTCTTCGTTCATATCAACCTCCCGCAATAGCGGTAAAAATATCAACACAGTCATTATTTTTTATCGGCTCATGAAATTCATCTGGATTAATTTTTTGGCCATTCAAAGAAACCAGATATCCCTTTTTAAACTTTAATTCCTTATCATAGATAACCTCTTTTAATTCCGGCCACTGTGAAATCAATCGTGTCATTAACTCAGTAAGAGTGCTCGGTTGGTCAATATCAATTTGTAAATCTTTCTTATAATTAGTGAATTTGGCTAAATTGCCTGATAGTTTAAATCTCATAATGTTTATCCTCCTGCACTATTTTTTGTTGTGCAAGCATCTCAAATTCATGAATAACCCGAAGACCCAGATCGACTTCTAGCTTCTCCTGTGGGTCAGCCCCTGCCAGCAGTGAGGTAAAATCTCGATGTGAACGCCCTAAACCACTCTCTTCGGTATATCCCCAGCCACCGGTGAGTTTTAGCGCCATTAGCGCAATGAAGTTTATTTGCTCAGTCGCATAGTGTTTTGCGGCTGAAGAAATAGGGTCCCAATATGGATCACTCTCTTTTCTCGCCTGCCGTTCCAGAGAATGGAAAACCATCGTTCGCGCCGTTTCGAGCGCAATAGTCATACGCCCAATAGCAGCCTGCACATGCTGCATTTCAACAAGAGGTTCATCGTAACGAATAGTTCTTTGTAAATAACTTATCGTCTCTTCAATAATGGCCCGTGCTCGCCCTAAAAATAGTATTACCAGTAATGGACGGCGACAATTGAGAAAATAGCGCTGTACAAAACTAAGACCATCAGTAGCAACCAGCAAGCGATTTTTATCAAGCTTTACATTATTAAGATTCAGTTGTACCAATCCCAGTGAATGCATACCGTGCATAAGTCTAGGAATAATCTCCACTCCAGGATCACTGCGTTTAACTAAAAAAACTTGTAGGTCACTGCTTTCGCTACGAATAAAAACCAGAAAAAGATCGGCAGTAGCACCACCCGTAACATACTGCTTAATACCATTAAGAATATAACCATCTATATTCTTGCAATAAACAGCATTAGATAAGAAAGAAAAAGCATCAGCATTCTCGGTATAAGCGAAGGAACCAAACTTATCCCCATCAATTAACTGGCCAATATATTTTTCAATAAAAACCTCTCTCTCTGTTGCTATTAGGGCTGAAGTAAATGACACTCTGACGGACATAAGAAGAGGAAAAGAGGTATCAGTGGATAAATAACCTATTTTTTCTAAAACACTTCCCCACACAGCATCCCCTTGATTTTTACCTCCAAATTTATTTGGCAACATATAAGTAAATAACCCTAATGAAGCAAATTTTTTCGCTACATCATTAGGAATAGGTATAGAGTTATCATCGCGATATTGTGTTTTTTTATTTATTTCCTCCTCAATTAAATCACCATATAATTCTTTAATATCATTTGCACCTTGCCAATCTATGTCCATAGGATGCCTCTCGCATTAGCCAGCTATATTTCATGAAAGTAACAATGAAAATTAATATTTTTTCACTATTTCATTTAGAGCAGATATAAACAAATCAATATCTTGCAATGTGTTATACACTGCAAATGAAATTCTGACAGTCTCTTGCACCCCAAAAAAAGTCATTAATGGTTGAGCACAATGACGGCCAACCTGTACTGCAATTCCAGACTTATCTAATGCCAGACCAACTACTTTCGCGGGAATACCGTCTACAATAAAACTGACTACTGCGGCTTTTATTGGTGATTGACCTAATATATGAATAGAAGGCAATAAGGAAAGTTGCTGGGTAGCATAATCCAACAATACTTGTCCATGCCGGGCAATAGCATTAATCCCCAGTTCCTGCAGCCAAGTAATAGCGGCACCTAATCCGATGATACCGGCAATATTTGCAGTGCCAGCCTCAAAGCACCGCGGAGGAGTAACAAAAGTAGACTGATCAAAGCTAACATTTGCCACCATTCCGCCACCATATTGCCATGGCGGCATATTTCGCAGAATATTACTGCGGCCATACAACACACCAATACCCGTAGGGCCATAAAGTTTATGACCAGAGAATACATAAAAATCTGAGTCTAACTCTTGCACATCAATCGCAATATGAGGTACAGCCTGAGCACCATCAATCAATATAATGGTTTCTTCTTTTTTGTCGCGATGCCTTTTGTCGTATGCCCTTACTGCCTGAATAATAGCCATAACTGGATTGATTATACCTAGCACATTCGAGACATGAGAAAGTGCTAAAATCCGAGTATGGTGACTCAATAATTGTTCAAGTAACTCAGTCTGTAATACTCCATTTTTATCTATCGGCAAAATTTTTAATCGTGCTCCGCTCTCCCGGCATAGTTGTTGCCATGGGACGATATTACTGTGATGCTCAAGAGCCGAAATCAAGATCTCATCACCGGGATGCAAATATTTTTTCCCCCAACTTGCCGCCACTAAATTAATAGCGGCTGTTGTTCCTTGAGTGAAAATTATTTCATCTACCGACTTAGCATTAAGAAACACACGTATTTGTTCTCTAACCTGTTCCAGCGCTGTCGTTGTGCGCTGTGAGAGTGTGTGGACCCCCCTATGTGCATTTGCATAATATTCACTATAACATTTTGTTATTGCATCAATAACTGCCTGTGGTTTTTGGCAGGAAGATGCATTATCTAAATAAACTAATGGATAACCATTTATCTGTTGCTTAAGAATCGGGAACTGCCTATGAATGGCATCAACATCGAACACTCCCTCTTTTGCTTGAGCATTTACCATAAAACACCTCAGAATTAGAAATCAGTTTTAATATTTTCACGATCATCTTTTCTCTCCAATGAATGTAATTTATCACTTACAAAATAATGAGCTTGCTTGATATTAGTTAATATGATAATTTTTTGTTTATATAAAAATCACAAATTTGCAATCAATCTAATTATAGTATTATTTTTTAATTAGTATGTTTTTTTGTTATTTATTTTTTATTGAAAATAAAAACATCACTATCTATATTACTTAATATAAATAATGATGTCTTTAATAATAAACCAGCTATATAAGTGAACTGGGTAATGAGTGTTTTATATTAATGCATTAGAAGTCATAACCTACGGTTGCTTGTACTGAGCGCTCTGCCCCCCAGTAGCAATAGGAAGTGTTATAACAGGCCGCGACATACTTTTTGTCTGCAATATTATTCACATTCAATTGAACAAATGCGCCTTTCAACGATGCTGCCCATGTTCCTAAATCGGCGCGAACAGAGGCATCACCCAGCGTGTAAGAAGGCACTCGCACGGTATTGGCATCATCAGCCCACTGCTTGCCAATGTAACGGATGCCGGCACCGACATTGATGCCATAACCCGCTTCATATTGCGCCCACAGAGAAGCCATATTGGATGGTGCTAATACCGGTGTATTGCCATCATTTCCATCAATAGCATCTTTGAATTTCACGCGATTATAGGTATAGCCCGCAATCACACTCAGCCGCTCATTAATTTGGCTTCGAGCTTCCAATTCCAGCCCTTGTGAATTCACCTTACCCGCTGGCACATAGTAAGTCGCTGGAACTGCACGGTTTGCCACATCATTTTGGGTCAGGTCATATAAGGCGGCGGAATAGAGCGAAGTGCTGCCTGGCGGCTGATATTTAATCCCCACTTCATACTGCTCGCTGGTCATCGGTTTCAGCAGTTTTTGCTGTGCATCTGGGAATAAACTTGGCGTGATAGCTTGGCTATAACTCACATACGGTGAAATACCGCTATCGAAGCTATACAGCAATGACGCACGCCCACTGGCGTGATTATCCGTGCGCTCATCCGTGCTGTTGGCGGTCTTATCAATATTTTCCGTTTTCATCCGATCATATCGGCCGGATAAATTGAGATGCCAATTATCCAATGTCAGTTCATCTTGCAGATAAACCCCGCTTTGCTCATAGCGGCGGTTTAAATAAGATGTGTTAATACCTGGGGTGGTGCGCAGATAATCGCTATATAAAGTCGAACCACCAGAAACACCGGTATAAGGGTTCAGCGTGGTAGCATTAGCGCTATCACTGCGCAGATTATTGCGGAACTTCTGGAAGTCAAAGCCCAGTAACACTTTGTGTTCAACCGCCGCCGTGGCGAAATCAGCTTCCAGTTGGTTATCTACAGCAAATGCATTGAGAGAAGAATCTTCACCAGAATAATAACGATTCATTAGAGTACGGTCACTATTCCAACCGCCCTGATAAACCTGCTCTAGCTGAGTATTAGAATGGGTATAGCTGGCATTCTGGCGGAAGGACCAAACATCATCAAATTTATGTGCAAATTCATAACCATAGATTTGCTGCCAGCGCTTAAATACATTGTGATTACTTTCGCCATCAAAAAAGCTGCGACTCAATTTTTGCCCATAAATACTGCCATCCGCCGGAACTGCACTGTGATAGCCACCGGAGGGATCTTTTTGCAAATTGGCGCGCAATAACAGCGAAGTATTTTCATCTGGTTGCCACAATAATGATGGGGCAATTGCATAGCGCTCTTCGCGTTGATGGTCATACATGGTGTCGCTATTACGGGTGATTCCCGTTAGGCGAAATGCCCAATGTTCTGAGATTGCATTGGTATAATCAAACGCAGCGACTTGCGTATTGTTATTACCGGCGGTCAGGCGGAAATGGCCTTCAGGGGTAAATTGAGGTCGTTTGGACGTCATCATCACTACGCCGCCGGGGATACTTTGGCCGTATAGCGCCGAAGATGGGCCTTTTATCACATCAATACGCTCAAGGAACCAGGGGTCAACCTGCAACACATTGTAACTGCCGCCATCACTGAGTAAGCGTAGCCCATCAAGGAAGGTATTATTCACATCCCCGCCATGAAAACCGCGCAAGGCAATCGTGTCATAACGGGTTGCGCCGCCGGAAAAACCGGTGAAGACGCCAGGAGTGTAATTCAGCGCCTGATTAACTGTCGCAACGTTTTGATCATCCATTTGTTGGCGAGTAATAACTGATACCGCTTGCGCAGTCAGGATTAACGGCTGATCGGTTTTCGTTGCCGCTTTGGTGGTTTTTGCTGTGTAACCCAAGGTGGGTAAATCAGCTTCGTGGCCTGCTTTGGCAGTCACTTCTATCGTATCGTCAGCCATGGAGGCTAATGGAATAAACATAGCCAATGAACATAAAATAGCAGAGCGCTTTATTATAAAAACCGAGAACATAATGACCTTCCCCAGATGGTGTATATGGTTATTTATCAGCGTCCCTTGCTATTTTCGTCTGGCAAACACTCTTGCCTGCACACCACATATCGTGAGTCCATAAGTGCAGCGCACAATCTATTAAATGAGAGTGCTAATTACAATGATAATTATTATCTTTGGTATTTAATTTATGGGGATGATTATCGGAGTAAGATTATTCAGTAACTCGCAAGGTGTGCCACAATAACTGTCAAGCAGGTACAACTGCACTAATTGATGGGTTAATTGTGGCATTCACTTTCGGGCTAACCAGTTTTATGAAAAACAATGGGTATTTTGTTTCGCGTCGAGATTATCCCCGACTCTATCTATTGCTCACGCTTATTTATGCATCACTAATAGCGATTTCAGCGACGGGCACTGTCTTTGCGGCTACAACATCAGAGACGACAGCCGAAAGCAGTGAGGAGCCGGCAAAACCGGCGGTATCAGTACAATTAATTAGCCTGCAAAAACAGTTGGATAAGCTAAAGCAGAGTGTCTCGGTCAGTACATCTGACAATCAGTTAAGTGCGCTGAATGATACCGCCTTGGCGCTGGTTCATGATGTCGACATCCTGCTCGCCGATTTGAAGCCCAAGCGAGAACAACTGCAAACACAATTGGATGTTTTAGGCCCCCTTCCTGCCGCCGGTACGCTAGCAGAAACCCCGATAGTTGCTCAACAACGCCGAGCGCTAAACACCCGTAAAGCCCAGTTAGAGGGCCAGAATGATCAAGCTCAGGCCATCAAAGCCAACGCGGAAAACCTGGCAACACAAATTATCGCGTTACGGCGAACTGCGCTGAAATCTCAAATAGCCTTAAATTCCGGCAGTATTTTAGGGGCTAAATTTTGGGCACCCATCGTCAGCCCTAATGTTGATGATGACAAGCGGCTCAAGGATTTTGTGCAAGAACTGGCTGATGCCTGGCATGCCGCCTGGGAACCCGAATGGCGCACTGGCACGGCAATATACCTGTTGCTGGCACTGCTGATCGGCGCTTTTGGTTTTAAGTTGCTCGACAATCTGACCGCCTGGTTCTGTACCAAATGCCTGCCCCAAGGCCCATTGCGCCGCAGTTTTATGGCCTCAGTAACCACCCTCTACACGGTATTGATCACCGTCACGATGGCGCAATTCATCACCCAGACATTCACCCGCACGCCCGATGTCTCGCCACTAGTTATGAATTTTGCGCAGGCATTTGTTCAACTGATGTTTTTCTCTGCGTTAGTCGCCGGTCTCGGGCGAGCATTCTTATCCAACCAGCGCCCCTCATGGCGTTTACCCGCCATTGCCGATGAAGTCGCCGCGTCACTAAAGCTATTCCCTCCGCTATTAGCCAGCTGCATCATGATTTTTGGTGCTATTGATCAAATGAATAACATGATCAATATCAGCGTATCGGGGACCATTTTTGGCAATGGAATATCCGCCCTGTTGGTGGCGCTGACGGCCGCGATTATCCCATTACGCGCCAACCGAATACGGCGTCATCTGATGGTCAATGGCGAAAAACCTGAAGCTTACTCCACATTAGCTGGATTGATTCATCTGGCTATCGGTATTACGGCAATAGCCATATTGCTGTCATTATTAGTCGGCTATATCGCACTGGCAAAATTCTTAAGTTACAAACTGGTGTGGGTTTGCCTGGTACTCTCTTGCTTATATTTATTGACTCATTTCTGTGTCGATTTAGCGGAAAGTCTCTTTTCCCCGGCCAGCAGTGCCGGTAAAGCAATTAAGCAATCGCTAAATATCGATGATCGCCATCTGGCCCAAGCGGCAACATTATTATCGGCGACCAGTAAAGTCACCCTGATATTACTGGCTATTATCGCGCTATTTAATGGCACTTTTGGCTCGACCACGCCAGTTTCTCTGTTGCAAAAAACAGTGGAACTCTTAGGCGGTGAAGGGCTGGAAAGATTAAATATCGTCCCGACAAATTTGTTTAATGCTGCACTTTGCTTACTTGTTGGCTTATATACGCTAAATACCGCACGGCGCTGGCTCAGTAATGAATTCCTACCGAAAACCCAGATGGACTCTGGTATAAAAACCTCGGCAGTCACACTGTTCAGTAATATTGGTTACGTACTGGTGATTCTCCTGACCTTATCAGTGCTCGGTATTCAGTGGAATAAATTAGCCTGGATTGTCAGCGCGCTGTCGGTAGGTATTGGCTTCGGCTTGCAGGAAATTGTGAAAAACTTTATTTCCGGCATTATTTTGCTCACCGAGCGGCCCGTCAAGGTCGGGGATTTAATCAGTATTAGTGGTGTGGAGGGTGATATTCGCCGAATAAATGTTCGCGCCACCGAAATCCAACTCGCTGACCGCTCTACAGTTATCGTGCCAAACTCTCAATTAATTTCGCAGAATGTACGTAACGCCACCATGGCTAACGCGCAAGGGGTGGTCACGATTGCTTTAACATTCCCGCTGGATTTAGATGTTGAACTGGCACAAACGCTACTGATAGAAGCTTATGAAGAGCACGAATCCATACTCGATACCCCGGCTCCCTCGGTAAAATTCAGTCAGTTAAGCCCGGACGGTATTGTGCTCAGTGTCACGGGTTTGGTGCCCAGCCCACGCATGGTGAGTAATACTAAAAGCTCGTTATTATTCAGTATATTAAAGCGACTTCGGGCCGCAGGTGTGTCTCTGACAGTCGCGACACCGACCAAAACGATACCGACAGAGAATTAACCTTGAGTGGGCCATAAGTTATATCAATACGATAAAACCTATGGCTCTCAATAACTTATTTTGCCGGACTGAAGCTAAATATTTTCGGATGACGCCCTAACCCTTGCGCAGCTAAAATATTAACCTGCTCAAGATGATGGCGTTCACTTGCTGTTCTTCTTGAGCCAGCAAAGCAAAGTTCCCATCTTATTGCCGACTTCAGCGCTGAATCAGGTAGCGAATGGTCGGGCCATCTTGCTGAATATCCAACACCGTATAGCCGTAATTTCGGGCATCTAACGGAATATTATTAATGGATTGCGGGCAATCACTGATCACTTCCAGAATTTCGCCCGGCTTCAATTGTGGCATCGCTTCGAGTGTCGCGACTGCTGGGTATGGGCAGGGCTCGCCCACCATATCCAAACGATAATCGGGCACAATAGCGGTAGGAGTTGTTAAATTATCTGCTGACGAAGAATGGCTCATGATGGCTCCTTAACCAAAGTGGATGCAGCCGCTTTCTGCTTGCGGAAGAAGTGTTTTTCCCACCACAGCATGGCTGCAAAGGCAGCAGCTAACATCAGGTAGGTCACCAGTAATCCGCCAATAGGCCCGAAGGTTTCCAATAGGTTAACTTTGTCATAATTGGTCGCCAAAGCTGGAGCAAAATCATCCCAATAGTAGGCCAGAATAGTCGCGCCAATAATATTCCCCAGCCCCACCCACCAATAGTGAATTTGCCCTTCTACCGCGCGATACATCCAGCCTGTTTCACAACCTCCGGCCAAGACGATACCAAAACCAAACAGTAAACCACCAATCACCGCGTTTGGCCCGGCCCACAAAATCTTGGGCGCCACGCCCAACTGCACGTAGCTGAAAATACCGATAGCACTGACCGCCATCCCCAGAATAATTGCTTTCGCCATATGGGTACGGCCCGTTATCCACAAATCGCGAAAGGCGGAAGTAAAGCAAATCTGCGCCCGCTCAATCAGCAAGCCAAAACCAATCCCGCATAGCATGGCAATGCCCAGTTTCGGGTGGCGGAACAACTCAATTAACGACCAGCTTAATGCCAGAATAAACACCACCATACCCAGGCGGAAACGGCGCGCAGCCCTGGCTGGATGCTGGGTCAGCGGCGAAGCAGAAGTCACTTTTTGTAATTTCACCGGGATACGAAACAGCGGCAATAGCGTAAATTTAGCCCCAAAATAGGACCCCGCGGCCGTCGCAAGTGCAAAGAACCAAGCATGCAATGAAAACTGCGGAATACCGGTAAAGAAAGCCGCCAAATTGCAGCCCATGGCCAGGCGCGCACCAAAACCGGCGATAATGCCGCCGACCAGCGCTTGGGCAATGCGAATACCATGCTGAGGTTTACGCAGTTTCACATTATTAGCCCACAGTGCTGCAGCAATACATCCGGCAAACATACCGATAATCATCATGCCGTCGATACGGTCCAGTGGTGTTCCCTCCAGCCCGATAACTTTAAAATAACCCCACTCCTGCGGATGAGCGCCGAACAACTGCATCAGGTGCCCCCCCCAACGGGTGAATTCCCCTGTCACCGCCCAAAAAGTGCCCGTCAAACCAAAGTAATAAGTCGATAGGATACCCGCAGCAATCACGGCAGGCAGTGGCGCCCAAAAGCGCACCAAATATTGAGATTTAAACATATGCCAGCTCACACTGACACCTCCAAATACGTGTTGTCACAGACCAAGTCAGTGTCATTGGTTGCGACGGATAAAATAGACCTACATATAATAAGCTAATTATTTCGTTAATGGAGGCGAAACGTATTGAAAATTAGATGTTAACTAAAAGTAATATCAATGAGGGGGATAATCGTCATCCGGGGATTGATAATCCAGCGCCAAAGCCAGACGCAAAATAGCAGCAACCGGCTCAAATAACGGCTCAGGGATAGTATCGCCGCAAACCACATCGCGGTGTAATGCCCGCGCCACGGCAATATTTTCGACAATGGGAATGCCCTGCTGCTCTGCTAATTTGATAATCAATGCAGCCCGCTCACCTTTGCCTTTTTCAATGACTACCGGCAGTGGGGCATCATCGGGGTGATAAAACAGACACACGGCAAAATGGGTGGGATTACGCACCACCGCCGTGGAGCGCTGTACATTTTTAGCGAAACTGCCGCTTTGCACCTCCTGCTGTAACTGTCGCCGTTTTTGCTTAATATGCGGGTCCCCGTCACTATCTTTGTGTTCCCGCTTGACCTCTTCATGAGACATTTTGAGTTGTTTCATGGTGTTATAACGCTGGAAGGTATAATCCAGCAGGGAAAAAACCACATAGCAGATAATTAATGCGCCCAACAGCCAACCCATTAGTGTGCTAAATACGGGGATAGCACAGTAGCTACCGCAATAGGCCAAATAACCAAAAGAAGTGGCGTATCGTGCTAATAAATAACCAAAAATCAGAGTTAACACGCTCACTTTCAGTAATGACTTACTCAACTCAAACAAGCTGCGTAATGAAAAAAGCTGTTTGGCATTATTGATGGGATTGATGTGTTCGCCTTTAAACTCCACAGCCTTGCTCGCCAATAGTGGCCCGACCTGCGCAATACCGGCAATAATTGTCATTAAAATCAATGCGCCGCCCAATATTCCGACGATATGAATGAGCACCGCTATGCATTCTGACCCTATACGCGCCAGCGCCAGAGTGAAAGGTTGTTGTATTTGATTAATTGAACTGCGTATCACAGCACCAATCTGATCCGTCAGACTGGTGCCCGTCAGGAAAAAATAGGCCACCAGCACCACCAACTGCACCCCAGAGGTTATCTCGACACTTTTAATAACCTGCCCTTTCTGCCGAGCTTCTCTCAGCCGTTTGGCCGTGGGTTTTTCATTTTTTTCACTACTTTCGCTGCTCAACATCGCCTCCTTTTATCAGAGGGATAAGTGTGCTTATTTTCTGCTCAGTATGATTAATACCGACCAAATAGTGATGCAATGCATAAGGCAGACTAATTAGTAACAGAAACAAGGCTAATGCACTTTTGATAGGCATCGCCAAAAAGAACACATTCAGTTGTTGGGAAGAGCGATTGATTAGCCCTAAAGATAAATCGGCTAAAACCATCACCAGCATCGCGGGTAAAGCAAAACTCAGACAGAGTTCATACATCAAATGCCACTCACTTTGCAGAAATTGCAGCATGGCCGATGTGGGCTGGATGCCACTGCCAGCGGGCAAGATGTCATAAGAGTCATAAAGTGCCGACAGTACCAGATTGAAGCCGCCGGAAATCAGAAACAGAACCGTTAATATTTGCGTAAACAGCACGCCAAAAATAGACGATTCCATTCCCATACTCGGGTTAAACAGTGTCGACATGGTGGCACCGCGCAAGGTGTCAATCAGAAAGCCCGCCATATCAATAGCCCAAAAAGGCAATGCCGCGACAAAACCAATCATCACCCCAATCATAAGCTCGATGCATAACACCCAGAACCAGCTGGTGAGATTATCGTGATGCATTAATGACGCGGTGAAAAATAGTGGCGTGACGGGCAAGGCGATAGCAAAAATCACACTGTTGCGCAGCAAGCTACTGCCCAAACTTCGGGCCGTAAACAGAGGTAATATCAATAACATGCCATAAGGGCGGGCCATCGCCAGCCCCAGCGCACCTAACCAATGCAAAGAATCCTGCATATTAAGACCGCATACTGGTCATCTGCAAAAAGGTCTGCTGGGTGTAATTCAGCAATGTCGCGCCCATCCAATGATAAGTCATTAATAACGTGACAGATACGGCGAGCAATTTAATCAAAAACTGTAACGTTTGGTCCTGTATCTGGGTTAGCGCCTGCAACAAGCTCACCACTAACCCGACCACTGATGCCACCACCACCACCGGCATCGACAGCAGTAAAACTATCCATAACAATTGGGTCGCCAGATGAACCACAATGGCATTACTCATTGTTATCTCCCCTGATGATTATTCATAAGTAAGAGCCCACCAACTGCCCCAGCAGCATTCCCCAGCCATCAATCAATATAAAAATCAATAATTTGAATGGCAGTGAAATGGTTATTGGAGAAACCATCATCATGCCCATTGCCAGCAAAATATTGGAGACAATCAAATCAATTGCCACAAAGGGCAAGTAGAGCAGCAAACCGATTTTAAATGCCTCTGTCAGTTGGCTGAGGGTGAAAGCGGGCATTAATATCAGTAGCGAATTGGGTTTGATGGTGTTGCGATAGCGCTCAGGCCATTTGGTTTGGATGATGTTGTTGAAAAAATGGACCTGTTCCGCATCGGTATTTCGTTGTAAAAAATCGCGGTATGGCCCCAGAGCATGTTCATCAATATGGTGCAGCAAGTCACCAAAATCATTGGGCAACGGCTCATCCTGAAGGCGGGCATGCACATCTAATCCCACTGGGGCCATGATAAAAATAGTTAACACCAGTGCCAAACCGTAAATAGCAATATTGGGCGGCACCTGCTGGACCCCCAGCGCATTACGCAGCAATGAGAAGACAATCGATAGTTTGAGAAATGATGTCCCCATGACCATCAACAGGGGAAGTAATGACAGGATAAAAAGCAGGACAATCAATTGAGAGGACGAATTCAACAACTCCATAGTGTATTCCGCAAAAGCTAGCCTGTTGGATAAAAGCAATACCAACAGTATTTGCGCAGACCGCCTTTCTCGGCATCAGGTCATCACCTGAATAACCTCATATTCCCCTGTTTTTACCCAAAGCTGCAAATGGCGCTGCGGCAAGCCAGCAGTGTCAAGGACGCAGGGTAAACCACTGATTGATAAGCACAACCCATTGCCCCTCACAACTCAATAAACTGCCACTCCCGACGGATTGCCCGTGTAGCCGGATATTTACTTCGCCGTAGAGGTGAGTTTGGCATGGGAGTGTTTGCCCGACATCTAACTGTTTGATGTCGCCCAGTGGCAAGGTTAAGCGGCCAATTTCCATTACCAGAGTTTGCGGCAGTTGATCAACTTGCACTGCTTGTGGCGTTTTCGGCATTGCGGCGATATCACGCGACGGGTCAATATCGTCATTAACTTGTTGAATAGTCATTTTGTTTCCATCTTCCAGTTTGATATAAATCCGTGGTGATGCCATTTGCCACAACCAGCAGTTCCCTTGTTCCAATTCAGCAGCGCCGCTGATTCGCACCCCATCCCCCGGTTTGATGTGTTGCAATTGATACAGTGATAATCGGCTCCACCCCACCACTAATCCCGTTTGCCAGGGCACCTCATGTTTGGTGACCGGCTCATGGTGCCAATCAGACAAGATTTCGGCTAACGCCGCCAAAGGCCAGTCAAACAACACGCCACTCAGCTGCTGGCCTTCCAGCTCGAAAGTCAGCGCCACGGCCCATTGGGGTAAAAGTGTCATGGCCACCGGCACGGAGTAAGGGATTGTCAATTCGGGCAGCACCAGAGACAGCGGACTGATGGCCCAATGGGCCATGGCACTGACCAACTCTGTCGCCAATAACTGTGTATTTTCAGTTGCTAACGACGATGCCAGCCAGTTACTCCAGCAAGACTGGGATAGCCAGCAACCGCACGGTTTGCCCGCATATTGCAGCGGCAAATAAACGCCTTCGCCCTCAGCGGGTGCTAATGTGGCACAAACCCCGGCGGCATGACGTCCACGACCAATGATTGCGCTGAGATGGCGTAATTCAGCCGACAATATCCCCCGCATGGGTCACCTCCAGCAAACACGGAAAACCCCATTGATGCAGTTGCCGCTGCCAGCGTGTTTGCAGCCGCTGTAGACGTTCGACCCATTCGTAATCGGAATGGCTGAGTACAATATGCAAACCATTAGCTACCAGGCAGACATGAACCCGGACACCCGACAATGGGCCACTGATGATGTGGTAGTCCGTCTGCATCAAGTTACCGCCCTCTGCGGGAGTCATTGACTGGGCAAGATCCCGCATTGGAGCTGAACGTGGTGGAAAATAGCGGGAAAATTGCTGTTTTTGTCTCTCATTACCTAAACTTTGCATCTGCCCCCCACTGAGATACTCCTCACTGAGCAGCGGCAATGCCCCCTCAATATCGATTCGACTCATCTTTTATTAGCATCCGTAATTTTTCCTGCTCACGCTGATTAGTCCGTAACAGCCCCTGTTGTAATGCAATAGCAGCCTGCTGCTGCTGTCTCTGGGCCGCTAACTCACAGAGCGATTTTTGCAGTCGCCGCTCCGCCTGATACACCTTGTGCTGCAACGCGTTTTGCTCTTGTACTGTCGTCGGGCTCAGTTTGCCGCGCCATTGAGCAAGCATATGTAATTGCTGGCATAATTCGTGGCGTTCTTGATGAATATTTGCCAATTGCTGTTCTTGTTGTTGCTCCTCTTGCCGCAAGCACATTAATTGCCGACGTAATCGGCGCTCTTTGCGCTGGCGCAGTGCCAATAGGCGCAAGAGCATATCGAATGCGGGGTTGATTAACCCAGCACCTGTGCGAGTTGCGCCAAAGTGTGAGTGAGCTCGGCGGTGTCGGTTTTGCATGATAATAATGAGCTTTCCTGTTGCAAGAAGGCGCAGATAGCCGGATATCGCTGTAATGCCTCATCGGCCTGTAAGTCTTGCCCTTCCTGATATTCCCCCACTCGCACCAGTAATTCTATCTCCTGATAGCAGGCCTGCATGTGGCGCAGTTTTTGTGCCAAAGCCTGATGCCTGGCACTGGCAATTTGCGGCATGACCCGGCTAACACTGGCGGCAATGTCAATGGCCGGATAGTGTCCGGCTCCCGCCAGTTGCCGTGACAAAACGATGTGCCCATCTAAGAGGGATCGCACTTCGTCGGCCACGGGCTCATTCATGTCATCCCCCTCAACTAACACGGTGTAAAAAGCCGTGATGCTGCCGCGCTCACTGTGACCTGCCCGCTCAAGTAAGCGGGGAAGTGCGGCAAAAACACTGGCGGGGAAGCTGCCCATCACAGGAAGCTCCCCGGCCGCCAAGCCAATTTCACGAGCGGCTCGGGCATAGCGGGTGAGTGAGTCGGCCATTAACAGCACTTTCAGCCCGCGCTCACGGAAATATTCGGCCACCGTGGTGGCGGTATAAATCCCCTTCTGCCGCTCCAGCGCTGGCCGGTCGGAAGTTGCCACCACCACCACTGTACGGCGGCGGATATCAGGAGTGAGCACTTGCTCAAGGAATTCCCGCACTTCACGCCCACGTTCACCAATCAGCGCCAACACGGTGATATCCGCCGAGCAACCGGCACATAGCATGCTCAACAAGCTGCTTTTACCCACCCCGGCGGCGGCAAAAATACCGATTCGCTGCCCTTCACCACACGTCAGTACCCCATCAATGGCACGAATTCCGGTGGTCAATACTTGCTGGACGGGCTGACGAGTTAAAGGGTCTGGTGGCGGATAATCCAACTCGCGCCAATGCCCCGTCAGCTGCGGGCCACCGTCCATTGGCATACCCAGCCCATCCAATACCCGTCCAAGCAAATCAGCACCAACTCTTATGCGGTGCGCATGCCCAAGTGGGGAAACCCATTGACCACATCGTAAGCCGGCGGAGGATGCAAATGGAGATAACAATGCAGTTTGCTGCTCAATGCCGACCACTTCAGCCAACATATCCGGTGAAGTCATTTGGCATAATTCCCCCAATGCCACGCCGGGTAAATGGGCGCGTAACAGTGTTGGGCCGACATCTAAAATCGGCCCGCAAAACGCCAAGCCACTTGGTGGAGGGGACGATAAGCGCAATTGTTGTTGTAATTGAGCGCTTAATGCCGCGATATCAGGTAATTTCATCCAATTCATCTCCGATAAGCTCAATAGTACCGGCCACCTTAATATTCATTTCATCACCCAGTTCTTGCCAGGAAAGCACCGGCAGCACAAAAATTTCCCGCTCGACAATTTTGCGCAGAAAGCGCCGCACATCGATGGCGGTCAGCAACACGGCATCGGTATTTTCAGCAAAGGCACTTTTTATTTTGTCGAGAAGTAGCCGTGAATGTTTATCTCCCAGCGCAGAATATGTGCCCGCCGATGTCTGACGAATAGACTCGCGGATCAGGTTTTCAGCCCCTTCGCCCAACCGCAATACTGGCAACCAGGCTTTATTTTTGCTAAACCGGCCACACACATGACGGCGTAACGCGATACGCACATACTCGGTCAACATGACGATATCTTTCTCTTTGGGCGCCCATGCCACCAGCGCCCCGAAAATAGTGCGCAAATCGCGGATAGAAACATCCTCCTCTACCAGCCGTTGCAATATTTCCGCCACTTTCCCGACAGGCATCTGGCGCTGTAGCTCTTTCACTAACTCGCCGTAACGCCCCTCCATGGCATCCATTAGATAACGAGTTTCCTGCACACCAATAAACTCAGCGGTATGCCGTTCAAGTACCCGAGTCAGACAATGAATAATGCGCTGATGCCCTTGTGCATAGGGGATTCCTAATGTGCTGGCCTGATGCCCTTGCTCAGCAGCCAACCACTCAAAGGTGCCCATTTTCATGCCAAGGAATTGGCTGCGCGTATCGAGCAAGGGATTGGGTTGCAGCAGTAACAAATCATCGGCGGGTAGTGTCAGTGTCAGCACTTGTTCCTGATAGACTCGAATTGATAACTCATTCTCAGCGAGGCTGGGATCACTGCGAACAACGACTTCGGGTAGGGGCACGCCAAGATGTTCAAACCAGCGCCAACGCAAGCCATCGAGGTCTCGTCCCAAATAGGTGTAACGTAAGTTGGGCGCACAATACAGCATCAATGGCACAGCGCCAGGGGCCATGGTATGAGCGGGAGAAGGCTGACTTTCGCCATTGTCGCGAGCCCCTGCGCGGGACTTTTTTTTCCGATACAGTAAAAAGGCCGGTGTGGCGACCAGTGCCGCCAGAGTGATAAACACCAGAAAAGGAAAACCCGGTAACAGTGCAAAAACGGCCAGAATAGCCGCCGCCAGCAATAAGGCATCGGGTTGACGCCCTACCTGCACGGCCAAATCTTTAGCCAAGCTTTGTTTATCATTGCCGGGAACCCGGGTCACAATAATCCCAGCGGTGATTGAGATAAGTAATGACGGGATTTGAGCGCATAAACCATCACCCACGGACAAAACTGCATAGGTGGTCATCGCCTCCTCGGCAGACATATTATGTTGCAGCACTCCGATAGTGATGCCGCCAATAATATTCACCAGAATGACAATAATCCCCGCGATGGCATCGCCTTTAACAAACTTCATTGCCCCGTCCATCGCACCAAACAGCCGGCTTTCTTTTTGCACCCGCTCGCGCAATCGCCCGGCTTCGGCAGAATCGATAACGCCAGCGCGCATATCGCCGTCAATACTCATTTGCTTGCCCGGCATGCCATCCAGTGAAAAGCGGGCGCTGACTTCGGCGACACGTTCCGAACCTTTGGTTATCACGATGAACTGCACTACTGTGATTATCGTAAAAATAATCAGCCCTACCGCCAGGTTACCGCCAACAACAAACTGGCCGAACGCTTCGACAATTTCGCCAGCATCATGCTGTAGCAGCACCAAACGTGTGGTACTGATGGTTAGCGCCAACCGATAAAGTGTGGTGATAAGTAACAGTGACGGGAAGACCGAGAATTCGAGTGGATCGCGCAGGTAAATTGAGATCATCAGCAAGATAACGGAAAATGCGAGGTTGATGGCAATCAGCACATCAACCATGGCGGTCGGCAGCGGCAGGATCATCATAAAGATCGCCACCAACAACATGATCGCCAGAAAAACATCCTGACGCGCAGCGATCAGCATCAGGCCGCGCATAAATGCCGATTCTCTCATGGGTATTCTCCCGGCAAACGGCGGAGTAAAGCACACTGTTGCTGATAGAGTTGATACCAACACTCGGCCCCTGATGACTCTGGGGGGGAGCAACTGACCATCATGCCCATTTTCAATAAGTAGATACGCTGAGGGACACCGTTAAAGCGCTCCAGTTGCCAGCATTCCTGAAGCAGCAATAAGTCATCATGGTGATAATGCCGATGCTGCACGCCACTGGTCAGTAATAACCGCGCATTACGCCACTCAAGAAAAACCAGCCGCTGTTCTATCTGCCATTCCATGCGTGGGGCCAATACCGAGCAAGGTAACTCCGCCATCTGGGTAAACAACTGGAGGTTACGGGTCACGACTAAATCCATTTCCATAACCACGCCCCATCAAGATAATTTATTGGTTTACTGGATTAGTAAGCATGAGAAAGGATACGGAGCTTGCTGCCCCGGCTCTATCAGGTATTGGCCTGATTCGACAGCTTATATCTCCAATAACACCGCTAAAATTTGCTGTTGCTGTTCCTGATCATTGAAGCAATCAAGCGGCATAAGATTGAACAAGTCATAAAACCGATGAATAAATCGACTGCGCGTATTAATGTCATCACCAACAATCGCCTCAATGCGCGGTTGTAACCAACCACTAAATAGCCAGGGTTGGCCCACCACCGCCAGCACTTCACTCAGAATCCGCTCCCCCTCGACGGCGCAAGTTTTTCCCATAAGATTGCAATGGTCTTCCAACCCCAAAAACATGAGCAAACGGCGAAGTTGATTCAGTGTGGCGGCCAGCCGCTCGCCATGTTTAGGGGGAGGCTGAGAAGCTAAGTCAAACGCAACTGCGCGCATTAATACCCGAACCCGTTGCTGGCGCTGTGGCCAGCGACTCACTTGGCTAAACCACTCCGCGACGGATAATTCACTCTGCTCAATACTTTGTGCAAATAATTGCTTAATGGCACCCAGCTCGCGACTTTCCTGACTGCCCAACTCGAGCAAACCAAATAACTCAATTTCCCAGCCACCGTTTTCCAATAACGGCGCAAGTAATTGCGACAAACTGCGGCGACGTAATGGATTATTTTTGCTGTACGCCATCATCGCGGCCAGCAACAAGATTTGCTGCCCTATTGACAGCCCACCTTGGCTAAGTTGGCGAGCAAGCAAAGAAATTTCCATATCAAACGGAATATGCTTGGGCAGCAAAGAATCCGCACCGCCGGATAACTGATTGATTAACTTCACCAATAATTGCTGACGACGCTGATTTCGCTCCTCAGCCTCAACGGATTTTTGGTCTTTTAATCGGGAACCTAAACTTAGCCCGATCTCTTCCATGGTTTCTTCCAATGCAGTTTGTCTGACCTCAGACAATTCAATGCTGGCTAATTCCATGACTGATCGGGCAGGGGTTATTCCGCCATCTAACTCGCCACTATGGAGTGAAGACCCGTGAATGGCATGGGCATCTGATACATTATTGGCCGTCGTCATGAACAGTTCCTGATGAGATAACTTCTTGATAAAGCAATAACTCTGGTGGCTCTTGCAGCCAAAGAAGAAGTTGCGATAAATGGCGCGAAAGAGAAAGCGTGAGCTGTAGCATGGGAAAGCCCAATTGGGCCTGATCCTCTGCCATATTGTTATCTGCGACGCACTGCACTCGCGAACCTAAAGCCGAGGCCACGGCTGAAAAATGTTGTGAATGAACACGCAACACCAGCTCATTGTGGTGTGCCATTTTCTCTACCTGTTCCGCCAGACGATGAATCAGAACTTGACTCGCCGCCTGCTCTCCTGCCCAAGAGGTGATAACCGATGCAAGAGCGGCCAAAATAGAGGCGCGGGCCTGCGTAATCAGTGCTGATTCCACGTGTTCAGCCGCCACTAACCAACGGACATGCTGTGCTAACACATCAGATTCCATTTGGTGCCGAGTTTGCTCAATCAGCTTATCCGCCTGTTGCTGTGCTTGAGCCAGTAGTAATTTGCCCTCAGCTTGCGCGGCGAGCACAATATCAGCCGCCTGCGCTTGGGCCTCAGACAAAATATCGCGACTTTGTACTATTTTGTGCAACTGAGCCGCAGGGATAACAACCTCGCCAACAGGCAATGAAAAATCAAATTTCTCCACCCGAATCTGAAAGGGATTCACAACAAACGCTCTAATCGGGTTAGCCAATCATCAACCGCAAGGGATAACGCCCGCGATAGCAATAGCGCGCGCGGTGAAGGCGGTAACGAAATACACATTGCCCGCCACACGATGCAATCACGACGAACCTGGTGGGCCAAACTCTGCCCCAGTCGCGAAGCAACACAGAGCAATTGCGGTGGGCTTAATTTGGCAGAAAGATGGCCGCGACACCCCATTCCCATGAGCTGCTGAATGTCACTCTCGTTAAATATCGGCGCAAGTAACTGCCGATACTGACGAAGGCGCAGATAATCATCGCATTGCAAATAAACCAATCCCAATGCCAGACAGCGGGCCAATAATCGCTGCGGTTCCACAATTTGGTATTGCTGCTGTTGGCTCAACATCGCGGGCAGCGATTGCTGCGGAAAATTTCGCAAGCTATTGAGTACAACATTCAGCGCGGCATCCAATTCATGATTTCGGCCATAGCAGTAATTTCCTGTTTTAACCCCGGCCGCCGCCAACCATAATGGATGGGCAAATTGTGCCGGCCGCCACGCTAATTGATGTAAATACCGAATATCGGTGGTTAATGGCAATATCATTCGACCCTCCCGCCCCTATCGGCGCAGATACCGCAACAAGCAAGCCGTTGATAACCCGACAAGCAACACCAGCAGCAAACCTAAGACTATCTGCAATGTCGCGGCATGGCGTAATAGCCATTGCAGCGCCACTTCTGAATGACTTTGCTGCTGTATGGCGGGAGTGTTGAACCGATAATTAGTTGGCTGCATCACGACACTAATCTGCGAAAAATCAATTCCCGGAATTGCATCGCGGATTAGATTCTTAATTTGCGGCTGATAACTCAGTAAATTGACCTCCGGCGAATATTTGATAAACACCGAGGCCGCATGCGGAACACTGCTTTTCCCGTCTGTTGGTGCCGGCATGGCAATGGTCACATCAGCTTGAATCACCCCATCCATATGGCTCAGCATGCTTTCCAATTGTTGCTCTTTGAGATAAACCATCTTGGCCTGCTCCTGCCCCGGAGACGTCACCAACTGATTCGATGGGAACAACTCGCCTACCGTGGCAAATTTTTGGCGAGGGAAACCATGCTGCCGTAGCAACTCCACGGCATTAATAAACTGACTTTTATCGACATTCAGCCCGACAGTTCCCCCTTTTTCAGACTGTTTTTCTGCTTTGATTTGATGCAACATCAATAACGCTAGCATCTGGTTGGCCTCCCCTTCCGCCAGCCCGCTATACAACTCCATACCGCAGCCGGAAAGTGACATAACAATCAGTAATAGTGCTATCGTGCGGCGCGCCATTTTCATTGCATATTGACCAGCTTGTTAATGTTCTGCCCGACAACACCAACAACTTTTGCAGTTAAATCAACGGCTAGCGTGGCATGCATCCATTCAGACTGGATTGGCAATAAATGATCCGGAGACATCATGGGAGTGGGAGGCTCAACCTGCTGCATTAACAGCGCAAATTTGGCATTCTGCTGCGCATCAGCAGGCTGCTGAAATGGTGTACTCAGCTTGGCTGCGGCGGTGATAGCATCAATTTCCATCGGATAACCTCGGGTGAATAAATCGTGTGATACCGCACAAGATTACATTTTGGCGGAACAAGAAACGCCTTGTTGCAGCAAAACCAACATGCCGCGCGCCTCTTTTGAGGTGGAACTCGCCAACAGCGCCAATGCCTCATTTTGGCGGTTAAGCCCAAATAGCAACATTGCCTCACAGACTAATCGCACTTGAGGATCGGGAATTAACTGGGGCAATACATTAAGAATATCGCGAGCCTCTGCCAGTAAGTTGTGATTAACTCCCGCCAGCGCGGCTTCAACCAGCAATTGGCGACAAGGTGCTGAAAGCAAAATCATATTTTGGCAATAATCCCACTGACCATATCTTTAATCCCCTTCATTAAAGCGCTGCTGAAATTGATATAAGATGAATACTGCTGCATAGCGAATTGCATCTTTAGCATGTGGTCAGGATCAGAAGGATTACCGGATGTCATCTGGTTTTGAAAATCCTGTCCAATATTATTGATGCGCTGCGCCAGCCCATTAACTAATGCATTTATATCCATGAGACCCCCTATTCCATAAGTGACCGCATATGTGACGGACACTGCTGAAAACGGCGACGAAAACTATCAGAGAAATGAGCGTGATTGCTAAAACCGCACTCCATGGCAATATCTGCCACACGCAGTCTTGTGGATAACAACAACTCACAACCTTTTTTCAAACGTTGGTCTAGTAGCCATTGCTTAGCAGACATCCCAAACTTTTCGTAAAACAAGAAATTCAATTTACGTGTCGAAATACCTAATTCATCGGCATAACGTGAAACTGTCCACGGGTTGAGACGATTCTTGTCAAAGAACTCCAGTAATTCATTATTGGTGCCTACTATTGATTCTAATAATTGAGAGAAGTAAATAGGTTCCAAACCCAAGCAATATAGATAAATAAACCGCAGTGATGCACTTCTCTCAATATCAACCAACTGTTCAGTGGCACATATAATGTCATTACTTGCAGGCAATACTTTGTAGCGTTCAGATATGTTTGGAGGCAAACGAAACTTATTCGATTGCACCATTTTACTGGCTAAATCCTGATATAACGGTAAAAGATCTATGGAGTGACACAATATTGAGATAAACGTACTTTGTGAAAAAGAGGACACACTGGCTTTCTCATCAGTAATAACTAACTTTCCAGCGGGAATAGTATGACAACCGCCTTCACTGCGTAATACTCCCTCTTGACGAAATAGAATAAATTTTATTGATTTCATAATATCCCTTCCAGTGCCATTATCCTTATGCAAGATTGACAAATAAGCGGGCAAACTGACATCCGGTATAGACCTTAGATTTAATTAAAATGTCTATGCCATTCTTCCCAATGAGAATATGGTCTTGTCTATTTCATTTAACATCTGTAGATGCCCGTCAAATTGAGATAGCTTTTCGATAACATCCTTTTCATTTGCCGTTAATTCTTCAATCATTGCATCCTTTTTATCACTGTCATGATTAATCCAAATACCTAATGCACCGGCAGTAATAACACTTAACATTGAGGATAATATTGGAACGTAATTTTTGGCGAGTAAACATAAACTACTACTCACTGCCGGATGGATTAAAGCACCTATTGCGCCTAATGAAACCACGATTCCCACACGAACAAAATAGGAAGTAAAACGAGCAATTTTTTTAGCACTATGAGGAGAGGCATTAAAATACTTAGCTAACATAAAAACTGCCTGCTGCATGGCATCACTCCCCATTGCCAGCTCATCTTTATTTTTACTGGCACAATCCCAGTTATGATAAGCACAAGCAAGGTTTGATATTGATAACATTAGATTTAACCCTGTGACTACAGCAATAGGGGCCGTAATACCACCACTACAGATGCTAACCCCAATACTCACGGCGAATGACGCAGCAGAAACTGTCAATTCAATTACATTAATAAAGAATTGCTTCCTGGCTAAATTCACTCGAATATCTGTCAATGTTTTACTCGCGTCTTGCTGAGTATCCAGTAATTTATTGACATCTAATGCAGTATTTTTAGCTTTTTCTTTAAAAAAAGTGATATAAGGTAATTCGGGCTTTTCAATATCATTACCATCATTAACTTTCGTAATGAAAGGTTCATATTCTGGAGAAACTTTAACAGGAGTAACTTCTGACATATTGGATCTCCTTAAACATTTCCCATTAATACTCTATTTATACTTTTATACTTTGCCCAATAATAGATTAGCTTTCTCCGCGACTGGCGCATATTCAGGGCACATGTAACTCATCTCTATAACTGTTTGCAATGCTTCCCTGGCATCTGCCCCCTTTCCCAAAGCATGTAAACAAACTGCCATTTGATAAACAGGCTGCGGATCTTTCGTTTCTAACAGTAGTGCGCAAGCATAAGCGCCCAGCGCCAATGTGAACTCTTGCTGCTTTTGTAAAGCACCCGCGAGGGCCAAATGAAATTGCGGTTCTAATGGGCAGTGTAATGTGAGCCAAGAAAAATCGGCTATAGCCGCACTATAATTATTCTCCAGCCAAGCCTGATAACCCCGTAAATATCTTTCCTCTACCTCTTGAGGATTAATATCCTGATTATCATTCATAGCTTCCGAGTTAATAACTCTCTTAGTCACCAATACATTATTTATTTTAGCGCAAATTTCCTGTAATTTATCGAGAGTATCCTCACTCATATCATTCCTTAGCTAACATCAAACAATAACCAGTCGTCACCATTAATATTTTTACTGAATGCTCCCTTAGCGATGAGTAGTTTAATAAGTCGGTAGCGTATTGATTGCAGAGTTGGACTGGAAATGTTATCCACAATCATCATTCTGACTATCGACAATTCATTTATATCCTTTCCTAAATGATGTAATAGATTAAATAATTTAAAAAAACCGTTGGGAAAAGCACGCTTATTTATTGCCTCTAGATAACAAATAATAAACTCACCGTACTCAACTCGATAAACAACACGATAGCCATAGATCTGAAACTCATGACCTATTTGCAATGCACTTTTCTCAAAGTAAGCGACTTTAACCGGGCAACCTTTATGGTTTAAGTATTGTTCAATATTGAGTAGACTCGATTTCATCATTCATAACTTCACAGCCATGGAAATCTGGCCCATCATATTATTGATGGAATTACCTAAATCTTTCATATTTTGTCGAGACTCATTCAATTTATCTAATAGCTCACTTATATTCTTATTATAAGATTGCGCACCACTACTTTGCAGGTCACTGGTCATACGCAGCAAATCTGCATTACGCGCCATATCCCCCTCAACCAACTTACCACTACCCGCTCCGAGCTGCCCTAGTGCCGAGCCGCTATGTGTCGCAATATCCCCGAACTTGAAACTTGCCGCCGCCCCCGCACCGCTAGCAATACCAGAAAGAATAGTGCAAACCCCACTAGCAATAGCGCCAGACGCAGTTTTGTCGATTGCCTCACGTTTATTCTGCATTGAATTGACTTGAATATCCCAACCAAGTTTTTGTTGCTTTTGATTATAGGTATTAAGTAAATCACGCATCTTTTTAAATAGAATATTCATTTTTAGAATAATATTAGATAAATCGGACATGAAATTCTCAACATAGTTTCCCATGCCTTCACTCCCCTTTTCAGTGGAGACTCTGCTTTGCTCAGGAAGTGTTATTCCATGATTAACTGACATATTCATAATAACCTCTTTATATCAATGATTTTGCGATACCGACCTGCAACATGCCATTCTGGCGGATATTGTCATTTAATTTTGTTAATGAGTCTTGCGCATCCTGAGACGTTTCCTTAAGTTGTTTAAGTTGATGCTGTTTATTTCGCTCCACCCATTCATCCATAAATTGAGTAAAATCTTGATCAAGAATTAATTTTTGGATCTCTTTTTGTAACCCGGCATTTTGAACAGATAACTGACCATTATTAATTTGTACTGCAGCACTACTGCATTTTTGAATAATCAGTAAAGGTGACGTGGAAATATCTTTTAAAATTGTCGTCACTGACTTTTTCAAAATGGCTTTAGTACATTGCTGACTCAATTCTTCTGTTGTGAGAGTGACCCCTTTTTTTATTGCATCCTGAGCCAGCTTTTTCGTGACACCACTAACCAGCTTTTCAATCCCTTCGTGGGTAAATGACTTTGTGATATTGCGCACCAAGGTCATTTCCGCCTTAGCCGCCTGTTTAGCTGCCGCCGACGCCATCTCAGTAGCCTCAACCATCTCTATTTCCATCGTTTTCATAGAGATATCGCGGCTCACCTGCTGACTAACATCCTTACCAAACTGCCCTGCTAGCTGCTCAATCTCTTCCGTCGCCCCTCGTTTGATAGCATCCGTCAATGCTTCACCGCCTCCTTTTTTCAGTACATCACCCGCGCCTTGGGTCACGGCACGGGCAGCATTGATTGCGCGGCCCGCCTGAAACAAGTCGATTGCCATGGCAAAACATTCAAACCCCAGCTGAACTTTACCTGCAACATCAATAACTTCTTGGCATTTTTCTTTTGATGCCCCGAGTAACATCGCCGTTTCTGCTGCAGCTTTGACCAACCCCGCCGTACCCGCAGCTAAATACGCAACTCCCGACGTCATAGCAACCGGATCACCGGTTAAAACACCCTCAGCAATCTTAAACGCACCATAAACCACCTCGGCAGCACCAATAATCCAATCAAATACTGCATTGAAAACCCCCGCTTTTTTGGCTTTATCGGCTTGCTCAACAGCTTTATCAATCTGTTTTTGATATTCAGAGACGCGCTTATCGCGCAAAAAAGCCTGAACATCCGTTGCGCGCTCCATTTGCTTACCTATGGATTTGCACAAATGAGAGAAAAGCCCAATGTTTAGATTACCAGCCATCGACATGATGAGTTGCATATCCATACTGTCTGGTCGATCAAGCGAAAATCGGTTTCTGCCCTCTTCAGCTAAACCCGCGCGCGGCAAAGACGTCAGTAAACGGTCGAGTGCGCCTTGCGCGTTTTGTTGTGTGATTTTGGGTGAACTTGTATTGGTATTCAGTGAGGCAGGCAGCCCCGCGATACCCCGCCAGTCGGGCATTTTTATTGGCGATAACGCGGAGCTGTTATCCGCCATCATTACCGGCCAGTCATTCAAAATGGCGGTTTTAAAACCTATAGCATCAGACATGTCGCACCTCCAGAAGTAAAGCCGCTAACCCGCGCTCGACTTGTTGTTTCACTTGAGTCCATTCAGTGTGCGAATGGCACCAGTTTAATGACGTTCGGAAAGCTTTTTCAGCGTAATCCCTGTTACCACAAGCCACATAACATTCCGCAGCAAAACAGGAGGGCCTGGGGTCATCGACCTGGATCTGGCCTGCGCGACTAAAACTGTAAATAGCCTGGTGAAAATCCGCAGTTTGCTGATAACACAAACCTAAAGTCAGCCAATAAGAGAAATTCCAATGATCCAGCCGCACTAATAGATTTAATAATCGCTTAGCGCTGTCATATTCCCCGCCTTGGCACAGTTGTACGGTGTATTCATATACCAATGCCAAATCTTGCGGGTTCATTTTGGCTAACATACGGAGAGAACCGCCTCGCCGCATAAAATTAATGACCTCGTCACTGAGCTGAATACTCATTTCACACCATCCTTAGCACCGCGATCTGATTAACAAAAATTGCGTGCAATCGTCATCAGTAAATCTTTTAAACCTGTCTGCAATGTGCTGATGTTATTGGAGCAAACGTTATAACTTTGCATAATTTTCTGTAGCTGTAATTGATCCTGACTCATCGTATCCGTAGCTCGATTCTTCTCGTTATCCAATGCCGCTTTCACCGCCTGAAGCTGCCCTTTATCCAGTTTTGGGCCATATTCACTTAAATATTTATCAATACTCATTCCATCAACGGTAATGCCATTTTTCCGCATAAAATCAATGACTGAGTCAGGTAGAGGCTCTTTCGTTTTATCGTCACCCTTTGCAGCTTTGGCAATAATCTCATCGACTCGGTTAGACATATCCTGTGTATCATTGGCATATTTTGAGCGCGCCTGCATGGCTTTAAAATTAGTACTGGCAATATTAGAAAGCACATCAAGAAATGAATATAAGACTTTTAATCCTATACTGAAAATATCATCTGAATCATTGACCGCATAAGGTGCAGTATTTTTTATAACGTCATTTCCAGAGAGGTTCGCTGCTTGTGCTGAAAAATATTTAGGCATATTGATATACGAATTCGTTGACATATAAACACTCCTACATTCCAGTCGAAAGGATATTTAAGGATGATCGTCGCTACGTGTTGTTGTTCTCTGAGGTATTAATGTTCTTAAGTTGTGTTTCTAACTGCTTAAACTGTATATTCATCTGTGAAATACAATCCAACATTTTGGCTTTTTCTTGTTTAAAACCATTGGGAAAAGCAGCATTCAAACGTGATAACGTTTCTCTGGCTTTACTATCTATATCTGCACGTTGTTTCAGTAACTCAATATTTCGTTGAAAATCCTTAAGTCTATTGAGATCCGCTTCTAATTTCCCGTGTCTTCCCTGAAGATCATTTAGCATATATTGAATAGGACCATTTTTATTCATATAATAGTGCCTTATCTATTTATGAGCCATTAAATTAATTCTGTATTATTAATTGCCATTTATCTTTTATATTTTAGCTATTACTTTTAAAAAGCAGCACCACAAATAAAATCATTTTTTATAGCGAACAATGAGAGTTTCTATAATTTTTTCGGCACTGTCTAATGCTAACATCATGTCATAAAGATATTTATAATCTTCAGGTGTTTGCTGGAGAGACAATTGATAGGTAACCAATGATTTTTCTTTTATCAGTAAGATTTTTCTTTGCTGAACTAATGATGGATCGGATTTAATATAATCCTCCAGCTCCGTTATATGCCGCATTAATTTATTTCCTATACTCAAAAATCCATCGGTATTTGTACTAAGTTAGTCGATTTTAATAAAGAGATGCCTTGCTCCCCAATCAAAATAACTTTATACCCATTTTCCAACACTGCCCCTTGCTGTAAACGAACCCCATTAGCCAGTTGTACAAACCTTGAATAATTATTTCCGCCATAGCTAACAATCGCGGCAGGAAGAAGTTGAGTACTTTGATCGGCCGCTGGAATATTCTGGTATCTCACCGGAAATGCATCAGGTTGCTCAGCACGAGCCGCCAACATCTGTCTAAGATGTTGCTGTTGATCGGGCGACAGTACGCCGCTAATAACGATCTCTTTATTACTCTGTGTCATGCTCAGGTAACCTAATAACCCCCGTTTTTTTAAACATTCAACTAAGCGTGAAATTTGCCCATCATGAGAATTAATAACCGTCCAGCCTTTTAACCCCGTGACAGTTGCTAATACCTCCTCCACACTTCGCCATTTATCCCCCATCTCAATAGCACCATGGAGTATGACATTCCCCTTTTTTTTACCGATATAAACCTCAATATCTTGATAACCATATTGATGTAGCACTTCACTAACACTGGCAATGAGCCGATCATCGCAAACGAGTTGATTACTGAATACAACATGATTCGAAACTAAAAAGTTTTGCAACTGAATAACCGCAGAGGATGATTCACAGTGTCCACTCAGCGCCACACTGCCATCTGCTAACCAATCCGCTTTTATTCCCTCTAAAGTAGCGGTTTTTAACTGTTTCGATAATTGCATTGGAACAGTCGGAGGAAGATTAGAAAATAATCGATTCGACTGCTGTGTAAACCAAAATAGAAAGATAAATAACAGTGCCAATAATAAAAATGTCACCACAGATAGCCACAATAATAGGCGTGACCTTATTCTCCGAGTCACTTTTATTCCGCTTAAGACATCACTTTCCTCACCAAGGGCCAGTGCTAAACCGGCGGTTTCAATCAATTGTCTTAAAGGCACTGGTTGCTGCATATCGTGCCGCAAGCCATTCACCCAAATGGCCCCCGGTGCCTGTAGCCTTATTTGATTTTTGCTGATGACCAAGGTTAATATTTCCCCCCGAGGTAATGGCAATAACACATCACACCCTAACTCTCCCAGAGTAAATTCCCCCTCAGGCAAAGTCAGTTCTCGGCCCTTGAGTTCACTATTCAATAGCCGAAGCTTGAATTTTACTGCCATATTATTCCCCTGTGTTAACCGGCACGGCTTTGATTAGAAATAGCCTGACAACACTATGAGATTGCTTATTCGTACTACGAAACAATCCGCCGAGTAAAGGGATATCACCCAGTAAGGGGATTTTATTTTGTGATTCAATTTGTTTGTCTTGAATGAATCCACCCAAGAGTAAGCTTTGTCCAACGCGTAATGTAGCTTGGGTCGAGATATCTGAATTCTGTATTTCAGGTAGAGGCTCACTGCTACTGATAGGTGCCTGTTGCTGGCCATCTTGAATATTCAGGTTAAGAAGGACTTCTTTTATACCATCTGAATCAATCATTCTCGGTGTGACTCGCAATAATGAACCTGATGTTATTGATTCAAGTTTTGCCACCTTATCGCCTTGTAGCTTGGTATAAAATGTCACATTCTTGTCTAACACAGCTTGAATATTATTTAAGGTCACTACTGACGGACGAGATAAAACCCTGGCACGTGAGTTCTTCTGTAAGGCATTCAGGCGAACCATAAAGTTCCCTGTGTCGCCAATCACGGTAGAGAATCCATCGGTATTATTTGGAGCTGCCTCTCTATTAAATGAGATCCCCGCCCCACCAATGGATGTAGATGCTGACCAATCAATACCAAGCTGACTGATATCTCCGGCATCAACATCAATGATCGTTACCGAAATTTCTATTTGGACAGGTCGCAGATCCAATTGGGTAATTAAACTACGATAAAGTGGCATATTAGACTGACGGTCACGGATAATAACCGCATTTTGCCGTGGGTCTGCCGAAAAAAGTGGCATACTTACAGGCGTATCCCCTGGCTCTTTTTCTCCCCCCAAAGGTAAATGATTACCTGCACTCATTTCACGTAGCACACTGACCAAGCCCGGTAATTTAACTTGCTGGTCTCGATATTGGTAAGTAGAGTCGGCAGCAGAAGCATATTTTAGTTGGAAGACTTTCACTGTTTCTTTATTTTGATTTTGTTTACGAACTTGTGAAGAAAGCATTTTAGTCAGTGAAGTCACACGTTCAATACAGATAGGCACACCCGTAACTTCAATGGCATTAAGGCGAGAAATGGCCTGTACTGCACAATTTTTACCCTCAGGAACCCCACTTTGTTTTAGATATTTTATTAAGGTTACCGTCGACAGTCCCTCAGGAGATATAAACTCTCTTTTTATAGCGTGAGTTTTATAGAAATAAAGAGTATCCCCATCATAGTACCAAGTGATATTGTATAGCCCTGCCAATTCAGACAATATTTCCTCGGGAGTTTTATCCCGAATCTTACCACTGAATTTTTCAGTTATTTCTGGGCTGACAACAACGGGAATACCATAGTTACCCCCGAGATCATTCAATAAACTAGTGACTGCCATCCCTCGGCTATAAATAAAGAAAGGTTCGCCTTGCCAAGGAATCGATTTCCCCGCGGCCTGGGATACAAATAAAAACAATATAAAACCAGTAATTTCTTTCATAAAACAATCCTGCTGGCATCTATTTTATACTTGCTTAAAAGAGGCGTTTTAGATGCATTCATCGTGGCGACCAATGAGTTGAGCATTTGGATAACAGTATGAATCCTATCAAGCTTAATAGATAATCTTTGCCGCTCATTATCAATGTCATTTCTCTCGTCGAGAGTATATCGGTACCAAAGCCACCAATAGTCGCCCTTAAGCTGTAATGCAAAATCCTGCGTATCTTCAAGAGCCACCAACATGAGAGAAATATAATGAATCACTGAGTGAGATATCATTTTTTTGTCAGTAAAAACAAGACTAATACAAAGAGAGTGATCGTAATCCATCGCTTTGGCGGGGATCTGATTTAGTGTAAAACACATAATATGGGTATCTGATAAATCAATATCTTTGATTAAAGGCTGCATTTTCAATATTTCTAACATCAACTGTCACTCCAGCAATACCACAGTTTAATTATCCTCCAATCCTAAATATCTGTTATAAGGTGAAAACCTGATTTACTCATTATTCATAATTAAATGAATCTATAACGAGCAGTAATGAAATCAGTGTAATTCTTGATATCAAATTTTTATTGTGGCGTACTAAAAAAAACAGTCAGGTGACTTTATGAAAAAATCATCATCACTCGTCACTCGATTGACACTATTACTCGCTATGACCTTAACGGCTATTTGGCTAATTTCAATTATTATGGCGGCATTTTTTTCATATGAAGATACGCGTCAACGATTGGTGAATGAATTAACACATATGGCATCACTTCGCTCAGATTTAAGCAATTACCAATTTGAAGGTGCGGAACGGGATGCTCTTGCACTGATCGACCGCCAGGCTCATTATCAAATGAGCTGGGGATTTCCCATGAGTCACAAAAATGATAATGTGGGAAATAATACTCTCGTCAACTCAATAACATGTAACTCTCCGCAGTCTAAACATAATTTCCAAGTAAATCAGGCTTATGGTACTGCAGGCCAAACCTATTATCTTGATAGCTTCACGATTCAACGAAGTAATGGAATTACCATATTCAAACCACAAGAAGTTTCCAACAATTATTTGAAGCAACGGCGCAAAGAGCTACTTCTACTTCCCATATTCCCTACCCACAATAATATTTTTTGGGGTATGCCAACGTATACGCCACAAAATGGCTGGCATGTTTCCGTTGCCGCTTGTGACCATATGGGTTCATTAGCTGGATTTTCATTAAAACTAAATGAATTAGTGAGTGATAATCAGTCTGTTGAGAGAAGAGATATTAATTTATGGCTGGATAAAGATGGCAGATTATTACCTGTCCCTCAACAAAATATACCTTCAAATCAGTTATATGACATTCTTCGTCAACTGAAAAATATCCAATTGCACGATGGTTGGCAGCAAACACCCGATTATTTAGTACTAAGAACTCAGCTAAAAGGCCCTGGTTGGCAACAATTAGTGATTTACCCTCAAGTCGGTTTTGCTTGGGAGGCGGCCAAACCGGCATTACATCAACTCCCCTTTGCACTGGCAATTTTACTGTTACTTACCTTGGCACTTTCTTTATTATTGCGATATTACTTGGCCATCCCTTTATGGAATTTTGTCAATATTATTGGGGCCACCGGGCCACAAGCTATGGAGCCACGATTGCCCATTAAACGAATGGATGAATTAGGCCATATTGCTCGCGCTTACAACAGTTTGCTGGATACCTTAAATAAGCAATACGACACATTGGAAATGAAAGTAAAAGAACGCACCATGGCATTAGCAAAATCAAAATTAACCGCAGAACAAGCCAATCAGCGTAAAAGTATCCATCTGACCACGATAAGCCATGAAATCCGCACCCCGTTGAATGGGGCTTTAGGCGCGATCGAGTTATTGCAAAATATGCCCCTAACGACTGAGCAATATCGGTTAGCTGAGACAGCTCGCCAGTGCTCACATTCATTGCTGGCGATAATCAACAATCTTTTGGACTTCTCACGTATTGAATCCGGCCAATTAACTCTCTCTCAAGAGAAAACTGCGCTTTTGCCTTTGCTCGATCAGTCGATGCTAACTATTCACAGCCAGGTCTTGAGTAAATCTATTGTTCTTTCTACTTATGTCAGCTCAGATGTACCACTAGAACTTGAGTTGGATAGCCAACGCATAAAGCAAACTCTGGTTAATTTATTGGGTAACGCAGTTAAATTTACGCAGCAAGGTCATATTAGCCTTTCGGTTGAACGCAAAGGCCAGCAACTTTGCTTTACCGTTGAGGATACCGGCTGTGGGATTGATTTACAGCACCAGCAGAAAATATTCCGCCCCTTCATTCAAACTTATGATCACGGGCAAGGGACGGGGCTGGGGCTGACTATTGCAGATAACTTGGCAAAAATGATGGGGGGGCATATTACGCTTTATAGCAAACCCAACTCAGGGAGCCGTTTCTCATTAATTCTGCCATTTAATGGAGTCGCCCCCGTAATACCTTTTAAGGGTGAGTTTTGTCCATCCCCGCCAGCATTGCGGGCACAATTATCTGCCTGGGGTATAACCTGCCAACCGATGAACAATAAATCGCTAAATCTGCCACAAGAATTCTTGGCTGATAAAGAATTATGCTACTTACCGGGTCGTTTATATAGCAAGGTGAAACAGTATCTGGGCAATAAGGAATACGCCGCCACGGATTATTCTGAGATACAACATAATCTCCCACTACAACCTTGGCATATGAGTATATTGCTGGTCGACGATGCAGAAACCAATCGTGATATTACCGGCATGATGCTGAAACAACTGGGGCATGAGGTTACGCTGGCAGAGAGTGGCGAAATAGCGCTGCGTATCGGGCAAGGCCAATATTTTGATCTGGTATTGATGGATATTCGCATGCCGGGGATGGATGGTCTGACAACAACTCAGTGCTGGCGTAATGATGCCATTAATTTGGACAATCAATGCATGATAACGGCGCTTAGTGCCAATACTAACCCTGATGAAAAAATAAGGGCTTATCAGGCGGGGATAAATCACTATCTTTCGAAGCCCGTGACGTTCAGCCAACTCGCTGAAGTTCTGGATATGACAGCACAATTCCAGCTTGAACGTGGGATTAATCTCACGCCTCAAATAACCACATCCAAACCATTATTGAATCTGAGCGACAGCTCACTTCGTCTAACATTATCAAAATCGCTACAAGAACTACTGCAACAAGCAAGGGACTCCCTGACTCACATTCCGACATTATCAGACCATCTTCACACTCTAAAGGGCTGTGCCGGCCAGGCCGGCCTAATCG